>CALCTA010000161.1 GCA_937893945.1 uncultured Clostridia bacterium | reverse complement strand
CTCGCGCCTGCAAAGGATACCATATACGCCCCCGAGTTCCTCACGGGTAGCGCAGGCACGTCTGTGCTGGTAAGCTACGCAGCGGCAACCGATAACGCGAAGTACGTGGCTATCGAGGCGCTTGACGGCGATTGGTCATTCAATGAGAAAAAGGTCATAACGGCGAGTGCAGGTACTATTCGTTTTGATCTTGGAAATATTCCCGCGCTCTTTAACGGTAACTTTAAGGTAACTCTGATTGACAGCAACGAAAGGGCGCTTACCTCTTACGTAAAGACTCTCTCCGCACCCGAGATACTCAGCTACAACGTAGGTCCTATGACCGCAAAGCAGCTTATCTCTGACGGAGCTGTGCTTATAGACGTTCGCGGAGCAGAGGAATTTGAGAGGGAGCATATAGACGGCGCGATAAATATTGAATACACCGAGATAGCAAAGCAGATATCCTCTGTGGTTTCAGACAAGAATACCCCCATTATCGTTTATTGCTCGGCGGCTAAGCGTTCAACTCAGGCGCTGAGAACTCTCGTAAGACTTGGATACACCAACGTATTTAATCTCGGAAGCATGAGCAACTACTATACAGAGCCCACGATAGCATTCTCTCAGGATACCTGTAGGGTAATAACCGAGGGCGACCTCATTGACGTGGTGTTCATCGCAAGTCCGTACGATAACCCAAAGGTATATATCTCGGCAGGTGCAGATTCTACCTTTGAGGACGCAGTACCCCTTGAAATATTTGAGGTACCGAGCGTTTACGACTACTATTATACCATCAAGGCTTATCTCGTTCAGGACGGTGTTTGCTACGCTGAGACCTCAAAGCAGTTCATCTATTGGTCGGAATTTTTGGCTGAGGACTTTGCGGGAGATATGAAGAGCGAGTGGATATCGGCAACTACAGGTTGGGGAAGTATCAATATAGATAAGTCGGTTGACGGCAATACTCTCTCGCTTGACGGTACTGAATTCAGCAAGGGAATAGGCGCACACGCGACGTCCGAGATAATTATGAATATTCCCGAGGATTCTATGAAGTTCCTCGCAGTCGTCGGTCAGGACGACGAGATAGTCAGAGATAACCCCAATATCAGCGACTATTACGTTATGATATTCTACGTTTATATCGACGGTGAGCTTATGGACCGTACCGCTCAGCTCGGCAGAGGTCAGAGCTACGTATTTGACGTCGATATCCCCGAGGGCGCAAAGACAATTAAGCTCCTCGCACATCAGGGCTCGTATAGCGGTAAGGATTACGACCACGCCGACTGGGCGATCGCAGGCTTCTTCGGTTATCCATCCGAGGGGTAAGTTAGTTTTATACGGACTTTTTTGCCACCTTTCTTGAAAGAAAGGGTGGCGCCAAAGAACTTTAATGAAGGAA
>CALCTA010000160.1 GCA_937893945.1 uncultured Clostridia bacterium | reverse complement strand
TGTAGCACGCCGCCTTAAGACGAGTGTATTCGGATTTCATAGTAAAGACTTCCTTCGTATTTATCTTTGACAAGTATATCACATCAGAGGTTTAAAGTCAATAAGGGAAAATGAACAAAAGCACTTGAAAAAAGCCTCGAATTGTGGTATAATACTTCCGACAAAAGAATAACGCAGTTCATCAGGGGCGTACTTAGCGACCTCTGTTGTCGGGGGCACTGCCGGACGGTGCTTCCCCGGGGATAAGGAAATCGCAGTGAGAATCTGCAGCAACAGCCATTACCGTATCTGAGCTTCGTCTCTCAAGTCGGAATGCTTATCGCTCTGCGCCAATAAAGGTCTCTTGGGCAACGTGGGGAGATATGGCTTTTTGGATACGGGCAGGGTATCCTTTTTCGTCATGTCGCGCTCTCACGGAAGAGCGCTTTTATTTTATCCTTTTTGTTAATATTTTTATAAACGAAAGGGAAAACATATGAAAAAAGTAATCAGATCAGTAGCTTTGGCAGTAGTTGCGCTGTCTTTCGTGCTCTGCCTTGTCTCGTGCAACGAGAAGATAGACGCCGAGGGACTTTGGGAGAACGCTACATACAGAAGCGACAAGGAATTCGGCAAGGGTGAGAAGACCGTTGAGGTCGAGGTAAAGGTTGAGGAGCAGAGCGTTACCTTCACGATCCACACCGACGCAGACACGCTCGGCGATGCTCTGCTTGAGCACGAGCTCATCGCAGGTGAGGACAGTCAGTACGGAATATACGTAAAGAGCGTAAACGGAATAGTTGCGGACTACGACGTCGATAAGAGCTATTGGGGATTTTATCAGAACGGTGAATACCTTATGAGCGGTGTTGATACTACGGCGATAGTCGGTGGAGAGCATTTTGAGATCGTCTACTCAAAGTAATCTGACGAGAGCACAACGCCGATACAACGCGCTCTTCGAGCTTATCGTCCTCGCGATGCTCGGGTCGCTGATGTTCTGCTCAAAGCTGATAATGGAAGCATTTCCAAACATCCACCTGCTCGGGATGCTGGTAATGACTATAACTCTCGTGTTCAGAGTCAAGGCTCTGTTGGCTATATATATCTACGTTTTTATAAACGGAATTTACGCAGGCTTTGCGACCTGGTGGGTGCCGTATCTGTACATATGGACTATCCTCTGGGGCATAACCATGCTGTTGCCTAAGAAAATGCCAAAAGGCGTAGCGGCGGTGGTATATCCTCTCGTCTGCTCTCTGCACGGCTTTGCCTTCGGCGTGCTTTACGCGCCTGCGCAGGCGCTGATGTTTAACCTCAGCTTTGATCAGATGCTCGTCTGGATAGCGCAGGGCGCGCTTATGGACTGCATACACGGAGTCAGCAACCTTGTTGTCGGAACGCTTATCTTACCTTTCTCTGAGCTTATGAAAATGCTTATGAAAAAGGGCTACAGACACTAAAATACGCCCGTATCCAATATGGATACGGGCGTTAATTTCTTATAAGGGACGCAAAACAGCACCACAACAAATTTATTATATCACATTTTTTGAAGATTGTCAATAGAATTTCCGAAAAATCATTGTGCATAATGACGAATTCTGCATAATAAATAAAAAATAATTGTAAAGTTTGTACAAAATTCCATATTGCAAAACTTGAAAAAGTATGGTATACTATGAGTGAAGAAAGGAAGGTACAAACCAATGAAAAACTGATCTTCAGACTTTGATGTAAGGAAGGCTTTGAGTCGGTTCGGGAAAGGGAAAACAAAAGACACGGCGGTGTTACGCATTACATAGATAGTGAGAAGAAAGTGTGAAATAAAAAGACCGACAGAAAAGCAACTCCACATCTGAAAAGTCAAGAAAACTTTCGCCTTTTGCAATGAAGATTACGAAGGAAAACAAAAGGGAGTTCTCCTTAGAGAGCATAGTAATTGTGTTTGGAATTTTGTAGATTAGAGCAGAAGGCAGATTTCGAAGAAAGAGAGGATAACAAAAGATGTTAGATATCAAGAACGAGGAGAGATGACCCTTGGGCGTAGGATCACAACTGCGGCTCAAGGGTCATCTCTCGTTTTAGGGGTATATTTTTGCTCGCCGATGCTTCGGCGGCTTTTTTTTATGCGAGCAGATACTTGAATTTTTCGCTTTTTTGCGGTATAATACTATCGGGGAATACACGAAAGGGGTGTGTAGATGATGAGAAAGAGTCGCCTTTGTTGGTGGAAAAGGGCGCTGATAATAGCGGTGTCCGTACTGCTTGGCATGGCTTTTGTCGTTATGCCGATAGCGACCGTCGTGATATACGAATCTATTTTCAGTTTCAGATACGAAACTGAGGAATGGCTTCGCTTCTCGACTGAGGATTTTGACGGGCTTCTTTGCGAAAGAAGCGATTTCTACTCGTCTGACGGTACACGCCTTGCGGGATATAAATATTCTAAGGACGGTCAGGCAGTCAAGGGGGTCGTGATAGTCGCTCACGGACTTGGCGGCGGCGGACATAATTTCTATATGCCCTTTATCGACGTCTTTGTATCAAACGGATATAAGGTCTTTGCGTACGATGCCCACGGCAACGATGAGAGCGACGGTAAGTCGGCAAAGGGACTGCCGCAGGGAGTGATAGACCTCGACTCTGCTATCTCACACGTCAAGTCGCTTGACGAGTATGCCTCTCTGCCGATAGTTCTTTTCGGGCACAGCTGGGGCGCGTATTCCTCGGCAAGCGTGCTTTCTATGCACCCCGACGTCAAGGCGGCGGTGATAGTTTCGGGATTTAACGAGTCAGAGGATCTTATACTTCACCAGGGTAGGCAGCTCGTAGGCGTATTTGCCGATCTGACCGCGCCTTACGTATTCCTTTACGAAAGACTGAAGTTCGGTAGTGAATACGCGGATGCCAGCGCGCTGCGTGGTATATCCGACAGTAATGCGAGGGTGATAGTGGTGCATAGCGAGGATGATGCCGACGTTCCTATTGAGTACGGCTACGGAAAGCTCTATTCCGAGCTTGAGGGTAGCGAGCGCGTGGAATTTATCAAATACGAGGACAGAGGACATAGCTACGTTTTCTGCTCGGAGAACGCGCACGAATACAGAGAGGCGCTCAACGAGGATTATACTGCCTACGTTGAGGCTCACGGCGGTAAATACAACGCCGAAATAAAGCAGGAATTTATGTCGGAGTATCTGGACAAGAGCAAGTGCTTTGAGCCTGACTCCGAGCTTATGGCAATAATCATAGAGACCTACGATCAAAGCTGTGCAGGCAATTAAACAAAGGAGAAAAGCTATGAAAATAAAAAGACTTTTGTCGCTGATCCTCGCGTGCCTTTTCTTGCTTGCGGGATGCAATAGCGCGAATATTCCCGACGAGACCGACGCAAGTCAACTCTCCACCGACGCTCATACGGATGAGCCTACAGAAGCACCTACCGAAGCACCCACCGAGCCGAAGCCTATCAAATATACGTATTTTACAAATGAGGAGAACAGCCCCTTGTATAGAGTAATATATCCCCAAAACCCCGCCGAGATAATACTTCAAGCGGCAGAGATACTTCGAGAGCACCTCTCTCTGACTACGGGAGTTGAGTTTGAGATGAGCGACGATAGCGTAGCGCCTTCGTCAGAGATAGGCGAGATACTTGTAGGTGCTACCAACCGTGAGGACTCGAGGGTCGAGCTTGCGGATAATAACTATACCTTGAAGATAGCAGGGAAGAATATAGTTGTAACGGGCGCGAGCGACTATACAAGCGCCGTGGCGGTCAGAGAATTTACAAATCTTTTTGATAAGGACACCCCGGGTATCGACGAGGAGCTTTCTGTAGTAGCCACACCCGAGCCCTATCGCGTAGCACTCACTAACAGTAAGGATGCTACTATAGATATCTACACTCTCGTGCCCTTTAGCGACGAGCCTGTGCTTGAGAGAAGAATACAGACGAAGTCAGGCTGTACGGGAATAAACTTCCGTGATGACGAGACATACGGAAAGGTCATAATAGTTGCAAGCGGCACTTACGCTGAGATGCTGAAGTACGACACGGGCGAGAGGATATGGTTTACAAGAAAGGCTGCCACGGGCGCTCACGGTGCTGAGCTGATCCCCGGCGGAATAGCGGCTGTGGCTTCAAGCTCGGGCAACGCAATTCGCCTCTATGACCTTGAGGGATATAGCACGCAATATACCGAAATACCCTTTACCGACGCTCACGCGGTGCTTTGGGACCCTAAGAACGAGCTTCTCTGGGGACTCGGCGCAACAGAGCTTCGCGCGTTTAAGGTAGTCAAGGAAGGCAAGAACGTGATAACCGTTACAGAGGATATGGAAAGATACACGAAGCTTCCCTCAAACCTCGGACACGACCTCGCGCCCTACTATTACGACGACGATAAGATGTGGGTAACGGTATTTTCCAGCTTCTATATCTATGATAAGACCACCAAGACCTTTACAGAGGAGTTAGAGGGCGACGACGGCTCGATCGTGCGGAGACGAGTAAAGGGAATAGGCAACTTTGCCGACGGCTCGATAGTAACCGCATATCCCGACGAGCTTGAGACTTCCTACAAGGGCTGGACGACAGAGAGGATAAACTTTTATTTCAAATACGGCGATAAGCTTTATTACTGCCCGTTCGCAACCCCCGATATGCACCACTATAAGAGCCGTATAGTTTGTACCGATTATCAATAAATAAAAGGCTGATCTTAGATCAGCCTTTTTGTTGTAAGACGAAAACCACGCGATATTCGCGTGGTTCAAAAGAGGTTAAGCGGCGATAAAATAAGTATAAAGAGATGAAGAAAAATAAAAAAGAGTGCTTGTAGGGACCGGCGTCCTCGACGGTCCGAGACATATTTTGCTATGCAGGAA
>CALCTA010000159.1 GCA_937893945.1 uncultured Clostridia bacterium | reverse complement strand
TGTGGGTATCGCAGGAAGTGATGTCTCTTTTTTCTGGCTTTTTTTATGGATAGGAGTAAAAATGAAAAACTTAAAAAACATATTAATTTTAAATTCATCTATTTGCATAATATATGCCTCCTTATCTTAATTATCATTATAGCCAAAGCCATTTTCTTTTCTTGATAACATTACTTTTTTCCAGTAATTTTCTCTTGAAATAATAAAATCAATATCTGTTCCTAATGCATACCACTCTAATAGTGTGAAATTAAAATTACTTTTAAAGAAGGAGAAAGGATTACTGACTATGCTAAGGAAATTTCTACGAAAACAAAAAATAGCTATGAAGATGTTATAAATATAATTAATAATAAAGAATACGAGTTTGATAAAGAGATGACCATTTTAGAAGCATGTAATAAAATAAATATTAAAATACCAACACTATGCTTTTTAAAAGAAATAAATGAAGTTGCAAATTGCCGTATTTGTGTAGTTGAATTAGTTGGTAAGAAAAATTTAGTTACATCATGTACAACTAAAATTAGTGATGGTATGGAAATATTAACAAACTCTAAAAAAGTAATTGAATCAAGAAAAAAAACATTAGAATTAATTTTATCAAATCACAATAAAAATTGTTTAAGTTGTTCTAAAAATGGTAAGTGTGAATTACAAAGATTATGTTCAATTTATGATGTAGAAGAAGATAATTATAGTGGTGAAAAAAGTATTGTTAGTTTTGATAATGATAATCCATGTCTAGTTAGAGATAATAGCAAATGTATTTTATGTAATCGTTGTGTAAGTGTTTGTGAAAAAATTCAAGGAACAGAAATAATTAAACGAAATAACCGTGGTTTTGATACAGAAATAGGTAGCAATTTTAATAAGAAATTATGTGAAACATCATGTGTTTATTGTGGACAATGTGTAAATGTTTGTCCAACTGGTGCTTTGATGGAACACGATGATACAAAAAAGGTAATTGATGCTTTGAATAATCCAAAATTACATAAAATTGTAGCTTTTGCGCCAGCAGTAAGAGTTTCAATTGGTGAAGAATTTGGATATGACATAGGAACTAGTGTTAACGGAAAATTAATAACTAGTTTAAAGATGTTAGGCTTTGATAAAATATTTGATATAAAAACGAAAGGAAACAAAATGAAAGAAAAGCTTAATCAAATCAGAGAAGAAGCGCTCTCGGCTATTGCGGCTGACAACGCTGACGTTGAACAGATAAGAATTAAATATCTGGGCAAAAAGGGTGAGCTTACCTCTGTGCTTCGCGGAATGGGAGCACTCTCAAGCGAGGAAAGACCTATAGTAGGTCAGATAGCTAATGAGGTCAGAGCTGAGGTCGAGGCGGCTCTTGCGGAAAAGGTTCAGACTCTTAAGGAGCAGGCACTTGAAAAGCAGCTCAAGGACGAGAAGATCGACGTTACTCTTCCCTCCTCTCCCTTGGCAATGGGACATCTGCACCCCCTTACTCAGATGCAGCGCAGAATAGAGGAGATATTTATCGGTATGGGCTTCTCTATCGCAGAAGGCCCCGAGGTAGAATTTGACTACTACAACTTCCAGGCGCTCAATATTCCCGAAAATCATCCCGCAAGAGATACTCAGGATACATTCTATATCACCGAGAATATTCTTCTTCGCTCGCAGACCTCTCCCGTTCAGGTAAGAACTATGGAGAAGCAGAAGCCTCCGATAAGAATAATCTCTCCCGGACGTGTTTTCCGTGCTGACGCCGTTGACGCAACTCACTCTCCTCTCTTCCATCAGGTAGAGGGACTTGTAGTTGATAAGGGTATCACTATGGGCGACCTTAAGGGTATGCTTGAGACCTTTGCTAAGACACTTTTTGGCGAGGATGCGAGACTTCGCTTCCGTCCGCACCACTTCCCGTTCACCGAGCCCTCTGCAGAGGTTGACGTTTCCTGCTTCGTATGCGGAGGTAAGGGTTGCCGCGTTTGTAAGAACGAGGGTTGGATAGAGATTCTTGGCGCAGGTATGGTGCATCCCTTCGTGCTTGAAAATTGCGGTATAGACCCCAAGGTTTATAGCGGATTTGCGTTCGGTATGGGCGTTGAGCGTATCGCTATGAAGCACTACGGTATTGACGATATGAGATTGCTCTATGAAAACGACGTTCGTTTCCTTGAGCAGTTCTGATTGAAGCGGAGGTGTAAAAAATGAATTTATCTAAAAATTGGCTTGCTGATTTCGTTGACGTTTCCGACGTTGACGTTAAGGATTATTGCGACAGAATGACCGACACCGGCTCTAAGGTAGAGGGCTATGAGATACTTGGCGAGGATATAGAAAACGTTGTTGTTGCGCGTATTCTCTCTATTGCTCCTCACGAGAACAGCGATCACCTTCAGATCTGTCAGGTTGATATCGGTTCTAAGGTTGAGCAGATAGTTACAGGCGCGCAGAATATCTTTGAGGGCGCTATCGTCCCTGCTGCTATTCCTGTGGCAAAGCTCCCCGGTAATATAGTTATTAAGCCCGGAAAGCTTCGCGGCGTTGAGTCTAACGGTATGCTCTGCTCTATGGGCGAGCTTGGACTTACCGAGCATGATATGCCCGGCAAGGAGCCTAACGGTATTCTTATCCTTGATGAGAGCTTTGGCGATAAGCTCGGTATGGACATCAAGGAAGCTCTTATGCTTAACGACACCGTCGTTGAGTTTGAGATAACCTCTAACCGTCCCGACTGTCTTTCTGTTATCGGACTTGCGCGTGAGAGTGCCGTATCATTTGATAAGCCCTTCTCTGTTAAAGCTCCCGTAGTAAAATGCGCTAATGACGGAGATAAGATAAGCAATTATCTCTCTGTTTCCATATCCGCACCTGATCTCTGCTCGAGATACGTTGCAAGAGTTGTAAAGAACGTAAAGATCGCTCCTTCTCCTCTCTGGCTTCGTATGCGTCTGCGCGCAAGCGGAGTTCGCCCAATCAACAATATCGTTGATATTACCAACTACGTAATGCTTGAGTACGGTCAGCCTATGCACGCGTTTGATTACTCTTGCCTTAACGGTTCTGCTATAGACGTTCGCAGAGCGCGCGACGGCGAGTGCTTCAAGTCGCTTGATGATATTGACCATACTCTTGATTCCTCGATGCTCGTTATCGCTGACAAGGAGCGCGCAGTTGCTCTTGCAGGCGTTATGGGTGGCGCTAACAGCGAGATAAAGGACGATACTACTACCGTAGTATTTGAGTCTGCTTGCTTCCTTGGCACTTCTGTTCGCGTTACCGCTAAGAAAAACGGTATGAGAACAGAAAGCTCCGCAAGATTTGAAAAGGGTCTTGATCCCGAAAACTGCCTTGGCGGTCTTGAAAGAGCGTGCGAGCTTGTCGAGCTTCTCGGCGCGGGAGAGGTAGTAAACGAGATCATAGACGTATATCCCGGTAAGGTTGAGCCTACCGCTCTTGAGCTTGACGTTGACGTTATCAACAAATTCCTTGGTATCAACGTGTCTGAGGATGAGATGAAGAGAATTCTCTCTGCTCTTGAGTTTACTGTTGATGGTAACAAGATCATCGCTCCTACCTTCCGTGCGGACATCGGATGCATGAACGACGTTGCAGAGGAAATAGCGAGAATTTACGGCTATAACAAGATAGAATCAAGTTGCATCAAAGGCGAGACCACTCAGGGTGGATACACAAAGAAGCAGAAGTTCGAGATAGACGTTGAGAGCGCAATGTGCGGAATGGGTATCAATCAGATACAGACCTTCTCGTTCATCAGCCCCAAGTTCTACGATAAGATACGTCTCCCCGAGGACAGTGCACTTCGTAACTCTGTAGTTATTTCTAATCCTCTCGGTGAGGATACAAGCGTAATGAGAACAACTGCACTTCCCTCTGCACTTGAGGTCATCGCACGTAACTGCAACTTCAACAATGAAAACGTTAAGATATTTGAAATTGCTACCGTTTATATTCCCACGGGCGCTGATACGCTCCCCGAGGAAAAGAAGGTCATCTGTGCCGCTATGTACGGAAACTGTGATTTCTATACTATCAAGGGCGTTTGCGAGAACATTCTCAAGCTTGCGGATATCAAGAATGCAGTCATCAAGTCCGGCTCTGACAATCCTTCCTACCACCCCGGAAGATACGCTACTATCAGCGTTGGCGATAAGGTCATCGGTGTTCTTGGTCAGATACATCCTCTGACCGCGAAGAATTACGGCGTTGATCTTCCTGTATATGCCTGTGAGCTTGATTTTGACGCTATATTCGCGCTTATGAACGATACTAAGCTCTACGCTCCTCTGCCTAAGTTCCCTGCTACAACGCGTGATTTCTCCTTTGTATGCGACGAGGCTCTTGAGTTCGGCACTATCAAGGAAGAGATGGCAAATGCAGGCGGAAAGCTCGTTGACTCTATCGAGCTCTTCGATATCTACCGCGGACATCAGGTTGGCGAGAACAAGAAGTCGGTATCTATCAGAGTAACTCTCCGCGCAAGCGACAGAACTCTTACGGTTGAGGAAGCCGAAAAGGTATCTTCCAAGATCCTTGCAGGCATGGAAAAGAATCTCGGTATTACGCTTCGCGCTTGATGAGGTGAGTGATGGAAAAGCAAAAGCTTGACCGAATAAACGAGCTTGCCAAAAAGAAAAAGGAAGGAACTCTTACAGAGGAAGAGGCTATCGAGCGCAAGGCGCTTCACGATGAGTATATCCTTGAGTTTCGCCGCTCCTTTGGCGCAATTCTTGATAATACGGTCATAGAGTACCCTGACGGATCAAGAAAGTCGCTCAAAAAAGAAGATAACGAAAATTAATAAAAAATAGGGACTGTCTCATTTTGAGACAGTCCCTATAGCTTTGTTATTTGTTTTTGTGAATTGCTCTTTGAATAAGCTTAACGATCTCGACAACAGGAATAACGATAAGACCGAGCGCGATAGCGATAATATACTCAACTATACCTACGCTTGCAAAGCCGAATGCATTTGCGAGGAAAGGCACTTCGCATACAAGTGTTGTAGCAAGCAACGAACCAATACCGGCAAGCCAGAGAAGCTTGTTCTGAGAGCCGAGTCTGAAGATGCTTCCTCTCTGAGAACGCATATTGAAGCTGTGGAAGATCTCAGCCATAGACATTGTAAGGAATGCCATTGTCATACCGTGAGTGCTGTTGGTGATCTCCCAGTTGCCTGTTTCTACGAAATGACCGATGAAATAGGAAGCAATGGTGAGAACGGTAACGAGCACGCCCTGATAAGCGATGTCAACGCCCATACCGTCCGAGAAAATGCCTGCCTTTGCATCACGAGGCTTACGGCGCATGATGTTGGGTTCTGCCTTCTCTGTTCCGAGCGCAAGTGCCGGGAAGCAGTCGGTTACAAGGTTTATCCAAAGAAGATGCACGGGCTTGAGAATGGTAAAGCCGAGAAGTGTTGCTGTAAATATCGAAAGCACCTCACTCATATTCGAGCCGAGCAGGAACTGAATTGCCTTACGGATATTGTCGTAAATACGGCGACCTTCCTCAACGGCACCAACAATAGTAGCAAAGTTATCGTCTGTCAGCACCATATCCGCTACGTTCTTTGTAACGTCGGTGCCTGTAATACCCATACCTACGCCAATGTCTGCGCTCTTGATAGAAGGAGCGTCGTTAACACCGTCGCCTGTCATAGCGGTAACATAGCCTGCTTTACGCCAAGCGTTTACTATTCTTGTCTTATGCTCAGGCTGAACACGCGCGTAAACGCTGATGCTCTGGAACTTGCTCTCAAATTCCTCATCATCCATATCGTTGAGCTGTGCGCCTGTGATAGCGTAGGTGTTCTCGGTAATAATACCAAGCTCCTTTGCGATAGCTACAGCAGTATCAACGTGGTCGCCTGTGATCATAATAGGACGGATGCCTGCGCCTCTGCACTCTACAATAGCATCCTTTACCTCGGGGCGAACGGGGTCTATCATACCGCAAAGACCGAGGAAGCAAAGATCTTCTTCAAGATAGTCAGCCTCATAGCTTGAGGGTTCTTCATTCCATATCTTCTGTGCGCAAGCAAGAACGCGGAGCGCTTTGTCTGCCATATCCTTGTTTGCCGCAAGAATAGAGCTTCTATACTCCTCTGTCATCGGAACGGGATTGCCGTCCTTTAGATAGTGTGTGCATTTACCTATAATAACGTCGGGAGCGCCCTTGGTATATTGGATATACTGTCCGTTTGCAGTATGAACGGTTGACATCATCTTTCTGCCTGAGTCAAAGGGTGCTTCACCCGAACGGGGATAGCTTGCCTTGAGGTCGTATTTCTTTAAGCCGAGCTTATCAGCCCAAACTATGAGAGCCGCTTCAGTAGGCTCACCGGTTACGTTTCCGTCGGTATCAAGCTCCGCATCGCTGCAAAGTGCCATAGCAGATGCAAGCTGAGCCTCGTTCTCACCGAAGTGATCAACGACCGTCATCTTATTCTGTGTGAGCGTACCGGTCTTGTCTGAACAAATGATCTGTGCGCATCCAAGTGTTTCAACGGCTGTCAAGCGGCGGATGATCGCATTGCGCTTTGACATATTGGTAACACCTATCGAAAGCACTACGGTTACGACTGCCGCAAGTCCCTCGGGGATAGCTGCGACTGCCAGAGAAATAGCGATCATGAACGCGTCGAGAGCGAACGTAAAGTCAAGAGAACCGTGGCGGATAAGCTGAACGCCGAAAACGATTACGCAAATTCCGATAACGAGCCAGGTAAGGATCTTGGAGAGCTGATGAAGCTTTCTCTGGAGAGGAGTCTCACCGTCCTCTGCCTGCTGAAGCGCGCCTGCGATCTTACCCATCTCGGTGTCCATACCCGTAGCGGTAACAACGGCAGTGCCTCTGCCATATACGACTGTAGAGCCCATATAAAGCATGTTCTTACGGTCGCCAAGCGGAACGTCCTTTTCTCCGTCCTTGAGATTGATTATATCAATAAATTTAGTAACCGGAACAGATTCTCCCGTCAATGCAGCTTCTTCTACCTTAAGGCTTGCGTTTTCAAGAATACGAGCGTCTGCGGGAACTGCATCACCTGCTTCGAGAAGGATGACGTCTCCAACAACGAGATCCTCGCTGTGTATTATCTGCACCTTGCCGTCGCGCAGGACCTTTGAGGTAGCGGCAGACATCTTTTGCAGAGCTTCTATAGCCTTCTCTGCCTTGCTTTCCTGATAAACACCGAGGATAGCGTTAACGATTACAACGGCGAGAATGATAATTACGTCGGTAAAGCCCTCGCCCTCACCGGGATGGTTGATGCTCTCGTAAACGGCAAGAGCACCGCTTATTGCCGCAGCTACCAGAAGAATTATGGTCATCGGATCTGCCAGCTGCTCAAGGAAACGGCGTACTAAGGATTTGCCCTTTGCAGCCGCAAGCTTGTTCTTTCCGTTCGCCTCCAAGCGCTTCGCGGCTTCTTCCGCAGAAAGACCGTCCTTTGAGCCTTGAACTTCATTCAAGACGGCATCTGCATCTTCGCAGTAAAATTTCATTGTGTCCTCCTAATAATTTATTTGTAAATTTACTTCAATAACAAAAAAACGAGACTACCACATTTTTTGCAGATAAGTCTCGTTATTTAAGGCAAAGCCAGGAAAAATTCCATGCTGTTGACTTTGCCGCACATAGTGCAAACTACTCCCTTATTAAGAACAAAAATATTATAGCAGATTTTTTCATTAATTTCAAGGTCTTTTTGCTAATTTTTTAAAATTTTATCAGTTTATTTTATTATACGCATACTTGAATGTAACTTATTCAATTTACAAAAGCACCTTCCGACAGAAAGGTGCTTTGTGATTTATTTAATTGATGCTCTCGGCGTATCTTACCGCCTCCATTGCATCCTTCGCGTATTTATCTGCGCCGATGCGGTCGGCATATTCTTGCGTCAGCACTGCGCCACCGACGATTATTTTGACTTTTGGTGTCTGCTTGCGAGCAAGCTTTATCGTCTCTTCCATTGCGGGAACGGTAGTGGTCATCAGAGCACTCAGGCAAATTATCTTAGCTCCAAGCTCCTCTGCCCTATCTACGATTCTCTCGGGCGGGACGTCCTTGCCGAGATCATAGACAGCAAATCCGTAGTTTTCAAGCAAAAGCTTGACTATGTTTTTTCCTATATCGTGTATATCGCCCTTGACGGTTGCTATAACTATTTTGCATTTGTCCGATGCGCCTGCGGGGATCTTTTCCTTGATACGCTCAAATGCCGCCTTTGCCGCCTCAGCGCTCATAAGAAGCTGAGGGAGATATACGCGCTTCTCTTCAAATCCCTTGCCCACTAAGTCAAGTGCGGGGATTATTTCGTTTTGTACGATATCCAAGGGTTCTGAGAACGCAAGAAGCTCACTTGTCAGATCTGCGGCTCTTTCTTTGAGACCTTTGGCGATCGCTTTTTGAAGCTCTGATGTGCATGTCTCGTTATCTCTACTGTCAGTAGCGGGATTTGTCGTTTGGGGAGCATTTGTAGGAAGTGTGTCCGCGAAAGAAATATAATCAGCGCAGTTAGAGTCCGCTCCGTTAAGCGCGCAGAAAGCCTTGTAAGCCTTCATCATCTCAAGCGAGTAAGGGTTCATTATCGCCGCGGAAAGTCCCTTGCCCATAGCAAGAGTAAAGAAGCTTGACGTAATTATATCCCTGTTCGGAAGTCCAAATGACACGTTAGAGACGCCGAGAGAGGTATGACAACCAAGCTCTTCTTTTATAAGACTTACTGCCCTGAGCGTTTCTATTGCGGCGTTGTTATCAGCGCTTATAGTGAGCGCAAGAGGATCAAAAATTATATCCTTCTTGTCTATGCCGTGCTTTTTTGCTTCTGAGAGTATCCTTCTTGCGATCTCGAGCCTTTGCTCGGCTTTCTCGGGAATGCCGTTCTCGTCGAGTGTCAGCGCCACCAAAAGACCGCCGTATTTCTTTACGAGCGGTAGGATCGCATCAAGACTCTCTTTCTTTCCGCTTACCGAGTTTATCATTGCCTTGCCGTTGTATCTTCTAAGCGCCTTTTCCATAGCCACGGGATCCGAGGTGTCTATCTGCAACGGCAGAGCGGTTATTGCCTGAAGTTCACAGACAGAGCGAGTAAGCATATAAGCCTCATCTATTTCGGGAAGACCTACGTTTACGTCAAGGATGTCAACTCCCTTTTCTTCTTGAAAAATGCCTTCCTTGAGAATGTAGTCCATATCTCCCTCGCGCAGAGCCTCTTTGAAGCGCTTTTTACCCGTGGGATTTATGCGCTCGCCGATAAGAACGGGACGCTCACCGAAGATAACGGCGTGAGTGTAGGAAGAAACGAGGGTGTAGCTCTTCTCTTCCACGGGTACTGGCGTGATATTTGCGTCGTTCTTGGTAAGAAACGAAATATGCTCGGGTGTTGTGCCACAGCAACCGCCTGCTATCAGCACGCCTTTTTGAATGAGAGAGCATACTTCCGCCGCAAATTCTTGCGGTGTTATGTCATATACCGTCTTGCCATTCTCAGCCTTAGGAAGTCCTGCGTTAGGCTTGAGAATTACGGGAACTGAAGCATATTTTAGGTATTCTTCTACAACCGGAGCAAGCGCCCGAGGACCGAGAGAACAGTTTACACCGATAGCATCTGCGCCCATTCCCTCAAGCATTGCAACCATGGCTGTGGGAGTTGCGCCTGTCATAAGCTTTCCGTCCTCGCCGTAGGCATTGGACACGAATATAGGAAGGTCGCAGTTTTCCTTTGCGGCAAGAAGCGCAGCCTTAGTCTCGTAGCTATCGTTCATTGTCTCAATAAACACGAGATCCGCGCCGTATTTTGCACCGAGGCGAACAGTTTTTGCAAATATCTCGACCGCATCCTCAAAATCAAGGTCTCCGTAGGGCTTGAGCAGCTTGCCGAGAGGACCTATGTCAAGCGCTATCCATTCGTGCTTCTTATTTGTTTGAGCGGCTTTGGCGTTGGCTATTGCGCTACTGACTATATTCTCAAGCTCACTCTCGGAAAATTTCAAGGAATTTGCGCCGAATGTGTTTGTGTTTACAACGTTACTGCCTGCCTCGTAGTAGCGGCGGTGAATGCTTGTGATTACTTCGGGATGAGAAATGTTCCAACACTCGGGAAGCTCGCCTGCTTTAAGTCCTTCGGACTGAAGCAGAGTTCCCATACCACCGTCAAGATACAGAATATTATTTTTCAGAAAATCTAAGATGTTCATAGCTTCTCCGTTGCTCTAAATTTATTTTATACCAATTATTGCCGATACAGATTTCGATGGAGACATCAGCATACTCTCCGTAAGTGTAAGTCCTATTCTTCTCGGACAGTCAAGCAGCAAAAAGATATCCTTCTGACACTCAATAGGAAGGTCTGAATATCCGGGGCTGAATCTTGGCTTTATTTCCACACCCTCGCTTTTTAAGTCTATTTCAAAGGTGTCGCAAAGAGCCTCGATACGCTCGCTGCCTATAGCAGAAGCAAGTAGTGCTTTTGCGGGAGAGAGTGCGTTATATCTTGCTATCGTGCGGTCTATCTCTATTCCCACGGTAGCGGCGAAGATAAGTATCTGCGTACAATCCTCAAGATGCTTTGACAGAGAGTTTGAAGTGAAGATAGAGCCAAGCTCTTGTATTTGCTTTGCTTCTGCGAGAGGTAAGACGCACCAGCATACTCTCGGGTGAAAGAGCGATGCAGTCTCGGCAATACATTCCTCAAGCAGTGTCTCTACTTCATCTGCCGTGCCTCGAACACCCGAATATCGCAGTATCTCACGCTTGTCGGGAGCCGATAGCTCATAGGATCTTTGATATATATTAAGCATATCAGTTGAGTATATAAGACAGATTGCTCTGTATCTTTGCGGCAACGTCAGGCTTGTTCATAGAATAAACGTGTACGTTTGTAATTCCGTTTGCAAATAGGTCGATTATCTGATCGGTAGCATACGCTATTCCCGCTTGCTTCATAGCCTCGGGCGAATGTCCGAATTTATCTACGATACTTTTAAAACGCTGCGGCATAAACGAGCCCGAGAGCTTTATCGCGCGTTCCACCTGATTTGCGTTGGTTATTGGCATAACGCCGGGAATTATCGGTACGGTTATACCTGCCTCACGTATCTTATAAAGGAAGTTGTAAAGAAGATTGTTGTCAAAAAACATTTGTGTGGTGAGAAAGTCGCATCCTGCGTCCACTTTTTCCTTGAGATACTTTATATCTTCCTTTTGATCAGCACTTTCGGGGTGTATTTCGGGATAGCACGCGCCACCGATGCAGAAGTCCGCACCGCTCGATTTGATGTCTCTGATAAGGTCAATGGCGTGGCGGTAAGCCCACGCGCTCCTATCACTTTTCTCAAGCTCAGGCGTAAGGTCGCCACGCAGTGCCATAACGTTCTCTATTCCCGCTTGCTTCATAGCATCTATCTTCTCTGCGACAGTCGCTTTAGTAGAGGAAACGCAAGTAAGATGAGCAAGCGTAGGAACACCGTACTGCTCTTTGATGTTTTTCGCTATTTCAAGTGTATATTTGCTGGTTCCGCCGCCCGCTCCGTAGGTTACGCTCATAAAAGATGGCGAGAGCTTGGCGATCTCCTCGGTGGCGTGCTTTACGCTATCGAAAGCCATATCTGTTTTGGGCGGAAAGACCTCAAATGAGAGTGAAAGGCTATCTTGCTTTAAAATCTCCGTTAACTTCATACTATTTCTCCAAAAACTTAAATTTTAAGCTTATAAAATCATTATAGCACATTTATTTTCCTAATTCAAGACTTTAGTAAGAAAAAGCAGGCAAAACCTTGCGGCTTTGCCTGCTTTTTTATTGATTATTTAAAGTACTTGACTGCGGATTCGAATATCTTCATATCGTAATTGCCTTCAACGTTCTTATAAAGACCGTCGTTGTATCTTTCGGTATGTCCCATCTTTCCGAATACGTGTCCGTCGGGAGAGGTAATTCCCTCGATAGCGTAGCAGGAATTGTTGGGGTTATAAAGAATATTCGAGGTGGGCTTTCCCTCAAGGTCAACGTACTGAGTTGCTATCTGTCCGTTAGCCGCAAGCTTCTTTATAAGCTCGTCAGAAGCGAAGAATCTTCCCTCGCCGTGAGAGATCGGCACTGAATATACGTCTCCTACCTTAACCTCGGAGAGCCAAGGAGAGTTGTTAGATGCAACTCTTGTGCGAACTATTCTCGACTGATGGCGTCCGATACTGTTAAAGGTAAGCGTAGGACAGCTTTCGTCGGTGTCGATTATCTCGCCGTAAGGCACGAGACCGAGCTTGATAAGAGCCTGGAAGCCGTTACAGATACCGCACATAAGTCCGTCTCTGTTCTTGAGCAGCTCGTTTACTTCATTCTTTATTGCCTCATTTCTGAAGAAAGCCGTGATGAACTTACCAGAGCCGTCAGGCTCGTCTCCGCCGGAGAAACCGCCGGGAACGAAGATTATCTGAGAGTCCTTTATCTTCTTTACGAAGGATTCAACCGACTCTGTAACCTTCTCTGCCGAAAGATTCTTGATAACGAATATCTCGGTCTCAGCACCCGCTCTCATAAATGCCTTTGCGGAATCGTACTCACAGTTTGTTCCGGGGAAAACGGGAATGAGAACGCGAGGCTTTGCGCACTTGATAACTGCGGGAGCGCTCTTTCCCTCGTATGAGAATGCGGGGATCTCGACCTTTGCTTCCTCAGCGCTTGTGGGATAAACACCCTCAAGAACGCTTTCGTATTCCTTATAAATAGCGGAAAGGTCAACCGCCTCATTACCAAATACGATGCTGCTCTTAGCGGTAGTCTCACCGAGGAGAATTCCGTCAGCCTCTGCGCCGTCTGCAAGCTCAAGCACGAAAGAGCCGTAAGAGTATCCGAAGATATCCTCAAGTGATACCTTATCAGAATACTTGAAGCCTACGCCGTTTCCAAAGCACATTTTCATTACCGCTTCTGCGACACCGCCGTAGGTGGGTGTATAAGCCGCAAGGATCTTGCCGCTCTTTGTGAGTGCAGCTACCTTATCGTAGAGTGCGAGAAGCGACTTTGCTACAGGCAGACCGTCTGCATCATACTCGGGGCGCATCCAGATAACGCGGCTGAAAGGAATCTTGAATTCTGCGCTTGTTACCGTAGCGGTCTTGCCTGTGGTAACCGCAAAGGATACGAGCGTGGGGGGCACGTCAATATTCTCAAAGCTTCCGCTCATTGAGTCCTTACCGCCGATAGCGGCAATTCCGAGATCCTTCTGCGCTTTGAAAGCACCAAGGAGTGCCGAGAAGGGCTTGCCCCAACGTGCCGCATCTTTACGAGGCTTCTCAAAATATTCCTGGAAGGTAAGGTATGTATCCTTAAAGTCAGCGCCGCCCGCAATAAGCTTTGATGCCGACTCAACTACCGCAAGATAAGCTCCGTGATAGGGGCTCTTTTCGGATATGTAGGGGTTATATCCCCAGGACATAAACGAGCAGGTGTCTGTATCTGCGCTTTCAACAGATATCTTGTTAACCATTACCTGTGTGGGTGTGCTCTGATTCTTTCCGCCAAAGGGCATCAGCACGCTACCTGCTCCGATAGTGGAGTCAAAGCGCTCACTAAGGCCTCTCTTGGAGCAAACGTTAAGATCGGTAGCAAGATCGCTCATAAGCTTACCAAAGTCTCCCGTTACTTCCTTAGCGAAGCTCTGCGGCTTGCTTGCAAGTATATCTATATGCTTCTCTGCACCATTTGAATTAAGAAATTCTCTGGAGATATCGACTATGACCTTGTCATTCCATCTCATCACGAGGCGGGGCTCTTCGGTAACCTCTGCTACAACGGTAGCCTCAAGGTTCTCGCTCTCCGCAAGCTCGCAGAAGCGCGCTACATCCTTAGCCTCAACTACTACTGCCATTCTCTCCTGAGACTCGGAGATAGCAAGCTCTGTGCCGTCAAGTCCCTCATATTTTTTGGGAACGGCGTTGAGATTTATCTTAATTCCGTCGGCAAGCTCACCTATAGCAACCGAAACACCGCCTGCGCCAAAGTCGTTGCATCGCTTGATAAGACGGGTAGCCTCGCTGTTGCGGAAAAGTCGCTGAAGCTTTCTTTCCTCGGGGGCGTTACCCTTCTGTACCTCAGCACCGCAGGTCTCAAGCGATTCAAGAGTATGCGATTTTGAAGGGCCTGTAGCACCGCCACAGCCGTCTCTGCCTGTTCTTCCGCCAAGGAGAATTATTATATCACCGTCAGCGGGAACCTCGCGGCGAACGTTCTTTGCGGGAGCGGCGGCGATGACCGCGCCTATCTCCATACGCTTTGCAACGTATCCGTCATGGTAAAGCTCGTCAACAATACCCGTAGCAAGACCGATCTGGTTTCCGTAAGAGGAATATCCTGCCGCTGCGGTGGATACTATCTTTCTCTGGGGAAGCTTGCCT
>CALCTA010000158.1 GCA_937893945.1 uncultured Clostridia bacterium | reverse complement strand
GTTTCTTTGTCGGTTTCCTTGTCTGTTGGCTTAGGTGCTTGTGTGCCCGTGCCGGACGCGTCGTTGGTTGCATCTGTTCCAAGATCCTCAAGCTCCATGTCGTCAAGAAGCGCTTCGAGATCGCAGGATACTACCATAAACGCCAGCATAAGAATGGCGAGCAAAAGTGATAATGCGCGTAAAACTTTAGAATACATATTTTTCTCCTTTCTCTTTTATAAAGATCTACACCTGAAGATCAACTATTGGGCTTAAGTCCGAGCCAAGCGTCTGTATCCTTGAGCGCTTGCTCGTAGGCGTCCTTGTTCTGCAGGTAAGCCGATTCAAGCGTTCCGGGCGCGTCAACCGTGTCTCCCCAAAGCCATGCGATATTGTTAAGCTGAGGAGAATAGATGCTCAAGTAGTCAAACTCAATGTTATCAACTATTTGGTTGAATATATCATTAAGAATTATTTTTACATCAGAGGCGCCGGAAGCAGGTATAATAATTCTCATTGAATAGTAAGGGCGAACGTCCATGTAAGACTCCTCGGCGGATAGCTGAAGATACGCGGAAACCGCTCCTCCCTTAGTGGAAAGGGTGCTCTTTGAGTGATCGAGAACAGTGATAAGATTATAGTTGTCCTTTGCGGTTGTTGCGTATTTCTCTTGCGAAGCCTCGTATTTGGGTATTGGAAGAATACCATAGTGGTCTTCCATTTCACGAATTGCATAATTATCATCGGAGCCCCAGTAAATAGGACTTGCCCAGAACATGTAGTGTCCGCCTGCGAAGTTCTCGAGGGAAGCGTTTTTGCGCGTGCCCTTGGCGTCAAGAAGTGTTCTGAATTTGATAAGTGCTTCCTCAGCCTTATTGTTGTTCTCAAAGCTGAAGGAGTGAGTTCCTTTGTTGTTCTTGACTACGAAATCAAGATTCCAGGCGTAAGGAATAGCATCGTAGGGAGCGGCGTACTCCGAGTCAGAGATACCGAGCGCATAAAAGCCTTCCTTATCATCTTCGCCCTCAATGTAAAATCTCGATGCTAAGGTGTAGAGATCGGCGTAGGTCCACTTGCCGTCAACCGCGTACTGCAGGAGGTTCTGGGGGTCGTTATCTTCTCTGTTCTCAGAGTAAAGAGTTCTGTTGAACCAAAGTATCGTAGCGGAATCGAACATAGAGATATTGATGTCTCCCGCAATATAATGCAGTCTGCCGTTTATTGTAGTGTTATTTACGATAGACTGATTCCAGCAGGGAAGTGAAAGATCAAAGAACGGGAAGATCTCGACGTCTTTGAGGTTAGCCGCGTAGCCTCGAACTGAGGCGTACGTGCTTGCGTATGCGGAAATTGACGCGATATCGTATTTGTGTCTGCCCGAATTTACGTCGTCTGCGATCATTTTGTTGAAATTGGTCGCAAAGGTATCTCGGCTTGCATCGGGAACGAGCTCGTATTTTATATTGACGTTAAGGTCATTTTGTACGTGGGTGTTCCTTATTGCGACCGCTTCGTCAAGCTCACATTCGGGGGATTCTTTGTACCACTCTCTCGAATAAAGGACGTTGTCGCGAATGAGGATCGTGAGCTCCTCGCCCTCAAAGTCAATACCGGGGAATGTCGGAGAAAATTCAGTATCCTTTGGATCATCCGAGGGCTTATCGGTCAGGTCGTCTTGCGTGTCTGTCTCGGGGTCCTCGTTGGTTGAAGCTTTGTCGCAGGATACTATTACAGCAGAGATCATGATGAGTGCAAGCAAAAGTGATAATGCGCGTAAAAGCTTTGAATACATAGCTTTCTCCTTTCTTTTTTGAATGACGTGATACGAAATATCAGAGCATAAGCTCCTTGAATTTTTTAGCTCTTTCAAACGCGAGGGCGACGTACTGCTCGAAATCAAGTCCTGCGTAGATGCGGTGGGTATCTCTCTCGGGCTTGTTCTTGCTGTTAAGCTCAAAGGTCAGGTCGCCCTTGTAGCCTGCCGCCTTGAGTCGCGCGGCAATGCCTTCCCAATCGGCAACGCCGTCGAAGGGAAGCATGTGAGAATCGTCGTACCAGGTGATCTTCTCGCCCGTCTGTCCCATATTGTCGTTGAGGTGAGTGCAGCAAAGCTTGCTTGCGTATTTTGTAATAAGGTCGCGCTTTGCGTTGTAGCACATCTCGTGGCCCGTGTCTATGCAAAATCCCGCATAGTCGGACGAAGCGAAGTGGCGGAGCAGACACTCAAGGTATTCCTCTCCCTCGGTGTTCTCAAATGCGATCTTGACGCCGTGCTTCTCACCGGCAAGGACTATTTTTTCAAAACGGGGAAGTCCTATCTCGGTAGGAGTGCATTTTTCCATACCGATGATGGTGTGAACTATCATCAGCGGAACTCCGACGGCGGCGGTGTTCTTTACACATTTGATAAGCACCTCGGTGAAATCGTCTCCCTCGTCTCCCTCCTCCCAGAGCCTATCCACTCTGTTGAAGGGCGCGTGGGTGGATTGGAATTTCATACCGCACTCGTAGAGCGCCTTTGCCGACTGCTCGGGCGGGTGATCGGGCGAGCAGCTTACGAACGCGCCCTCCCAGCCAACGTTGTGCATTATTTTTATCTGTTCAGATGAGGGAATACCAAATCCCATTCCCGTTCCGAGTACTAAATTATACATAAGCGCCTCCTATTTAAAGCTTTACGGTATCAGTATATCACTTTTTCCTGCTTTTGTCAAGTGAAGTGGAATTTTTTGCTTACATCCTATTAAAATGATTGACAAACGTGAGATATGGTGATATAATAAAGAGTAATTAAGATATTTTTATTATCAGGACGGAGAATATAATGAAAAGAGATTTTGTTCGCTCGATATACGAGTGCCCCGAGTCCTATTCGGGAAAAGAAGTTACGCTCGGCGGTTGGGTACGCAACCTGAGAGACAGCAAGGCGTTTGGATTTATCGACCTTAACGACGGAAGCTGCTTTAA
Source organism: uncultured Clostridia bacterium (assembly GCA_937893945.1). Classification (GTDB taxonomy): domain Bacteria; phylum Bacillota; class Clostridia; order Oscillospirales; family CAG-272; genus HGM12713. The sequence continues at coordinate 1,528 of CALCTA010000158.1, read as the reverse complement.
ATCAGTTCAGGTAGTTTTTGAGCGTGAGAAAATTGCAAATTACGACGAGATAGCTCACCAGAACGTAGGCGCGGCTCTCGTTATCAAGGGTACTGTGGAGCTTACCCCCGCAATGAAGCAGCCCTTTGAGATAAAGGCTACCGCTATTGAGGTTGAGGGAACCTCCACCCCCGAGTATCCTCTTCAGCCTAAGCGTCATACGGTCGAGTTCCTTCGTGAGCAGGCTTATCTGCGCCCGAGAACCAATCTTTTCTCGGCTGTGTTCAGAGTAAGAAGCGAGGCGGCGTTCGCTATCCACAAGTTCTTTAACGAGCGCGGATTCGTTTACGTTCATACCCCCATCGTTACCGCATCCGACTGCGAGGGCGCAGGTGAGATGTTCAGAGTAACAACGCTTGATATGGACAATCCCCCTCGTAACGAGGACGGAAGCATAGATTATTCGCAGGATTTCTTTGGAAAGTCTGCTAACCTGACCGTTTCAGGTCAGCTTGAGGGCGAGACCTACGCGCTTGCTTACGGTAAGATCTACACCTTTGGTCCCACCTTCAGAGCAGAGAACTCCAACACCGCGCGACACGCCGCAGAGTTCTGGATGATCGAGCCTGAGATCGCTTTTGCAGATCTTAACGACAATATGCAGCTCGCTTGGGATATGATAAAGTATATCATCAATCACGTTCTTGCTAACTGCGCTCAGGAGATAGAATTCTTCGATAAGTTCGTTGAAAAGGGACTTCTTGACCGCCTTACGACACTCGCAAACAGCGATTATAAGAAGGTTACCTATACCGATGCGGTAGAGATACTCAAGAAGAGCGGCGCTGACTTCAAGTACCCTGTTGAATGGGGTATTGACCTTCAGACAGAGCACGAGAGATACCTCACCGAGCAGGTGTTCAAGTGCCCCGTATTCGTTATCGACTACCCGAAGGAGATCAAGGCGTTCTATATGCGCCTTAACGACGACAACAAGACCGTTGCCGCTATGGACCTCCTCGTTCCCGGCGTAGGCGAGATCATCGGCGGCTCTCAGCGTGAGGAGAGAATTGACGTCCTCACTTCAAGAATGGCTGAGTGCAACCTCAACGAAGAGGACTATTGGTGGTATTGCAACCTCCGCCGCTTCGGTGGTACAAAGCACGCAGGCTACGGACTTGGCTTTGAGCGTATCATTATGTACCTCACAGGCGTATCCAACATCCGCGACGTCCTCCCCTATCCCAGAACAGTCGGCAACGCTGAGTATTGATAAGTTAGTTTTATATAAGTTTTTTGCTACCTTTCTTTCGAGAAAGGTAGCGCCAAAGAACTTGAATGAAGAATAGAAATAAAGATAAGCTTGTGCGTCGATAGATGCACAAGCTTATTTTTGTAAATAGCAATTTTTCTAATGTAGAGTTTTCGGACACCTCGTCGGTACCGAAAACTCTTTTTTATTATATTTAGGGTTGTCGAGGGCGCCAACCCCTACCGACAAAGCATCAAATACCGCACAAACCCGTAGGGGCGACCATCGGTCGTCCGT
>CALCTA010000157.1 GCA_937893945.1 uncultured Clostridia bacterium | reverse complement strand
AGGACAACGTTTCTGCCCTTAGGACCGAGGGTGATTTTGACGGTAGAAGTGAGCGGAAAATATGAGGGCTACATCAAGCGACAGATAGCAGAGGTCGAGCGCCACGCAAGGCTTGAGGTCAAGACCTTGCCCGAGGATCTCGACTACCTCTCGATCAAGGGGCTCAGAACAGAAGCGGCGCAGAAGCTGGCAAAAATAAAGCCGCTGACTATAGGTCAGGCATCACGAATAAGCGGAGTCAATCCCGCCGACGTATCAGTCTTGCTGATATACCTCGGTCTGAAATAAAGCGTGTTTCACGTGAAACATTCAACAAAGGAGTGAAAATTATGGCTTTTGAAGAGTTCAGAAGCAAGTGTATAGAAATTTTCGCAAAAAACGACTTTCTTCCCAAGCCGAGCGACGAGCAGATAGATAAGCTTTACAAGCTCACAGAGATAATGCTTGAGGTCAACAAGAGCATGAACCTCACGGCAATAACCGAGGAAAGCGCGGTAATACTCAAGCATTACGCTGATTCGGTGAGCATTTCCCGCGATATCCCCAAGGGCGCGAGCATAATAGACGTAGGCTGCGGAGCAGGCTTTCCGAGCTTGCCTTTGGCAGTATTCCGCCCCGACATATCAATAACCGCGCTCGACAGCACCGCAAAGCGCATTGAATACGTAAGAGCAACAGCCGAAAAGCTTGGACTTGACAACCTAAAGGCAGTTGCAGCGAGAGCCGAGGAGCATTCAAAAAAAGACGGACTTCGTGAAAGCTTTGATATCGCCACAGCTCGCGCCGTGGCATCAATGCCTATTCTTTGTGAGATCTGCTTGCCTTTTGTTAAGGTTGGCGGCAAGTTCATCGCAATGAAGGCTTCGCAAGGTCTTTCCGAGGCAGAGATCTCAAAGAAAGCGGCAACCACCTGCGGCGGAAGTATAACCGAGATCAAGGAATTGTCGCTTGTAGGCATCGGAGGAGAGCCTGAGAAGAGAGTGGTAATTACGGTAGAAAAGCTCTCGCGCACCCCCGACAAATACCCGAGACACTACTCGCAGATATCAAAAAAGCCGTTGTAATCAACAGAATACTACAAAAAGCGTCCACAAGCTCTGCTTTCGTGGGCGCTTTTCTTTTTTCTTTATCTAATTTCACTTTTTCTCCGCAAGCCGCCCTTTTGCGACAAGCCTCGCGTCTTTCCGGTGGTATAATGTTTCACGTGAAACGCTCGGCGCTATCAGAAAAAGAATTGTTTCACGTGAAACGTTATATGCGGAGGTTAATTATGAAAAACGCCATTCAAACATAGTTTGTCTTTCTACACCAAGCGGCACCTCTTAAAAAGCACAAAAATAGCAAATAAATTGAAAAATAATTCTAAACCAACAAAAAAATTACCGAAATTCTATTGCAATAAAAAAAAGAATGTGGTATAATAATCCTTGATTAAACTGCCACAGATGTTTTTTCGCCACAGGCGAGTTATTGAAACGATATCTGTATTTTTTGTTATGTAATTATGAACGAAAGGAATAAATAATGGGAAAGATAATTTCTTTTGCTAACCAGAAGGGTGGCGTTGGCAAGACCACCTCTTGCGTTAACATCGCTTCTTCTCTCGGTGTTCTCGGCTTCAAGGTTCTTATCATCGACCTTGACCCTCAGGGCAACACCACCAGCGGCGTCGGTATATCCAAGAAAGGACTTAAGGCAACCACCAAAGAGCTTCTCACAGGCGAGCTCCCCGTAAGTCAGATAATCATTGAGACGCCCTACAAAAACCTCGACGTTATACCCACGAACACCGCTCTTGCGGGCGCTGAATTCGACCTTTTCGACCTCGATGACAGCGAATTCCGCATAAAAAAGGCGCTCGATGAGGTGAAGGACAAATACGATTACATTCTTATCGACTGTCCGCCCTCGCTTGGCATGCTCACTATAAATGCTTTTGCCGCAAGCGACGGCGTTGTTGTGCCCATGCAGTGCGAATTCTACGCGCTTGAGGGCCTGTCTCAGCTCATGATAACCATTAACCGCATCAAGAGAATGTACAACCCCGATCTCGCGATCACGGGTATCCTCATCACGATGTACAACGGCAGACTTCTTCTCTCTATGCAGGTCATCTCCGAGCTTGAAAAGCACTACGCCGACAAGATCTTCAGAACTAAGATCTCTCGAAACGTCAAGCTCACCGAAGCGCCCGGATTTGGCAAACCCGCTTACTACCACGACAAAAGCTCCAAGGGATCTAAGGAATATCTTGAGGTCGCAAAAGAGCTTGCGACCAGAATATAAGGGGGGTAGGCAATGGCTACCGCAAAGAAGCCCGCGGGACTTGGAAGAGGTCTTGGCGATCTGCTTGACGACAACTCTCCCGACATAAGAGCGGAGCACAGCAAGGTTACCGTTCGCCACGAGGGAGATTCAATTCGCATCACCCCCGCAGGCTCAGCCGAGATAAAAACAAAAAAGCTCTTTGAAGTTCAACACAAAAACCGCAGCGTTAAGGCTAATTTCAAAAAATAAGCACATTTTTGTGAACAAATTATGAATATACTATGATAAGGTTGGTATAAACAATGGCAAAAAAGACAGGTGGCCTCGGCAGAGGCTTCTACGATATTTTTAACGACAATGTCCTTGAGGGCAAGAAGGGCGCAGGCGAGCCGCTTCGCATCTCGGACATCGAGCCCCGACGCGACCAGCCCCGAAAGACCTTCGAGCGAGAGGCACTTGAGGTGCTTGCAGACTCTATCGCTACCTACGGCGTGCTTCAGCCTATAATCGTCCGTGAGAGCCTTCACGCAGAGGGTACTTACGAGATAATCGCAGGCGAGCGCCGTTGGAGAGCCGCTAAAATGGCAGGCCTTAGCGAGATCCCCGCGATAATTTTCGACGGAGACGATATGAAGGCTGCCGAGGTCTCTCTGATAGAGAATATTCAGCGTGAGGACCTTAACCCCGTTGAAGAAGCGGCAGGCTACGGCGCGCTGATAGACAAATTCGATCTCACTCAGGATCAGGTAGCTAAGAAGGTGGGCAAGAGCCGCTCGGCTGTGGCTAATATGCTCAGATTGCTCGATCTTCCCGACGAGGCGCTTGAAATGCTCAGAATCGGCGAGATAACCGCCGGACACGCACGCGCGCTCCTCGGACTTGACGACGACGAGGATATCATGCCCCTCGCTAACAGAATCGTTGCTCAGAATCTCTCTGTTCGTGAGACCGAAAACTCGGTAAGGCGCATCAACGCTCTCGCTAACAGAAAGGACGAGGAAGAGGAAGAGGACAAAACTCACCCCCAGATAAAGCTTCATATGAAGGAGCTTGAGCGCCGCGCTATGTCCGCGCTCGGCAGAAAGGTGCGCATCTCCCGTTCGTCAAGAAAAAAGGTGGTCGAGCTTACCTATGACAACGACGAGGACCTCGAAGCTCTGCTCCGCTCCCTCTGCGGTCAGACCATATTCGACGAATAAGGACGCGGTTTTTTCCACCTTTCTTGAAAGAAAGGTGGAGCCAAAG
>CALCTA010000156.1 GCA_937893945.1 uncultured Clostridia bacterium | reverse complement strand
GATCGTGAGAAGGAACTGCCATTACCGCGCCCGTGCCGTAGCTTGCAAGCACGAAGTCGCCGATGAACATTCTGACCTCTCTGCCGTTGACGGGATTGATACAGGTAACACCCTTAAGCTCACAGCCGGACTTTGTCTTGTTGAGCTCGGTTCTGTCCATATCGTTCTTCTTGAGAGTCTCCGCGATATACGCCTCGACCTCTGCCTTGTTCTCAATACGGGGCATGAGCTGCTTGACTATTTCTCCGTCGGGAGCAAGCACCATAAAGGTGATACCGTAGATAGTCTCGATGCAGGTGGTGAATATAGAGAACTCGCCGCCGCCCACGATGTTGAACTTGACCTCAACGCCCGTAGATTTGCCTATCCAGTTCTTCTGCATAAGCTTTGTGGATTCAGGCCAATCTATCTCCTCAAGTCCCTCGAGAAGCTCCTCTGCAAAGGCAGGCTGATTGATGACCCACTGTTTCATATTCTTACGTACGACGGGGAAACCGCCTCTCTCTGACTTGCCGTCTATGACCTCGTCGTTAGAGAGCACCGTTCCAAGCTCCTCGCACCAGTTTACAGGCATATCTATATACTGAGCGTAGCCGTCAAGATAGAGCTGCTTGAATATCCACTGTGTCCACTTATAGAACTCAGGGTCGCTGGTAGCTATCATCTTGCTCCAGTCGTAATCAAAGCCAAGCTCTTTAAGCTGAGCCGAGAAGGTCTTTATGTTCTCCTGAGTAAATCCGTTGGGGTGATTTCCCGTATTTACGGCGTACTGCTCCGCGGGGAGACCGAAGGAATCGTATCCCATCGGGTGAAGGACGTTGTAGCCCTGCATTCTCTTCATCCTCGAAACTATGTCAGTTGCGGTATAGCCTTCGGGGTGGCCTGCGTGAAGACCTACGCCCGACGGGTACGGGAACATATCCAAAACGTAATATTTCGGCTTTGAGAAATCCCAGACGTCAGTCTTGAAGGTCTGGTTCTTCTCCCAATATTCCTGCCATTTCTTTTCAACGCTCAAATGCTCGTATCTCATCGTAATTATCCTTTATTTTTCCGTCTGTCAGACTGTATTTTAAAACGTCAATCCTCGTAAAGCTTTTCGAGGTTATAGAACTCTCTTGCTTCTCTGCTGAAAACATGCACGATAACGTTACTGTAATCAAGCAGTATCCAGGAGTTATTGTCTCTTCCCTCAACGCTGTAGGGGCAAAGTCCGCGAAGCTCGGTGCGGTATTCTACCTCGCCTGCAAGTGCCTTGACCTGAGTTGAGGAATTACCCGTGCAAAGCACGAAATACTCTGCGATGACCGTCTTGTCCTCTACGTGAAGCACCTTTATATCTCTCGCCTTCTTGGAGTCAAGTATCTCGGCTATCGCGTCCGCAAGCTCTCTTGCGTTTGCACCATCAAGGGGAGGAAGATTTTCGGTTGCGGGGATGTTTTCGTTAAATTCCATCTTTTGTTTCCTTTCATTCTTAGGGTTTGAAACTATAATATATAATTTTAATTCAAAAGCCTGCTTTTGTCAATACAAAATCACAACTCTTGTAGAAATTCGCGTATTTTTGATCATTCAAGCTCATCTGCCGATACAAGAGAGGGCTCGGGGGAGCTTTCATATATGGCGATAAAGCTCTCATAGCTCGGATGTCTGAAGAGTCGGCTCTTGTCAAATTCCTGCGTCTCGCTCTTGCCGAAATACTCACAAAGCAACTTATCGGTAGCAGTAGCTGAAAGCACGTAATATGACGCTCCGCTCTTCTCTGCCACAGTCTGCTCGCCGGGAGCGGTAACGAACAAAAGTCCGTCGCTATCAAGCGAGAGCGCCTTGAGACCAAGAGCCACACCTGTAGCTATGCCTATATCAGTACCAACTCCGTCTATAAGCGACTCTGCAAGTCGATAGGCGTTATCCGAATTGACCTTTTGTTTCAGAGTGGCAAAAAGCGCCGCGAGAAATCTCTTCTGTGCGCCAAGCCTACCGATATCTCCGTCGGCATATCCCTTGCGGTATCTCACGAGCATCTCTGCCCTCTCACCGTCAAGCACCTGCTTGCCGCTCGGAAGATCTATAAAAAGCCCCTGCTCTGCATCGGTATATCTGATAGCCTTCTCAAGCTCTATCTCCACGCCGCCGAGCGTGTCTATTATATTGCGGAAGGCGGCAAGATCAAGCGTAAGATATCCGTCTATTATCACTCCAAGGCTCTGCTCCAGAAATCCTCGAAGCCCGTCCGCTCCGAGAGCGTTTGCCGCTCCGTTGAGCTTCTTGTAGCTTCTTTCGGTGTATTCGGCATAGGTGTCGCGAGGTATCTGCATAACGCATATCCTCTCGTTTGACATATCTACCGATACGAGCATTAACACGTCGTAAAGTCCGGATATCTTGTCCTCACCCGCGACGAGAATGCAATACGGCTTATCAGCATCCTTAGACACCTCTGTGCCTATATCGCTATGCTGCCGCTCTCCCTCTCTGTTTCCGAAAATGAGAGTAGCGACCACCGTAACGAGTATCACAGCCACACTCAGCGTTGCGGCTATCAATATATATTTCTTGTATTTTTCAGACATTTTTCCTCCACACAATTCAAAAAGAGATTATGTAGAGGTATTAAATTATTTTTTCAGTGCAAGCACGACAGAGTTCCTCGCGCTTACAGTCTCGATACTGATAGGACTTCCCTCATTTGTAAGAGAGATAATCGTCATATCAAACGAGAGAAGCAGGGTGCGCAGAAGATGCTCTTCTCTCTGCTCCGCGCTCATATTTTCGGGGTGCGCGTCCCAGAAATAATTTCTGAGCTTAACGCAATCGTCAAACTTACGCGAGTCGTCGATATAGTCGGCAAGATAGATTATCATCTCGCACACCGACATATCCGCGCGTCCCGTGGTGTGATAGCGCACCGCGTCAAGCACGTGGGTGTCCGCAAACTCGCTATATTTCTCCTTTATCAGCTCTACTGCCGATCTCGCGTGAAGCGTCTTATAAGAAAGTCTGTCGAGCGCGCTAAGGCTCTCGCCGCCACGTTCTATCAGCTTAGCGTGAGCATCTACCGTATATTCCTTCGTTATATCGTGCAGAAGCGCCGCCGCGCGAAGCTTATCGAGCTTGTCGGGAGCGTAAAGCTTGCCAAGCCGCACAGCCATTTTCTCGACCTCTGCGGTATGGACAAATCTGTACTCGGACATCTGCTCTCTGACGCTCTCATAAAGCGCGGTCAGGCTTTCCTCGGAAAATCTCATTTGTCGTCCTCCGCAAGATAAAGTCGGTTCTGCTTTATAAACTCCGCTACCGCAGGCGGCACGAGCCCTGATATATCCTTACCCTCAGCCACTCTCTTTCTTATCTGAGTTGAAGAAAGCTCAGTGGGCTCGGTAACGATACGCCTGAACATAACGCCGTATTTGTTGTAATACTCGGTTATTTTATCGACTATGCGCTTCGTCATTATAGGATCGTTCTCCCTGCGGACGTAAACAGGGTAGCAGAGCTTGATTATATCCTCAAATCTGTACCACTTGTCAAAGGTCAGTACCATATCGGTGCCGCACATAAAGAACAGACGGGTGTCGGGGCGAGAGAACTCTACGAGAGTATCGTAGGTGTAGCTCTTTCCCCCTCGCTTTATCTCGCAATCCGAGATTATAACTCCGTCGGTATCCGCAAACGCAAGCTCGCACATCTTAAGGCGGAAGAGCGGATCGTCTGAATGATCCATCTGCTTGTGTGGCGGAGTGCCCGTGGGAATAATGAAGAGATAGTCAAGCTTCATCTGCTCCATAAAAGCCTTTGCAGATGCTACGTGTCCGTTGTGGATCGGCGCAAAGGTGCCGCCGTATATTCCTACGCGCAAAGCGTCAAATCCCTCCATATTGTTCCCCCCTTCTTTTGATATATCCTTGTTTTTCTTTATTAAAGCTCTATCTTCTTGTGCTTTACAGACTCGCGGTAAAGTATTACCTTTCTGCCTATAACGCCGACGACGTCAGCGCCGACCGCCTCTGCGAGTGTGTCGGCAGTCTCTCTGGGAGTGTATTCCGAGTTCTCAAGCACGCTGAGCTTGATAAGCTCTCTTGCCTCAAGCGCGTCGGATACTGTTTTTATAAGATTATCTCCAATTCCACCCTTGCCGATCTGCATTATTGCGGGCTCGTTTGTGGCGAGCGAGCGGAGATATGCTCTCTGCTTGGAAGTTATCATCTGTATTCCTCTTCGTATTCCTTAATAAATTCAGCGAAAAGCTCTATCGCCTTTCCTCTGTGTGATATAGAGTTCTTCTCCTCGGCGCTCATCTCTGCAAGAGTTTTGCCAAATGGCTCGTAGTAGAAGAGCGGATCGTAGCCAAAGCCACCCTCTCCGCGATACTCGTCGATTATCTTACCCTCAACTGTTCCGCGGAATATGTGCGCGTGTTTTACGTCCTCGGGGAAAACGCAAGCGACCGCACATACAAACTGCGCGCTTCTGTCCTCTTTATCGGCCAGGTTTTTGAGCAAGAGCGCGTTGTTTGCCGCATCATCGCCGTGCTCACCCGCATATCTTGCGGAATATACGCCGGGTGCGCCGTCAAGCGCGTCCACGCAAAGACCCGAGTCGTCTCCGACACCGATATATCCGAGCCTTGCGACTGTGCTTGCCTTTATATAAGCGTTGTCGTAAAAGCCCTCGCCGTCCTCAACTATATCTCCCTCAAAGCCGATATCGTCAAGAGAAAGCACCTCTACGTCTGAAAGATACTTTGCAAGCAGAGCCTGAAGCTCACCTATCTTATGTCTGTTTCTTGATGCTAAAACTATCTTCATATCAGTCGAACAGAGCCTCCACGAATTCTGCCGAGTCAAACTCCTGCATATCGTCTATCTTCTCGCCGACACCGATAAACTTCACGGGAATGTCAAGCTCCTTCTTGATAGATATGACTATACCGCCCTTTGCTGTTCCGTCGAGCTTGTTGAGTACAAGGCCCGTAATGTCAGCAGCATTTCTGAATTCCTTAGCCTGAAGGATAGCGTTCTGTCCCGTGGTAGCGTCAAGCACGAGCAGGTTCTCTCTTGCAGCACCCGGACATTCCTTGTCGATAACTCGGTTTATCTTAGCAAGCTCGTTCATAAGGTTGGTCTTGTTGTGAAGCCTACCTGCCGTGTCTATTATAAGAACGTCAGCATTACGCTTCTTAGCGTAGTTCAGCGCATCAAACACTACAGCCGCAGGGTCGCTTCCCTCGTTCTGCTTTACTATCTCGGCGCCCGAGCGCTCGCACCATACGGCAAGCTGATCGATAGCCGCCGCGCGGAAGGTATCTGCCGCCGCGAGGACAACATGCTTGCCCTGCTGCTTCAGGCGGTTGGCGATCTTCCCTATAGAGGTGGTCTTACCCGCGCCGTTTACTCCGATAACGAGAATTATCGAGGGAGTGGTGGAGAGATCAAGCTCTCCGCCCTCGCCTATCATATCCGTAAGGATCTCCTTGAGCGCGTCAATGACCTGATCCTTTTCCTTGAGCCTACCCGACTTGACGTCGTCGCGCAGACGCTCCATTATCTCCTCAGTCGCGCCGACACCGACGTCCGACATTATCAGAAGCTCCTCAAGCTCCTCAAGAAGATCCTCGTCAACCTTGACGAATGCCTTGAGAACCTCGTCTATCTGACCGAAGATAGCATTTTTAGTTTTAGAAAGACCGGCTTTAAGCTTATCCAAAAATCCCATCCCAGTCTTCTCCTTTCTTCTTTGAGATCTCGCCTACGTCAAGCTCGAGAACCTTAGAGATACCTCTCTCAGGCATCGTAACTCCGTACAGGCGGTTTGCCGCTTCCATAGTGCCGCGGCGGTGCGTTATCATAACGAACTGCGTCTCGCCCGAGTATCTCTTGATATACTGAGCAAAGCGAGCAACGTTGACCTCGTCCAGCGCCGCCTCTATCTCGTCGAGGATACAGAAGGGCGTGGGATTTACCTGAAGTATCGCGAAGAAGAGGGCGATAGCTATAAACGCCTGCTCTCCACCCGAAAGCTGAACCATGTTCTTGATTATCTTTCCGGGAGGTGCCGCCTTGATCTCGATTCCGCTTTCAAGCACGTTTTCGGGGTCTGTGAGTGAAAGCTCCGCAGAGCCGCCTCCGAAGAGCTCGGAGAACACTCTGTTGAAGTTTTCGTTTATCTGGTGGAAGGAGTCAACGAAGGCAGTCTTCATCTCTCCCTCAAGCTTACCGATGACGTCAAGAAGCTCTTCCTTTGCGGCGTTCAGGTCGTTTATCTGCAATGCCATCTCGTCGTATCTCTTCTTGATCTCGGTGTATTTGTTGACAGCGTCAAGGTCCACGTTTCCGAGAACTCTGAGCTTATTTCTGCACTCTATCTGCTTTGCGGCAGCCTCTGCTCTTGTTTCGGGAGTGAGCGTGGGATATCCGAGAGTCATCGCCTCGGAGCGTGTCAGCTCATGCTCGTCCCAAAGCTTTGAAGCGAGCTTATCCTGCTCTGCGCGAAGGTTTGCAAGGCGATTTTCAAATCTCGTGTATTCCTTGAAGATATTCTCCTTGTGCTGAAGTTTCTCACGCATCTTCGCGTTGACCTCGTTGAGCTTGCGCTCAAACTCGCTGCTTCCCTCTTCTACCTTTGCTCTCTTTTCGTTGAGCTCGGAGAGAGCTTTGCTTCCTGCCTCGTAAGCCTCGCGGTTCTTCTTCTGAGCGTCTCTGTATTCTTTGATACGCGAGTTGAGATCGTCTATTCGAGCCATCTGAAGTCTCTCTGCCTCGGCAAAGCTTGCGATCCTCGCCTCGCTCTCCTCGGTCATTCTCTCCTCTGTCTCAATATCCTTTCTCATCTCGTTTGAAAGGATTATGTTAGAGGTGATGCGCGCCTCGGCGTCCTCTCTTGCCTCGAGAAGTCCGTTTCTCTTAACGTCCATATTGCTTCTTGCGGCACTTATCTCGCTCGCCGCGTGTTCAAGCTCGGAAAGTCTTATCTCAAGCGCACGCTTGTCCTCGTCAAACTGCTCTCTTGCGCGGAGCATTGCGGCATAGTCCTCGCGAAGCTTCTCGGTAAGTGTCTCGTTAGCCTCAAGTCTCGCCTCAAGCTGCTCAAGTCTCGTGTTCTCGGAATCGCGCATTACCTTAACGAGACTTATCTTCTGCTCGCAGGAATCCTTGTCCTCCTCAAAAGTTACGATGCGCTCCTCAAGAGCGGAAAGCTTCTCGTCAAGCTTGGCGATACTTCCGTCAAGCTCGTCTGCCTCAGCGCTAAGGCGCTTTATCTCGCCCGCTCTGCCAAGTATATTTGCCGCTGTTCGAACAGATCCGCCCGTGAACGAGCCGCCCACGTTTATCTGCTGACCGTCAAGCGTTACCGCCTTGACCTTAAAGCCGAGCGCCTTTGCCATAGCGGTGGCGTTATCAATGTTGTCAAATATCAGCGTTCTGCCGAGAAGTCCCGACAGTACGGTGGAGAATTTGGCGTCGCTCTCCACAAGCTCGTCGGCTATAGCTATATAGCCCGCATAACCCGTAGCCTCACGCATCTCCGCGGTTACGGTCTGTCCCTTCATAGAGGAAAGCGGGAAGAATGTGGTTCTGCCTGCCTCGGCTCTCTTGAGGGCGAACATTGCCGCCTTTGCTACTCTTTCGTCCTCAACTACGATGTGCTGAAGATTAGGTCCGAGGGCTGTCTCTATTGCGGTTATGTATTTTTCCTCAACGCTTATAAGCTTTGAAAGAGGTCCGTAGATCTTACCCGCCTTGTTGCCGTATTTGTCGGTAATTCCTCCCTCGGCGTACTTTTTCATTACAAATCTTACGCTACCCGAGTAGCCCTCAAGCTGCTCCTCCATAGCGCGAAACGTATCTATCCTCTGCTTTACAGAGTCTCTCCTCAAGGAAAGAGTTGCTCTCTCGTCAGAGTTTTCGGTTCTCTCGGCATAAAGTCCACCAAGCTCCTCAAGGGCTTTGGTAAGAGCGGCGGTCGCCTCGGCGGTAACGCCGTCGTATTCCTCGACCGTCTTTCTTATACGCTCACTCTGAGTGCGAAGTCCCACCGATATCTGCTCGTACTCAGCTATCTCGTCGAGCATAGCCGTATTCTTATCGTTCTCGGTGTCTCTGGAGCTGTCGATAAAGGATATCCTTGCCTTAGCGTCGGCTATCTCTGTCTCTATCGCTCTTATATCCGAAAGCGCG
>CALCTA010000155.1 GCA_937893945.1 uncultured Clostridia bacterium | reverse complement strand
AATTGTTACCTTAATATTCGTCTGTAGGGGAGGGGTCTCCCCTCCCGCCTTGGCGAAATGTTATCCTACGGACAAGACTGATCATTCGATCTCCCCAAAACAAAAATATCCACCCGTAATTTACGGGTGGATATTTGACTTTTAAGAGGTATTAGTCTTTGTTTTCCTCGTCTGCTGCAACGGGAGCTTCCTCGGCAACGGGAGCCTCTGCCTCAGCCTCTGCAACGGGAGCCTCTTCAACCGCGGGAGCCTCTGCCTCTCCTACGGTAGCAACAGAGGTCGCTACTGCGGACTTTCCCTTAACACATCTTACGATGAGAGATACAAGTCCCGCGATAGCCGCGAGAACGAGGGGAAGGAGAGTCATCGTGTAAACAAGACCGTCCTGGCTCTTCTGAATAGCCTCGGTTACGGGTGTATCGGTGAGAATGGGAGTGATAGTGTTTACAGATCCTGCGAAAAGGAGCTTGCCAACGTGGAGAAGAAGAGCGATGATGCCACAGGTAATGCCTGCAGCCTTGGGCTTTATCTTCAGCACTTTGAAAAGGAATACGAGCGTTACTACCCAAGCGGCGAACACGAGAGCGCTTGCAACCATGTAGATAAGCATCTTGGGGAGATTTTCAGCATAGTAGTCTGTAAGAGCAGAATCAAGCTGTCCCTGAAGATCCGAGCCTGCAGGACCCTCAGCGTAGATAGTCTTAACGAAAACGGTGGAGTGGAAGTAAACTACGGAGAAGTGGTTTGCTACGCTACCGATAATAGCAAATATGCCGGCGGTGATGCCAAGGCCGAGAGCCTTCTTGGAAGCGATAGCTGTAAAAATAATGAGCGCGCATGCGATAAGTCCAACGACGATCGCGGAGGTGAGAGAAGAGGATATGTACTCTTCGCTCAGAGGAGTCTGAATAAGTTTAAAGATATTCTCAAGCTGGTCCATAATAATCTCCTTATAAAATATTATTTATATGTAAATTATAGCACCATATTTTTTAAAAGTCAAGCGTTTATGAGTATAAGCTTGAAAAAAATCAAAAAAATTTTCAAAATTTCCTATTGACAGAAGATAATCGGTATGTTATAATAACATCAGTTATAAAACAAGCGTTATTTATCAAAAGGAGAAAGGGATGCCACCAAAAGCAAGATACACTAGAGAAGAGATAAGCGAAGCGGCTTACGAGCTCGTCAGAAAATACGGCAAGGACTTTCTAACCGCGCGCAGCCTTGCGACAGCGCTCGAGACCTCGACCGCGCCTATATTCACCGCCTTTTCAAGCATAGATGAGGTGATGGAAAGCGTCAAGGAGAGGGCATATGCGCTATATAGCGAGTATATCGCGGAAGGACTTCTCGAGGAGATACCCTTCAAGGCATCAGGACTTAAGTACATTCAGTTTGCCAAGGACGAGCCCGAGCTTTTCAGGCTTCTGTTTATGGGCTCGCCCGAAAAGCTCCCGAATGGCGATTTCGTTCCTGCGAGCGACGGTAATTCCTCTCTCGTGCAGTCGGCACTTGAGAAAAGCTGGGGGATAGATAAAGAGAGAGCGAAGAGAATTTATAACCACCTGACCATCTATTGCCACGGAATAGCCGTCTTTATCGTACAGCAGAGCGCAAGCTTCTCGGACGAGGACATAGGCAGAATGCTCAGCGAGGTATTTTACGCGTTGAAAGGAGACACAAAATGAGTAATATTATTGAAATAAAAGGACTTAACAAGTCATTTAAAGATGTAAAGGCGGTTCGAGATCTCTCGCTGAACGTTAAGGAAGGTGAGCTTTTTGCATTCCTCGGCGTTAACGGAGCGGGAAAATCCACCACCATAAATATAATCTGCGGTCAGCTCGCAAAGGATGGCGGCAGTGTAATAATAGACGGAAATGATATTGACAATAGTATCGACTCTGTCAAGGGAAAGCTGGGCGTTGTGTTTCAGGGATCTGTGCTTGACAAGTCGCTCAGCGTCAGAGATAATCTTGAGAGCCGCGCGGCTCTTTACGGAATACACGGCGAAGAGTTTGCCGCACGGCTTGAGAAGGTATCCGAAATGCTCGATCTTGCTGAGCTGCTTCGCCGCCCCGTCGGCAAGCTTTCGGGCGGTCAGAGAAGGCGCATCGATATAGCGCGCGCCCTGATACATCAGCCGAAGATACTCATTCTCGACGAGCCGACCACAGGACTTGATCCGCAGACGAGAAAGCTGCTCTGGCAGGTCATCAGCGATCTTCGCAGAAAAGAGAATATGACGGTGTTCCTCACCACGCATTATATGGAGGAGGCGGCAGAGGCAGACTACGTCGTTATTATAGACGCAGGTTCGGTATCGGCAGAGGGAACTCCGCTTGAGCTTAAGAACAAGTACGCGGGCGACTTTATTACGCTTTACGGTATATCTGAGGAGCAGGCACGCGAGCTTGGAGTTGAATACGAAATGATCCGCGACGCTTGTCGCGTATCCGTGCCGAACAGAGAGGCGGCGACAAGGCTGATAATCGCCCACCCCGAGCTTTTCTCGGATTACGAGATAACCAAGGGCAAGATGGACGACGTTTTCCTTTCGGTCACGGGTAAAAGACTGACGGGAGGTGAGGACAAATGAAGATCCTGAAGGCTCTTATCAAACGAAATATCAAGCTTTTTTTCAAGGATAAAGTGCTCTTTCTCACCTCGCTTATCACGCCCGTGATACTGCTGATTCTCTACGCGGTCTTCCTTGGCGGTATATTTACAGATACTCTGCAGAGCCTGCTTCCCGAGGGATATGAGCTTGACAAAAAAATAATCAACGGCTTTGCGGGCGCACAGCTTCTCTCGTCGGTGCTTTCGGTATCCTGCATTACGGTGGCGTTCAGCTCGAATCTGCTTATGGTTCAGGACAAGGCAAACGGCACCGTCAAGGATCTCACGGTATCTCCCGTGCGCTCTTACACGATGTCGCTCGGATACTATATCGCGACCTTTATCTCGACTCTTATCGTCTGCCTCGTTGCAACGCTTATCTGCTTTGGCTACGTGGCTATACGCGGCTGGTTCTTCTCGCCGCTTGACGTTCTGCTTATTGTATCGGACGTAGTCCTGCTTTGCCTCTTTGGCGTTGCGCTTTCAAGCGTGGTCAATTTCTTCCTCTCAAGTCAGGGGCAGATGTCGGCTGTGAGTACTATCGTCAGCACGGGCTACGGATATGTCAGCGGCGCGTATATGCCTACCGCGCAGTTTCCCGAATTTATGCAGAGAATAGTTTCTCTCCTGCCCGGCACTTACGGAACGGGGATGGTGCGCAACCACGCGCTTCGCGGAGTTTTCTCTGCCATGGAGAGCGATGGACTGCCTAAGGAATTTATAGACGGAGTGCGCGACGGATTTGACTGCAACCTTTATTTCTTTGATAATAAGGTCAGCCTGCCCGTGATGTATATCGTGGTGTTCGGCACGATCCTTTTGCTTGTCGGCATCTACGTTCTGATGAATTTCCTTCGCTCCAAAAAGGCGAGGAAGGAATGAGGCGCGTGCTTTTTTGCGCTTCTATATCAACAATAAAAAAGGATAGAGAATTTGAAAATCCTCTATCCTTTTGTTATTGAAGCTTTGAGCGCAAGCTGTTTATTCGGCTCAGAATATCGCCTTGATATAGTCCTTTACGGCTTCAAGCGTACAAGCGTCGACAGCCTCTTGGTCAAGCGTTTTGGTGAAGGGGATAATTACCGAGAGATCCATGTGCGCGCCCTCAAAGTAGCCGTCGGGCTCGGTGCTGAAGAAATAGTCGTTCCACTCTTGCTCTGTAGCGTTGCTGAAGCGCTCGGGCTCAAGGAATATCATCTTTCGCATCTCCTCAGCGATAAATCCTCTTGCCGAGAGGGGCGCGAGCGCGAGGTAATCCTTCTCCTGAATATTCGTAAAGACAACGGGAAGCGGAGCATCAGATAGGCGCTCGACTTTGCGGTCAAGCTTCATTCCGATAGCCTCGAAATCTATTTTCTCCTCGGTGAATTTGAGCTTGAGCAGCACGCCCGTGTCGGTATAGCGGTGAGCGCGCTGATAATCGGTGTCAAAAATGAAGTTTCCAAGCGAGTAGAATATCATCTTGCCGTCGTCAAACAGCTCGTAGTTCTCGGGAACGTGAGTGTGGTGCGCCACGACCGCATCAGCGCCAAGCTCAAGGAATTTGAGATATCTGTCGCGAGTGTAGGGGTTGGGCAGGGGAGCGAACTCCTCGCCACCGTGGGATACTACCACGCACCAACGGCACTTGGATTTTATCTCGGATATAAGACGCGCGATGCGCTCTGTGTCATCCCAACGGAATATGCCTGCAGAGGTCTCTGTCGCAGGAATACATTCGGCTTGATATGCGACCACGAACATACCGATGCCGCCCGCCTCGTCGATGAAAATGGGGGCAGAAGCCTCGTCAATATTAAGTCCCGCGCCCATAGTACGCGCATCCTCGGCGGCGGCTATTTTTTTCGTGCTTACAATTCCTGCCGCACCCGCATCCATAGTGTGATTGTTGCCGATGCACCAGATGTCAGCACGGATCTTTCTAAGTATCGCGACGGCATCGGGCGACATGCTGTGAAAGAAAACTCCTCGCGAGCCGTCGTCCTCGGCATCAATAAGCGTGCCCTCAACGTTTGCGGCAACGTGCTCGGCACTCTTGAAAAAGTCAAGTATTCCGTCTGAGAGCAGCTCGTCGTCAAGCCACTTTTTGTCCATATATCTGTCAAACCCGATGTCTCCCGTAAAGACTATCGAGGTCTCTTTTTTGTATTCTGCCATATTTCCTCCAAAGTGAGAATTTTCACCTATAATTATACCGCTAAAGGTAGAGTTTGTCAATTGGTGAGGAAGGATTGAGAAAGTATTTTAAAAAATAGTTTACAAAAACGGGAAAATATGTTAGAATATTATTGTTAGGTAAATTTTACCGATAAATAATTTGCTTTTAGGAGAAAAGAAAATGAAAAAGACAATTAGAGCTGCTCTGCTTGTTGGATTTGTTTTGCTCACATGCGTGCTGATGTTTGCAGGGTGTGATACATTCAACGAACTGTTAAATCAAAACGATATGAGTGATATAACAACCGATGCGCCTACGGATGCTGGGCATAAATTTGGTGAGTGGGTTACTATCAAGGAAGCTACTTGTACTGAAAATGGTATAAAGACAAGAAAATGTACAACGTGCGACAAAGAGGAAACCGAAAGTATTGCCGGCGGACATGCATGGGAAAGGGCAACTTGCCTTTCTGTAAAGAAATGTAAGCGTTGTGGCGTTACGGAAGGAGACCTCGCAGACCACACCTATAATAACGGTGTGTGTATGGTGTGCGGTTGCGCCGAGCCCAATGGATCCGGCGATTTAAACTATGATGGCCCCCCGTTACTATCACCTTCTATCATACGATGGGTGCTACTCTTCAGGAGATCCTCAATTCTGCTATTGCGGACTTCAACGAGCGTT
>CALCTA010000154.1 GCA_937893945.1 uncultured Clostridia bacterium | reverse complement strand
CCCCTCAAACGTGCGCAGTCTGCTACTACGTCTCGTTCCGCCACTCTCGCATATTAAATTGTTTTCAGAGGGTATGCTCAAGCAGCCCCTCAAACGTGCGCAGTCTGCAACTACGTCTCGTTCCGCCACTCTCGCATATTGATTTATTGCTTGTCGCTTTCGCAACGTCAATATTATACTATATGAGCTCTAAAAAGTCAAGCCTTTTTTGAAAAATATTGTTAGTTTTTTTGTCTGAGCTATGATTATATTTGGATGAAAAGGATTGTCAAAGCGCAACGTGTTGCATATTATGTTAAGGAAGAGCCTTGCTCACAATTGTTTTAGGAGGATTTATCTATGCAAGATAACAGATTTCCTTGCGGCATTTCAGATAAAAGCATCTCGAAAAACGAGACAGTATGCGTAGAGGCAAACCGTATTCTCGATTCCTGTCGCGACAGAGACTGCTTTGAGGACGTTAAGGTCTTGCTGACCGATTTCGGAAACGATATCATCGAGCATACCACCAACGTCCGTGCCAAAAGCGCTTGTATCGCGTGGACCTATATCGGTATAGACCCCGTCAAATTCAATCGCGGCTTCTATTCGGTTACTATCAAATTCTACATCAGGATAACCTTTGAGGCTTGCCTGTGCGGCGGAAGAAGTCAGGAGTTTGAGGGTATAGCGGTACTCGAGAAGAAGGTGATTCTCTACGGCGGAGAAAGCAACGTAAGCATATTCAAGAGCAATCCCGATGCCGCGGATTATTGCGCTATTCCTGAGCCCTGCTGCTCGGCAAAGAGCGTGCCGCTCGCAATAGTTGAGGTCGTTGACCCTATCATTCTCAACTCCAAGGTAAGAGAGCATGAGGATAACTGCTGCTGTTGCTGTTGCTGCTGCGACGATATACCCGAAGCGGTAGCCGCGCGCGTAGGCGGCAGGCTTGCGGACGGAGAGGGAAGATACCTCACCGTATCCTTGGGAATATTCTCGGTAGTAAGAATAGTAAGACCCGCGCAGTATCTCATTCACGCGACTGAGTACTGTGTTCCCGACAAGGAATGTGTCTCGCCCGAGAATGACGACCCCTGCGCGCTTTTCAGAAATATGGCTTTCCCCACTGCAGAGTTTTGCCCACCTGAATATATCCCACCCAAGGGCGATATCGGTGGAAAATGTAACTGCTGATCTCTATAAAAGACGCGTCTGTTGATCTCAGATGCGTCTTTTTCCTTTTAAAGTTAAAATTAAGTGGCTCAGAGGACAAAAAATCACTAAAAATTGATATATTTTATATTTTACTGTTGAAAAATTTTAGAAAATGGTATATAATATTTAGAGTAGTTTTTTTATGAGGAGAAACCCAATGAGCTATCTTGAAAAATATAACGCTTGGCGCAATAGCCCCGACATTGATGAAGCTGACAGAGCAGAGCTTGTCTCTATTGAAGGCAACGACGATGAAATAAAGGAAAGATTTATTTCAGAGCTTGAATTCGGCACGGCAGGACTTCGCGGTATTCTTGGAGTCGGCACTAACCGTATGAACAGATATATCGTTAGAAAGGCGACCAAGGGCTTTGCTGAGTATATAAAAAAGGCGGGCGAGGAAGCTTGCCGCCGTGGTGTAGTTATCGCGCACGATAACCGCCGCTACAGTGTGGAATTCTGCCTTGAGACCGCAGGCGTGCTTGCGGCTAACGGCATCAAGTCCTTTATTTTCGATTCACTTCGTCCTACTCCCGAGCTTTCCTTTGCTGTACGCGAGCTTCATGCTTTTGGCGGCGTTATGATAACAGCATCTCACAACCCCCCCGAATATAACGGATACAAGCTTTACGACGAGCGAGGATGTCAGCTCGTTCCCGAGCTTAACGATCAGGTAGTTGCTGAGATAGCGAAGATCGAAGATCCGCTCTCCGTAAAGGCGATCAGCAGAGAAGAAGCAGGCGAGCTTATCACTCTCCTTGGCTCTGATATAGACGAGAAGTATTATAAGCAGGTTGCTTCTATTTCTGTAACCCCCGACGTAAAGAAGAATATAAAGATAGTATATTCCCCTCAGCACGGAACAGGCAACGTTCCCGTGCGCGAGGTGCTCGCAAGATTTGGATATAACGTAATTCCCGTTGAGGAGCAGTGCTATCCGAACACCGAGTTTGAAAACACCAAGAACCCTAATCCCGAGACTGATGCCGCATACGAGCTTTCGTATGAGTATGCAAAGAAGACCGATGCGGATATCATCATAACCACCGACCCCGACTGCGACCGTCTTGGAGTTGCGGTAAAGCAGGACGGCGAGTATAAGAGAATGACGGGAAATCAGTCCGCTGCGGTATTGCTTCACTATATTCTTGAGAGAAGAGCAGAGGAAGGAACGCTTCCTGAGAACGGCGTTATGTTTAACACCATCGTTACCTCTGATATAGGCGACTGCATCTGTAAGGAATACGGTATAGAGACCGAAAAGACGCTTACAGGATTTAAGTTTATCGGCGATAAGGTATATCGCCACGAGCTTGCGGGCGACAAGGTGTTCGTATTTGGCTATGAAGAGAGCTACGGCTGTCTTATCGCTCCCTTCGTGCGCGATAAGGACGCTGTTCAGGCATCCTTGATGCTTTGCGAATCTGCATCCTACTATCACGAGCAGGGCAAGACGCTTCTCGACGTGCTTGAGGAGATATACGCGAAGCACGGATATTATCTTGACGCGCTTGACAATTTCGCATTCAAGGGAATAGACGGTGGCGAAAGAATAGCCGCGCTTGTAAACGGACTCCGTAACGATCCCCCCAAGAGTGCCGCAGGAATAGCTGTGCGCGAGATGGAGGACTACGAGTCTGACGCTATGACCGCCAAGGGATATCTCAAGTCCAACGTTCTCAGATTTGTCCTTGAGGATGGAAGCTGGATCGCGGTACGTCCCAGCGGCACAGAGCCTAAGTGCAAATTCTATTTCTCAATACGCGGCAAGGACAGAGCCGAGGCAGAAGCAAAGCTTCCCGAGATAAAGAAGGCATTTGAAAGAGTATAATTTCGATATTTATAAGAGCCGAGGCAAAAACTTCGGCTCTTAGTCGCTGTAAAAAGATAGGAAGGAGAGAATGATGGATAACGGCACGAGAAAAATTGAATATCTGTCTAAGATCTGCTCTCCCGAGGATCTTAAGGCAATACCCCACGAGGAGCTTGGCGCTCTTGCACAGGAGATACGCGCCGAGCTTGTGCGTGTGGTCTCGAATAACGGTGGACACCTTGCCTCTAATCTTGGCGTAGTTGAGC
>CALCTA010000153.1 GCA_937893945.1 uncultured Clostridia bacterium | reverse complement strand
ATTATTAACGGTAACTCCATGAACACCGTTGCTAACGATAAGACCAGCAGCAATAGGAACGATGACCTTGGCTACGTGGCGCAGTCTGAGTACGCTATTACAGCGAACTCTTACTATGTATATGAGTTTAAAGCAAAGCAAAATAGAGAGGGCGGTTATGCAGGTGTTGTATTCGCAGTAAACGGCACAGAGCATTACTTTGCAGGCGGCGCCTTCGCTAACGATGGAGACTTTGACGACGCAGAGGGCAACAGAGCATCTCACATCCGACTCTACAAGAACGAGTGGAATGCTCCTATAGATAGCTTCGGTGATCATATGAAGGTTCCCGCTCTCGTTGAAGACGGATACGGCTCTTGGAGAGTTATCTACGACGGACTTACCGTTTACGTACAGTATCTCGCAAAGAACGGCGAATGGACATACGTTTCTGACGAAAAGACCGGCGAAATTGCCTCTATCACTCTTCCCGAAGGCTTCTACGTAGCATTCGGCGCGCATAACAGAGGCGGTGCTCCCGCGTCCCAGAGAACCATCAATATCAAGGATGCCGTTCTTCACAACTATCCCGTAGTAGAGCGGGCTACCGAAGAAGATCTCGATATTCTTAAGTTCTATATAGATCGGGCAGAAGCTCTTACAGAAGCGAACTATACGGCAACTTCTTGGAGTAAGCTCTTAGAAGCTGTTGAACGAGCAAAGGAGATCTACAACTCCGACACTAAGCTGAAGGCTGACGTTACTTCATGCACCATGGCGCTTATTAATGCGATTAATAGTCTCAAGGCAGATATGACAGCGCTGAACTCCCTTATTATCGAGTGCAGAAAGCTCGTTAAGGTTGACTATACGGCAGATAGCTGGGTAAATTTCAGCGTTGCTCTTGATAGTGCGAGAAACAATAACGTAACAGATGCAGATACGGTACAGTCAATTTACGAATCACTTCTTGCGGCAAAGAATGCGCTCGTTAAGGTTGAACTTGACAGAACTCCTATCGAAGAGATGCTCGTGATTGCTTACCGTCTCTCCGAGCAAGATTTTGAAGCACACAAATGGGCTAAGTTCATGGTAGTTGTGGATGACGCGAAGAATGCACTTGAGACCGCAACTCTTCAGAGCGAGATCAACGCCGCGGCGAGCGCTCTTGAAAATGTAATAAAGACTATGAACAACGGTGTTCTTCCGGGTGAAGACGATTTCGCAAAAGAGCTTGAGGCGCTGAAGTTCTATATAGACAAGGCTAGATCTTTGGAGAGCACAAATTATACAGAATCTTCTTGGAGAAAGCTCACAATTGCAATTGCTCAGGCAAGAGGGATCTACTTGGCTAACAATAAGACCAAGGAAGAGATCGTGGCATGTACAGAAGCTCTTATGGATGCGATTGCCGGACTTGAGGCTGATAGGACTGCTCTCGACGATCTGATCGAGGAGTGCGGAAAGCTTACCAATACCGACTACACTACAACCACCTGGATGATGTTCGCGGCAGCTCTTGAAGCGGCAAAGTCCAATACCTCTGTAAATTATGAGGAGGTTAAGGCTATTTACGATGCTCTCGTACAAGCGAAGGATGCTCTCGTGCTTCTCTCGGCAGACAAAACCGAGCTTAAGTACCTTCTTACTCTCGCAAGCCTGTTTTCAGAGGCTGACTTCTCGGCAGATGATTGGTCTGTGTTTGCGGCTAAGGTGGCTGCGGCAAAGGCAATATTTGATGCAGAGAAGGTAACAGCTCCCGAGATCGAGGCAGCTGTCGAGCAGCTTACAGAAGCTATCAAGGCTATCAACAACGGTGTTCTTCCCGGTCTTCCCGGAACGGATGATCCTATAGATAAGCCCACCGATGAGCCCACCGACGTTCCCACTGTTAATCCCGGTGAGCAGCCTACGGGAGATCTTGGCGAGAATCCTACAGATGATCCCGCGTTTGCAGATCCTATGTTCAGAGATATGGGATGCGGCGGTGTCATCGGCACATCCGCGGTAATAGTAGCCGTTCTTCTCGGAATGGTTGCTCTTAAGAAGAAGGAAGACTGATAAGGTTTTAACTAAATAACAAGCGAAAGCTATCGCCCCGCCTGAACAGGCGGGGCGGGTTTTTGTAACAATTTTTCAAAAAGCTATTGATTTTTGTACTTGTTTGTGGTAAAATATATGCGGTATAGTGCATAATCTGATAGAAAATGCATAAAAACAAACAAAAAATTATGGAGGAAATTATGAAAAAGACAATTTCTATTCTCGTTCTTCTTGCAATGCTTCTTGCAAGCGTGCTTGCAGTTGTTCCTGTAGCAGCAGAAGGCGAAGCAGCAGGCGACGGTGCAGGTAGCGAGACTGTTACAAGACCCGCTTATGCTCCCGAGGAAGCTTTGGCTACTCCTATTGATTGGTCAAGCCTTACCTTCAAGTCCTACTTTGGCGGCGCGGAAAGCGCTAAGAACTTTGCTGAGGAATACACCGTTACCATTGAAGGCACAACTTTCTCTGCAAAGGCAAACGACACCACCAGCACTGAAAAGTCTGACAACCTCGGATACGCTGCACAGACCGAGTATGCTATTACCGCGGACTCCTACTACGTATATGAGTTCAAGGCAAAGCTCAACAGAGACACCGGTTACGCAGGCGTTGTATTCGCAATTAACGGCACAGAGCATTACTTTGCAGGCGGCGCGTTTGCTAACGACGGCGACCACAAGGACGCAGACGGCAACCAGGCATCCCACATCGTTCTTTACAAGAACGCATGGAACAATGCAACCTTTGGCGATGTATTTGGCGACCACTATAAGATCCCCGCGCTCGTTGACGTTAACGGCTACGGCTCTTGGAGAATCGTTTATGACGGACTCAACATTCACGTACAGTACCTCGCAAAGGACGGCGAATGGACATACATTACCCAAAACGATGCTAAGTGCACTCTCACTCTTCCCGAAGGCTCTTTCGTAGCATTCGGTGCACACAACAGAGGTGGTGCTCCCGGTGGAGAGAGAACTATTACTATCACCGATCCTGTTCTTTACGATTGCAACGTTGTTTCCCCCGACGCTTCTAAGCCCGCTGACAAGACTGCTCTTAGCGAGTATGTTGTTTACGTAGAGGGTACATTTACTGATACCGAGCTCTATGAGGCTGCTTCTTACGCTGTTCTCCAGACAGCACTTGCAGCTGCAAAGGAAGCATTGGCTGATGAGGCACTTACACAGAACGTTGCTGACATAAGACTCAGTGCTCTTATGGGCGCAGCTACAAACCTTAAGGCTGATACAGCACCTCTCACCGCTCTCGTTCAGGAGTCGAGAAAGCTCGTTAAGGCTGACTACACAGCAGAGAGCTACAAGCCCTTCGGCGAAGCTCTCGATGCAGCAAGATCCAGTGACGCAACCGACGTATTTACCGTAAAGGGACTTTACGATGCACTTCTCGCAGCAAAGAACGCACTTGTAGCTGTTGAGCTTGACAAGGCACCTCTCGAGGATATGATCGCTCGCGCAGAAGTTCTCAAGGAAGCAGACTTTGAGGCAGAGGCTTGGACTAAGTTCGCAGAGAAGCTCGCTGATGCAAAGGCTGTTCTTGAGTCTGCAGCTCTCCAGAGTGAGATAAGCGGTGCAGTTTCTACTCTTGAAAAGGCAATCAAGGTTATCAACAACGGTATCGTTCCGGAGCCTCCCAAAGCAGAGGAGCCCACTGAGGAGCCTACCGAGGAGCCTACTGAGAAGCCCACCGAGAAGCCCACTGAGAAGCCCACTGAGAAGCCCACCGAGCAGGCAACCGCTACCGAGCCCGTTGAGGAATCCGGATGCAGCGGTATCATCGGCGTTTCTGCAGTAGCAGTAGCAGTTGTTCTTGGCGCAGTTGCTCTCAAGAAGAAGGAAGACTAATTTAGGTCTGATCGCTAAAAACAAATATAAAGCTACAGCGCCCACCTTTTTCAAGGTGGGCGCTTTGCTTATCTAAAAAGACCGCCGAAGCCTCGGCGGTCTTGCTTACAGATTTTTTGCTTTTTCTATATCCTTGAGAACTTGAGCTGTGAGCTCCTCTACAGAGGGGAATTTTTGCTCGGGGCGAATAAATTCAAGAAACTCAACTCTGATATTGCGCCCGTAGAGATCGCCGTCAAAATCAAAAAGATTTGTCTCTGCGCAAAGCGTGTTACCATCTACCGTAGGTCTTACGCCTACGTTGGTTATCGAGCGCCACACGCTTCTTCCTACGCGAGTGCGCGTAAGATAAACTCCGTTGCGAAGCGGCGCTGACTTGGGAGAAATAAGCTGATTGACGGTAGGAAATCCAAGCACTCTGCCCAGATGCTGTCCGCTTACCACCGACGAGCGAATAGAATAATTCCTGCCGAGCAGCTTGGCTGCATCTGAAACCTCTCCTTTAGCGAGAAGCGCGCGTATTTCCGAGGATGACACGGTTACGCCATCGACGCTGACCGACGGAATTGCGGAAAATGAGATGTTATTTTTCTTGCAGAGAGCCTCAAGAAGCTCGGCGTTACCCTTAGCATCCTTGCCAAAACGGTAGTTAAAGCCGCAGAAAACGGCTGACGCGCAAAGTCTTTGCTTAATAACTCTTTCAAAAAAGTCCTCAGGTGAGAGCGCGGCTATCTCCGCGGAGAAATCAACGCTTACCAATATATCTACGCCGAGAAGCGCCATCAGGCGTTTTTTTTCATTTCGGTCGGTGAGTATCGGAATACCGCCCGGAACGAAGAAGCTTTTTGGAGGCGCCGAAAAGCTGAATACAGCTAAAGGAAGTCCCTCTTTGTCGGCGGCAAGGCGCGCTTGCTTGATAAGAGCGCGATGACCGATATGCAGCCCGTCAAAGCAGCCGAGCGCAACGACAGACCGAGAATTTAATTCAAAATTAAGAGAAGTATAGGTCTTCATTCCTGCGCTCCCTTCATAATCATTTTCAATAGAGATTATAACACAAAATCCTCAATAAAGCAAGACTGTTTTTTGGATATTTGGAAGGCATATTTTGGATGATCTCGGGTGGGGAGTTTGTCAATATAAAGACAATCTAAAAACGCTCTAAATCCTTGACAACGCATAACTTTTTGTGTATAATAAACTTGTGTAGGAATTTTAAAAGGCGGTAGGATAAACGCCGCAATTTAAATTTATCAGGAGGACTGAAGTGTCGATTTTTAAGTTAAGCGGAGTGCATGTTAAGCACTGTAAAAACACCGCAAAGCTGAAGGCTGAGAGAATACCGACACCAAAGAGCATAACCGTTCCTATGTCTATGCACATAGGCGCACCCGCCGTTCCTGTGGTCAAGGTGGGGGATACGGTAAAGGTAGGACAGCTTATCGGCGAGGCGGGGCAGGGACTTTCCTCACCGGTCTATTCCGGAGTGTCCGGTACCGTAAAGAAAATAGACGGAATCATCAATATTTCCGGCGCGCAGATACCGACAGTAGTCATTGAGAGCGACGGAGAGCAGACAGTCTCTGAAAGCGTAGTACCCTATGAAGTAAATACCCGCGAGGAATTCCTTGAAGCGCTCGGAAAGAGCGGTATCGTAGGACTCGGAGGCGCGGGCTTCCCCACACTTGTAAAGCTTAAGGCGGATATATCAAAAATAGACACTTTGCTTATCAATGGCGCGGAGTGTGAGCCTTACATAACCTCGGACACGAGAACTATGATAGACGACGCTGATGCGGTCGCGGACGGTATCAGACTTGTGTCGGGATTCCTTGAAATAAAGAATATCGTTATTGGCATTGAGAAGAACAAGCCTGAATGTATTTCCTCTATGAGACGCGCTGTAGCTGACATAGAGGGAGCGAGAGTAAAGCCGCTTCCATCGGTGTACCCTCAGGGCGGAGAGAAGGTTCTGGTATATCACACGCTCGGACGTGTGATCAAGGAGGGTGGTCTGCCGCTTGATTGCGGAGTTGTCGTTATGAACTGCACGACTATAGCGGCGATCTCAAGATTTATCCGCACGGGTATGCCGCTCGTTGAAAAGTGTATAACAGTCGACGGCTCTGCGGTGGCGTCTCCCAAGAACGTGATCGCGCCTATCGGTACTCCAGTTATGGATCTTATTGAGTTCTGCGGCGGATTTTCCGAGGAGCCGAGAAAGCTGCTCTACGGCGGTCCTATGATGGGAATTGCGCTTCCCGATATGTCCTCTCCCGTGCTGAAGCAGACAAACGCTGTGCTTGCTTTTGGAGCGAAGGAAGCGACACCCCCGAAGGTAACGCCTTGCATCAAGTGCGGCAGATGTGTAGATCATTGTCCCTTTGGACTTGATCCTACAGCGATATCAAAGGCATACAAGGAGAACGATGCCGAAACGCTTGAAAAGCTTAAGGTAAATCTATGTATGGAATGTGGCTGCTGCAGCTACGTTTGCCCCGCAAAGAGAAATATAGTTCAGCGAAACAAGATGGCAAAGACCATGCTTCGCAATTATCAGATAGAAAAGAAAAAACGTGAGGAGGCGCAAAAGAATGGATAACGGAATGTTGCTCGTATCTCCCGCACCTCACGTAAGATCAAAAACAAACACGCAAAAGATAATGCTCGACGTTATCATCGCGATGACCCCCGCACTTATCGCATCAACGATAATATTCGGTTGGAGAGCTCTGCTTATCGTTGCGGTATGCGTTGCATCCTGCGTTCTGTTTGAATTCCTTTTTCAGAAGCTTTGCAAGCGCGACGTTACGGTAGGAGACCTCTCTGCAGTGGTTACGGGCATGCTTCTTGCTCTTAATCTTCCCGTGAGTATTCCGATATGGCAGGCTGTGTTCGGCTGTCTTGTCGCTATCGTTGCGGTAAAACAGCTTTTTGGCGGTATAGGAAAGAACTTTGCAAACCCCGCGATAACCGCGAGAATAGTTATGCTCATCTCCTTCGCGGGAACGATGACTAATTTCTCGACTGTAGCGGATACCACAAGCAGTGCGACACCGCTTTCGCAGATAGGTACTGATGCGATGCCCTCACTGCTTGATCTGTTTCTTGGCAATCACGGCGGAAGCCTTGGCGAGACCTGTGCTCTCGCGCTCATAATAGGCTTCGTATATCTTCTTGTTCGCCGCGTTATCACCTGGCACACTCCCGTTGTTTTTGTGGGTACCGTAGCGCTCTTTACGCTCTGTCTCGGGCAGAATCCGCTTGAGCACGTGCTCAGCGGCGGTCTGCTTCTCGGAGCGATATTTATGGCTACCGATTATTCCACTACCCCCTCGACTAAGTGGGGCAAGGTGATATTCGGACTCGGTTGCGGCATCATAACCGTGCTTATCAGAGTATTCGGCGGTTATCCTGAGGGCGTTTCCTTCGCGATACTTCTTATGAATATCCTGACACCTTATATAAGCAGGCTCACCAGAAGAAAGATCTTCGGAGGTGTCAAGAAGAAATGAAAAAGAATGACTATCTGAAAAGTATTATAGTTCTTGTAGCCATCTGTATCGTTATCGGCGCGGCTATGGCAGGCATCAATATGCTTACTGCTGATAGGATAGCGGCAGTACAGGCGGAGAAGGAAGCCAAGGCAATTGAGACTGTGCTTCCCGAGAATGCGGGATTTGAAAAGCTTGAGGATATCCCTGAGCTTCCTGAAAGTGTTGTTGCGGTGTACCGTGATAACGACGGAGAGGGAATAGCGATGCTACTTAAGGCAAAAGGATACGATTCCTCAAACCCCATAAGCATAGCCGTCGGATTTAATAATGACGGCTCTATCACAAAATGCTACGTTATCTCCTGCACAGGAGAGACGAGCGGTATCGGTACTAAGGTCAAGGGGGATAAATTCCTTTCTTCCTTTGACGGAAAGTCTGATATGGACGGCATAGACACCATAAGCGGCGCTACTATATCCTCTTCGGCGTTTCTCGGCGCGGTTGAGGACGCTTTTGATGTTCTTGCTACTATCAACTTAAACGGGGAGGTGGATAAATGAGTAAATTGCAAAATCTGCTCAAGGGTATCATAAAGGAAAACCCTGTTCTCGTCCTCGTGCTTGGCACGTGTCCCACGCTTGCGGTAAGTACCTCGGTAATAAACGCGCTCGGAATGGGTATCGCGGCAACTGCCGTGCTTATCTGCTCGAATATGGCGATATCCGCGCTCCGCAAGGTAATTCCCGATAAGGTCAGAATTCCTTGCTACATAGTTCTTATCGCAGGCTTCGTTACCATAATTGAGATGCTTATGCATGCATTCGTGCCCGATCTTTACGAGGCGCTCGGCGTATTCCTCTCGCTCATAGTAGTTAACTGCATCATTCTCGGCAGAGCCGAGATGTACGCAAGCAAGAACAGCGTTTTTGACTCTGCTATTGACGCCGTAGGGATGGGTATAGGCTTTACGCTTGCGCTGTTTATTATGGCGAGCATACGCGAGATACTTGGTTCGGGATCTTGGTGCGGTCTTGCGATCCCGTGGCTCTCTGAAAATCCCATTCTGATCTTTGGAATGGCTCCGGGTGGATTTTTCGTGTTTGGATGCCTTATCGCGCTTGTGAATAAGCTGTCCAAGAAGAAAAACAACAAGAAGGATTTCAGCTGTGAAAGCTGTCCCTCAGCATACCTTTGCGGCAAGCGTAACGATACTTGTGCGCAGGGTAAGGAAGGAGACGACAAGTAATGGATTTTAAGCAGCTTGTAATTATAATGATGACCGCAGTGCTGGTCAACAACTACGTTCTTGTAAGATTTCTTGGCATATGCCCCTTCCTTGGAGTTTCCAAAAAGCTAAATCAGGCGGTCGGTATGGGCGTTGCGGTTACTTTCGTAATGCTTATGTCAACGGCGGCTACCTACCCGATATATAATTTCTTGCTTTTGCCGAACGGTCTTGGATATATGCGCACGATCGTATTTATCCTTGTTATAGCGGCACTCGTGCAGCTCGTTGAGATAATACTCAAAAAGTATATCCCCGCGCTTCACGCGTCGCTCGGAATATATCTGCCGCTTATAACCACCAACTGCGCCGTGCTTGGTGTTACTATCAACAACGTCAACGACGGTTATAACTTTATCGAATCTATGACGAGCTCTCTTGGTTGCGGACTTGGATTCTTGCTTGCGATGGTTCTCTTTGCGGGTGTCCGCTCGAGACTTGAGGAGGCAAATCCGCCCGAGTCCTTCAAGGGACTTCCCATCACGCTGGTCTCAGCGTCTATAGTCGCTCTCTCGTTTATGGGCTTTAACGGGCTCGTTACGGGACTGTTCGGCGCGTAAGGAGGGAAGAGTATGGATATTTTGATCGCTACGTTAATAGTTGCGGCAGTCGGACTTTTCTGCGCTGTAATGCTCGTGCTTGCGGCAAAGTTCTTTGCGGTTTCTGAGGATGAAACTGAAAAGAGTATCCGCGAATGTCTTCCGGGCGCTAACTGCGGAGCATGCGGATATGCGGGATGCGACGGATACGCAAAGGCTCTTGCCGAGGATAAGGGCAAGAATACTGTAAAGGCAAACCTTTGTATCCCCGGAGCAGACGCCACCGCACAGGCTATCTCCGAGATACTCGGAGTAGAGTTTGAGGACGTTATCGAGCAGGTTGCGGTGGTGCATTGCTACGGCGACTGCAATCATACATCTAACAAGATGGATTACGTCGGTATTCAGAGCTGTGAAGCGGCAAAGACGATGTACGGCGGAGACGGTAAATGTACCTTTGGATGTATAGGTCTTGGCGACTGTGTAAAGGTCTGTCCTCAGGATGCTATATGCCTCAAGAACGGCATAGCGCATATCGACACCCGTAAGTGCATAGGCTGTGGAATTTGCGTTCGTACCTGCCCGCAGAAGCTGATAGACCTTATGGCAGACGTAGAGAGCGTGCTCGTTACCTGCAGCAATAAGGAAAAGGGCGCGGCGGCAAGACAGAAATGCACGAATGCCTGCATAGGCTGTAAGAAGTGTGAAAAGACTTGCCAGAGCGGCGCTATCAAGGTCGTAAACAATCTTGCGACAATTGATTACAGTCTCTGCACACGCTGCGGCGAGTGCGCAAAGAATTGCCCTGTAGGATGTATTCTTGTTTCGGATTTCAACGGAATACATAAAGCTACATAAAAGATTTACCAAACACCCTTGGCGGATAACCGCCAAGGGTATTTTTTCTTTTTTCGCAAGAGATGACAAATTATACGGCGGCGGTGCGGTATAATTGTTTTGACGGGGGTGAAGCGATGGAGCAGACAGTTTATATTGACCTTTACTTTATGATAAATTTCGGTATGGATTTCTTGTGCTTTTTTCTTACGGGCAGACTTATGTCGCTTCGCATATCTGTCCTGAGATGCATCTTAGCCTCAGCACTCGGCGGCGCTTACGCTTGCGTGGCTCTTTTTATGCCGCTTGGCGCGCTCTCCTCGGTGGTGCTTGACGTGGCGGCGTGCGCGCTGATAAGCGCGGTGGCTTTTCTCGGTAGGCAGGAGTGGAAGCATCTGCCAGCTTATGCACTCGTATATACGGCGGTGTCAATTTTGCTCGGCGGCTTTATGACAGTTCTGTTCGGCATATTTAACAGACTTGGGATTGACAGGCTGCTTGGCAGTGAAGAGGACGCGGACGGACTGACGGTGTGGTTGTTTCTCGTCTTAGCGGTGCTTGGCGGTCTTGGAGCGGCTTTTGGAGGAAAGCATCTAAAAAGAAAAAGCGTGCGGAAGAATTGCCGCTTGGAGCTTCACTACGGCAGTCGGGTGGGCAGATTTTCGGCACTCTGCGATAGCGGTAATCTGCTCCGTGAGCCGATAAGCAATAAGCACTGCATTATAGTTGAGCTGAGGGCGGCAAGGTCATTTCTGCCAAGCGATATGCTCGCGGCGATAGAGCAAAGAAGAAGCGAGCTTCTTCTCCCCGAGAATGCGAGACGCCTACGCGTGATACCCGTGCGGACTGTTGGGGGTGGTGGAATGATGTACGCCTTCAGAATGGACAGGGTGCGAGTGGATATGGGCAAGGGCTTTCGCGATGCCGACGCCTTCGTCGCATTTTGCACAGAGGAGCTGAAGGAGGGAGTGCAGGCGATCGTGCCGACAGATATTGGGATAATATAACTATTAAAATATAAACGGAGGCATTTTCAGATGAGCGAAAACTTTCTTTGCGTGATAGCGCGATGGATATTGAAAAACTTCAGGAAGTCAGAGACGGGCGTTTATTACGTAAACGGCGCGGAGGTGCTTCCGCCGCCGCTCAGTAAAGAAGAGGAAAGCGAGATGATAAGCAGAATAGCTGAGGATGAGGATGCGCGGCAGGTGCTTATAGAGCATAATCTGCGGCTCGTGGTATATATCGCCAAGCGTTTTGAAAATACGGGTGCGGGGCTTGAGGACCTTGTGTCGATCGGCACGATAGGGCTGATAAAGGCGATAAATACATTTAAGGCGGATAAGAACATCAAGCTCGCGACATACGCCTCAAGATGCATTGAAAACGAGATACTGATGTACATAAGAAAGAACTCGCAGACGAGGACCGAAATATCGATAGACGAGCCGCTCAACACCGATTGGGACGGCAACGAGCTGCTACTTTCGGACATCCTCGGAAGCGACGACGACAGAATATCCTACGAGATAGAGGTAATGGAGGAGAGGATAAGGATAAGACGGGCGGTTGCCGATCTATCACCGCGCGAGAGGGAGATAATCGAGATGCGCTATGGAATGAACGGCAGGCGAGAGCTTACTCAAAAGGAGGTAGCCGACCGCCTCGGCATCTCGCAGTCTTACATTTCAAGGCTTGAAAAGAAGATAATCGCAAAGCTCAAATGCGAGATAGAGTCCGAAGGATAAGAGAAGTGCTACTTGCACAATACCATGCGCTTGATTTTATGCAAACTTCCAAAAAATTCCCACACGGTTGACATCTTAAACAGATTATGGTACAATAAAACCACAGGGTAGAAGTACCGCAAAAAAGTCAAAACAATCGCCGCTATCTCGGTCTTTTACCTTGATAGCGGCTTTTTGCCTGAAAATCGTAGTATGTAAAGGAGGAAAGTGAAGTGAAAAAATTTGTTATACTGTTGATCTGCGTATGCTTGCTTTTATGCTCTTGTAATGCTGTCAATGATGATAAAGATCAAACAGACAAATCAACACAAGCTACAGACGGTTCTGAGACCGATAATTCAGTGCCATCTGTTCCTATAGAAGAATACGACTGCTTATTTGTCGAACCAGAAATATCTGCATTAGTAGAGGAAAATTTAGGGCAGGAGTCGAATCTGTACGCAGAGCGTATGCTGAAAGTGTATCGAATCGGTTTGCTGGGTTTTTATCGTGAACTTTCCAAAAAGAATATTCATGAATTTTTTGAAAGCGAGGGTGAGGTTTTACATAGATATTATTACGTAGAAAATAAATCCGAAAATCAGAAAGATAAATTGTTTTGCTTGACGGTAGATCCTATGTGTGATGCTAATAATCTTTCTCTTGAAGACAGAATTACTATTGTAGATAGGAATAAAATCTATCCACAATGGAGCCTTGCGTATGAATATGTTTTAAATCCAAGCATAGTTTTCGGTGAAGACGTTGAGATTAAAAATGTTTATTGTTTAGATGCAGGAGAAAGATATACAGCCGCTTTACTCAAACTTGATATAATTATATATTACGAAACTGATAAAGGAGATTTCATACTTTATCGCCCTTACGAGTATGAGCTTATAAACAATAGTTATTCTAATTATAAAAAGATAGGCTATTCGGATACGGTATATCTTTTCCGCCCCGAGATACTGAAGGATGCGTGGACGTACATGAAAGCTTTTACTGATGAAGAAGAATTTTTGAATTGGAATAGTTATGAGGGTGAATCTCGCTTGAGAGAAATTGTAGACCTCGAACCCTACAAGCTCGTGCCCGGTCAGCTTCCCGAATAAATCTAAAACAAACGCCCCTCGCGCCTGTATTGCAGGTGCGAGGGGATCATATTTAGCTGTGTGATCGGC
>CALCTA010000152.1 GCA_937893945.1 uncultured Clostridia bacterium | reverse complement strand
TCATCGGCGCAGGTAACAACCCCATGGTTGGTATGACTGTTGCAGTTGCAGTTGCTATCGAAGAGGCAAGCAAGTAAGACGCGAGTATGTTACTTTTCTTTTAAAAAAGAAAAGTAACCAAAAGAAAATAAACATGGGTATGTCGTGGCTTTACGGCATACCCTTTTGCTTATCGTAAAAAAAGAAAAGCAACTAAAAGAAAATAAAACAAGGGTATATCACGTTTGTGGTATGCCCTTGTTTGTTTAAGGGGATAAATCAAAACCACCGCACAAATCGGTAGGGGTCGGCGTCCGCGGAGATCGCCAAAACGCGAAGTATGAACCGAGAAGGCTCCAAAAAGGTAAAAATTTTCCCTATTGACAACAGTGTGAAAATACCGTATAATTATTTTAGGAACGATTCTTCAAAGGAGGCAAAAAATGAAAAAGATAGTTTCTCTGCTTTTAATACTTTGCATCTTTTCGCTCACGCTCTGCGCCTGCACGTCGGGTGGCGAAAAGGAAACTACCACGGACGACACCTTGAAAGCCACCGACTCTAAGCCCACAACGACTCTTGAGGAAGATCCTACTGAGGCTCCCACAGAAAAGCCTACAGAAAAACCTACAGAAAAGCCTACGGATGATCCTACTCACGATCCCACCGATGATCCAACTGATGATCCGACCGATGATCCGACTGATGATCCGACTGATGATCCAACCGATGATCCCACTGACGATCCTACTGACGATCCGACTGACGATCCCACCGATGATCCTACCGACGATCCCGTAGATGAGGGCGACGGCTTTGTTCCCGTAGTAAGATTTATAGCATCGAGCGACATTCACATAACCACCGTTGACGGCACTCACGCTCAGCGCACTAAGGCAGTATTTCAGGGCATCGCCGCGTATTTTGCTGACCCCAAGCTTAACAGCGGCTATGCGGGACTTGACGCTATAACCATTGCGGGCGACATCACCGAGAACGGTAAGCAATCCGAGTTTGAAGCGGCAAAGGCTGTGCTTGATGCCGCTGTTCCTAAGGATACCCAGCTCGTCATTACCATGGGTAACCACGACTGGAACTCCCAGGGTAGCAACAGCCGCGCGTCGTTTGAGAGCTTTTTCGGTCCTTCTATGCAGGACGTAAAGATAGGCGGATATCATTTTATAACCGTAGTTGACGATAAAGGCTGGAACTACAGCCAGACGGTAGTCAACGAGGCAGAGGCGCTTATACAGGCAGCGATAGCCGACACCGGTCCCGATAAGCCTGTATTCGTTATTGAGCACATCGGCAACACGGGTACAGCCGCAGGCACCTGCATTCACGCCGTTCAAGCGGGCAGCAACGCTGTTGACACCATGAACGCGATGCACGAGAAGTACCCAAACCTCGTGGTATTCTCGGGGCATTCTCACTTCCCTGCTAACGATCACTATTCTATACATCAGGAGCATTTCACATCCATAAACACGGGCAGTCTGAAGTCTGTTATCAGCATTATGAAGCTTCAGGACAGATCCCGTCAGATACAGTGCCACGTTGTTGAGATAGATGCCGAGGGCAAGCTCAGAATACGTCATTGGGACGGTTATAAGAACGGCTTTGTCGGAGACACGTGGTACGTTGAGAGCTACAAGCCTGAGGAGTTTGTTTACACCGCTCACCACAACTCCGCGGAAGATCTTTTCTTCGCGGATGACGCAAAGATCGTAGTAAACACGGTATCGACAAGCTCCGCTGCCATTTCGGTTCCCCCCACACCTGCGGAATCTCTCCCTGCGAGAAGCTATAAGATCGTGGTCAAGGATAGCACGGGGGCTGTGGTAAACAGCTTCTATTATGACACCGACTATTATCTTGATGACAGGGAGACCCTCATTCCGATAGAGATATCCTCTCTTAAAGAGGACAGCACCTACACTATAGAGGTGTACGGAGTCAACGCGGAATTCTGTACGAGCAGGGATAATCCCGACGCGCTCCTGACAGCGCCTCTCACGGTAGAGATAAAGACCTTTGCCAAGGGCGAGGAAGCAAGAAACGGTGCGAACTTAGTTGATCTCGATCTCTCCGGCAACACGCCTAAGAACGCGGCTGAGGGCGGACTTGCGACCTCTATCGTTGGCGCGCCGCAGATAGTAGAGGACGCTCAGCTCGGCAAGAAAGTCCTCAAGGTCAACGGATTTAACAACGATATGGTGATATTCGGAAGCTATTCTTCGTTTGCCACCAACATTCGCGATTCGATGACCTTTGAGATCTGCTTCAAGGTCGGCCGACTTCCCACCACAGCCGAGAGAACCTTTGGAATTGCCTCGTCTCAGCAGGTAGGCGGATTCGGACTTCAGGTCGATCCTGACTCCACCGCAGGCTTCTGGATACACGACACGGTAGGCGGATACAAGGTACCTAAAGTAAATATAGAGGTAGGCGTATATCATCATCTGATAGCCACCTTTGACGGAAGCAAATGTATCGTCTATCTCGACGGAAAGGAAGCGGCATCTGTAGATATGTCGGGCTTCAAGCTCAGCGATAACACTCGCGCGTGGTACGTTTACCTTGGCGGAGACCCAGACGGATCGGGCGGATGCACCATTCTTTCGGAATGTAGCATCGCAACCTTTAGACTGTATTCCTACGACCTCACAAAAGACGAGGTAATGGAGATATATCAGCAAAAGTAATTGGATCCTAATGATCAGAACCGCCCACTCGCAAAACGCGAGTGGGCGGTTCTTTTATTCTTTTGGTGAGAGAAGCAAGCCTCTCACCTGCCGGAATGAATTTAGGAAAACCGCCAAACCTTGTAGGGACGACGTCCTCGGCGCTCCTAAAAACGGACGACCGATGGTCGCCCCTACAAACAAGACATCAAACACCGTGCAAACCGGTAGGGGTTGGCGCCCACGACAACCCGTTTATAATGTTAATGTTTAAAATGGACCGTCGGGGACGCCGGTCCCTACAATCAAGAAAGATAACAACAAATTACGAGGCGGGAACCATAAATAAGCCTTCCCCAGCGGGGAAGGTGGCAGACACGGAGCGAAGCGGAGCTGGCTGAC
>CALCTA010000151.1 GCA_937893945.1 uncultured Clostridia bacterium | reverse complement strand
TGATGTCGCTCTCAAGAATGTTCGTTATGTACACCAAATGCGCGGCTTCTGCCAAGCGTATCTCGTCGGTAATGGAGTGCGTAAGCGAGCTTAAGCAGTGTGAGGATGACGGCAAGGGAGACGAGTCGCTTCACATCTCGTTTGAAAACGTGAGCTTCTCGTATCTCGGTAAAAAGAATAATATAAGCGACGTCTCCTTTTCACTCAAAAAGGGAGAAACGCTTGGTATAATTGGAGCTACAGGAAGCGGAAAATCCACGCTGCTTGCGCTTCTTATGCGCTTTTATGACGTTGACAGCGGTGTTATCCGCATCAACGGCAAGGACGTACGCTCATATACTCAGGACGAGCTGACGGCGATGTTCGGCGTAGTGTTCCAGAACGATTTCCTTTATGCTGACTCTATAGAGGAGAACATCCGCTTCGGCAGAGATATTTCAAGAGAGGATATAGAAAAGGCGGCAAAGATAGCTCAGGCGCATGATTTTATTACCTCTTTCCCCGAAGGATACGAGCATAGTGTATCCGCGGGCGGAACTAATCTCTCGGGCGGTCAGCGCCAGAGAGTGCTTATTTCCCGTGCGGTAGCAGGATTTCCCGAAATACTCATACTCGACGATTCCTCGTCGGCACTTGACTACAGAACAGACGCGAGCCTGAGGCGTGCGCTTTCTGAGTCGCTTCCCGATTCTACTGTTATAACAGTGGCTCAGCGAGTAAGCTCTGTCAAGAATTGCGACCTCATTCTCGTTATCGACGAGGGCGCTATCATCGGCTGCGGTAAGCACGAGCATCTTCTTGCGACCTGCAGCGAATATAAGGAGATAAGCGATTCGCAGATGGGAGGTGCTTTCCTTGACTGATAAGAAAACTATGCCCGAAAAGAAAAAGGGAAGAAAGGGCATCTTCTTAAGGCTCAGCAAATACGTGCTGATGCAATGGCCGCTCTTCGTGCCTGCGCTTTTGCTCACACTTGGCGCAAATCAGCTCTCGCTTCTCGGCCCGAAATACTCAGGCGCGGCTATCGACGCTATCGAGCTTGAGAGCGGTGTTGACTTCTCGGCGGTGTGGGAGAACGTAGCGATGATGCTCGCTTGCTACGCTATCTCTGCGCTTCTTTCATATATTCTCTCGGTCGTTATGATACATCTGAGCCAGAGGATAATATACAGAATGCGCAAGCAGGTGTTTGAAAAGCTGACAACGCTTCCCGTAAGCTATTTTGATACTCACGCTACGGGAGATATCATAAGCCATCTCTCTTATGATATCGACACTATCAACAGCACGCTTTCGCACGATCTGATACAGGTAATGACGAGTATATACACGGTATTAGGCTCGCTCGTGTTTATGTGGCAGATATCAAAGCCTATGATACTTATATTTGCGATAACCGTTCCCGTATCTATTCTCTTTACACGCTATCGCTCTAAGGTAGTACGTCCGCTTTTCAGAAAGAGAGCGAAGAAATACGGCGAGCTGAA
The DNA here is from genome assembly GCA_937893945.1 of uncultured Clostridia bacterium. GTDB lineage: Bacteria > Bacillota > Clostridia > Oscillospirales > CAG-272 > HGM12713. The sequence continues at coordinate 4,361 of CALCTA010000151.1, read as the reverse complement.
CGGCTTTGCCGAGGAAATGCTCACGGGCTCACGCACTATCTCAGCTTACGGCAGGCAGAAGGTCATCTCCTCTCGCTTCAATAAGATAAACGACGAGGCAATGGATGCCTTCTACAAGGCAGAATACCACGGCGCACTGCTTTTCCCGACGATAAACCTTATCAACAATATCTCGCTCACTCTCGTTGCGATAATGGGCGGAATACTTTATATGTTCTCGCAGAACGGCACTGTGCTCGCAACCTCGATGTTCTTTATCACACTTGGCGGTGTGGCGCAGTTCGTACAGTATTCAAGAAAGTTCGCAGGACCTATAAACGAGTTTTCAAACATTCTTCACGAATTTCAGTCGGCATTCTCGGCAGCAGAGCGCGTGTTTGCTATACTTGACGAGGAGCCCGAAAAGACAGACGCTCCTGATGCAAAGGCCTTTAAGGAGGTCAGCGGCGACGTTTGTATCGATGACGTTACGTTCGGATATACACCCGACAAGACGGTGCTGAAAAACGTATCTGTAAGTGCGAAGAAGGGTCAGACTGTCGCTATCGTAGGACCTACGGGCGCGGGAAAGACCACTATAATCAACCTGCTTATGAGATTTTACGATCAGCAGAGCGGCGAGATACGTATGGACGGCGTGTCCTCACTTGACATCAAACGCGCCGATCTTCGTCTCGCTTTCACTATGGTGCTTCAGGACACGTGGCTGTTCTACGGAACGATCTACGATAACATAGTTTACGGCAGAGAGGACGCCACTCCCGAGGAGGTATATGCGGCGGCGAGATCGGCAAAGATCGACTCTTATATTGAGAGCCTGCCCGACGGCTATAACACCATACTCTCTGACGACGGCGTGAATATCTCAAAGGGACAGAAGCAGCTTATAACTATCGCAAGGGCATTTCTCGCGGATGCGCCGATACTTATTCTCGATGAGGCTACCTCAAACGTTGACTCGCGCACCGAGATACAGATACAGAACGCTATGACCGAGCTTATGAAGAACAGGACCTGCTTTATCATAGCTCACCGACTTTCGACTATTCAGAATGCCGATACCATACTTGTGGTAAAGGACGGCGCGATAATAGAGCAGGGAAATCACGAGGAGCTTATAAAGCAAGGCGGATTTTACCATTCGCTCTACCACTCACAGTTCCATTAAATCAAAAAAGGCAGCGGACGAGTCCGCTGCCTTATCTTTATTTTTTGTATTTTCTTCTGTTTTCCTCAAGCAGTCTGTCGCGCTCCATGCTCTTGATGCGCCTAAAGCCCTCAAGAGTCATCTGCCAGCTTCTTTCGGGGTTTTCGGAGCGGTAATTATTCGACTCGCTCGCGTTAAATCCCCAGGAGAGTATAGTTCTCGCTCCCGCGTCGTATATCGCCTCGGTAGCGGTGATTATCTCGTCCTCGCGACCGCGCGGCGCGGCAAATCCCTGAACCCAGATATTGTGCTTCTTGCCGTATTTGTTCGCCACGTCAACGCAGACCTTTGAATTGATATAGACCTTCTCGTAAGGATTGCCGCTCTTTGCAATATCCGCGTCGTCAAACCAATAGGGGTCTGTGCCGATGTCGTCTACCGTCTCTATTGAGCAGAGTCTGTCGATAGATATCTCCATCATTTTCTGCTGCGGCGTGACGTTTTTGTTTATTCCGCCCGAGAGCTGATGGGGCATAAGGCAGATAGAGCTTTCAAGCCCCGATTTTTTAGCGTATGCCGAGACGAAGGCGTGATAGTCGATAAGAGTATCGTTTCTGAATTCCGCAACCTCAGCATCCATAATTTCGGGCATCTCTCTGCCGTACCTTTCTGCAAAAAGCTTGCGGCAGGTGGGACACGCGCAGGCAGAGAAGTAATCGTCAGAGCCGGGCACTTGCTTGTCGGGGATAAGCGGCTCGTCCCAGAATATCTTTTTGCCGCCAAGCGAGGCGACCTCTTCTATCCAATTCTTGACGAACGAGCGGTACGAGGGCGCATTCAGACAGACCTGAAAGGGATGCATCTCGCCGTTGCCGAAATAGCTGTGCGCCTCGGGGTGATAGGCAAGGAAATGCGAGACGTCGCCGGGAGCGCCGCCGATGCCCCAATTATCTACCCAAACCTCAAGTCCTGCCGCCTCGGATGCCTTGAAAATATCTCCGAGCACCTTGTTGTGCCGCTCCCAGTCGGTGTGGGAGAGCATGTGTACTACTATGTCCATATCGGCGCGCGCCATTTCGTTCATATCCGAAATAGCGTGGGAAAGCATTCTGTTTCCGTGGTACGCCGCACCCGTTTTAAGCTTCTGCATAGTTAATATCCTTTCAAAGAGAGATAAACTTCCGCTTATATTATATCTCATAAATCGGCGCAAGTCAAGTTTAAATATATTTATATTTCTTATTGAACTATAAAGAAAAGTATGATATAATTAACAAAAAGGACTCAAGGAAAGGAAGCTTGAATATGTATTACAGACACGATCTTGACTACACCTATCCCGAGAGGAGCGACCAGCACATGCTGGAGCTCAAGCGAACAAAGAAGTTCGATCTTGACGCAAGCTACGATTATATGCCGCACGGCACTTGGTTTAAGATAAAGAGGGCGCTCGTCGCCTCTCTCCTTCACCTTGTAGTGTTTCCTATAATGCATCTTACCCACGGTCTTAAGATACACGGCAGGGAAAACCTCAAGAAGCACAAGGAAGAGCTTAAAGGTGGCGCTATAACTATCTCAAACCACGTGTTTATGTGGGACTATCTCTGCGTGCTCAAGGCTATCCGTCCGCATATAAGCTATTTTCCTGCATGGAAGCCTAATTTTGAAAGCGGATTTCAGCCGTTTATGAGGATACTCGGCGGTATTCCTATACCCGAAGGCGATATTCACGCTATGGCGGCATTCAAGCACGGACTTGACGAGGTGGTCGAAAGCGGTAAATGGCTGCACGTCTTTCCCGAGGGCTCGCTCTGGTATTTCTACCCCGACATTCGCCCATTGAAGCCTGCGGTATTTCACTACGCGGTGAAGTACGGCAAGCCGCTTATTCCTATCTCAATGTCCTTCCGCAAGAGAACGGGATTTCGCAAATTATTCGGCAAGGGACCCTTCGTTGATCTGCATATCTCCGAGCCGATATACGCCGACAAGTCTCTCTCACCTCGCGCGGCGGCAGATGAGCTTCGCGCAAGAGCGTATCACATAATGCAGGAGATGAACGGCATCCACCCCGGCGATCCTACCTATAACGTAGATCAGAACATAGACAACTACAAAAAGACTATGTAATTAAAAACAAAAATCGCTCCCGTTCCAAAAGGAACGGGAGCTTAATTTTTTTAGATGTTCTTGGGCTTCTTGATTCTGTTGAGCTTCTTGTTCAACTTAAGCAGCTCTTCCTTGGTGAAGTTTACGTTCATCATACCCATCATAGATGTGAGTCGGAGAACGGTAAAGCCGCCCATCATTTCCATAAGTCCGCCGCCTTCGCTCAGATCAACGTCAAAGCCGCCCGACTTCTTCTCGCCCTCGGCGGAAGCCTTCTTGCCCTCGTTCATCTTCTTCTTGAGCTTAAGACCCATACCAACAAACCACATCTTGCCTCTCTTGGACTTCATGATGTCAGCGATGGTATCGTTGAGAGAGTATCTTCCCTCGGGAGCGGTAACGTCAAACCAATTAAGAACTGCGCCTACCTCGCGGAGAACGTAGTCCATATTCATCTCGCTTACCTTGCGGATCTTGCCCTCGTCGGTAAACTCGCCTGCCTTTGCAACGATGGTGCTCTCACCAACATTCTTTACGTCAAAGTAGAAGAAGTGATCCTCAGCGGTCTTCTTGCCGATGCTCTCGCCGTTAACGAAGAGCTCTACCTCGGGGAGATTGGAGTAAACTGTTACTTTCGTAACGTCCTCAACTCTGTCAATATATCTCTTGCCGCAGAGGTGTACGAAGGGATCGTCGGAGAGCCATGCCTTGTAAGCGTAGAAGGAGTCCTTCTTGTACTTACGGTCCATAGTAACGAGACCCTTGTGGTTCTGTCCGTTCTCGCCGCCCTCGGCTCTTGCGTCAGCGCCGAAGTCAAACATATTCCATACGTGAGTTGCCCACATATACTTTCTTGTGAAGAGCTGTCTGATAAGCTCCTCGTGGTAGTATGCCTGATATTCCTCGGTGTAGTCGCCCTGCTTGGGATCGGAGGTGTGCCAGTTGAGTGCCTCACATCCGTACTCGGAGCATCCGATCGGGATGTTCGGGTGAGTAGCGTGGAACTTATCGAACCAAGGACCGTTCATCGAGGTATCGCCACCGTACCAACCGAAGTAGTGGTTGTAGGAAACAACGTCGGGGATCAGGAGATAGGGATCGTCCA
>CALCTA010000150.1 GCA_937893945.1 uncultured Clostridia bacterium | reverse complement strand
CGAAGCCAGCCCATTGTTCCAGCTGGGGCGGCTGCATGGGCAGGCGAAGGCCGCTTCTGCTTTCGAGGCCATCGGCACCGCCTGTGACCTTGGCATCCAGACCATCCTGACCTCCGGCCAGATGGCCACCGCCCCCAAGGGGCTTGAGAATCTGAAGGCCTTCCGTAAATTCGCCGCTGACCGCATCCACCTGATGGCGGGCTCCGGCGTCTGCGCCGCCAGCTCTCCCAGAGGGCGAGCCTTTAGATGACTTTGCTTTTATCTGATCAGCGGATAATATACGAGAGATTATTATAGGATATGTCGAAAAACAAGTAAGTGAAGGACTAACATAAAGCCTCGCCCTTTGGGAGAGGTGGACGCGTATGCGGACGGAGAGGGATATTAACTTACAAACTAAAAACCACCAAGAATTTTGATTCTTGGTGGTTTTAAAATTATACAATTTTGTTTTACTCTTTGAATTTCTTGAATATCGGATGCTTGATTATCGGGAGCGCAACAAGTCCTATCAAAGCACCCGTAAGAGCGCCGACGGCGACGAGAACAGGAAGATAAAAGCCTATGCGAAGCTCGTCAAGCAGAAAAATAGCGGCAAGTATCTGACCTATATTATGACATATCGCGCCGCATATACTGACGCCGACCACCGAAAAGGACGGCTTTTTGATGCTCTTTATCAGCAGCATAACGAGAAAGCTCAGAATTCCGCCGCAAAGGCTGTAGATAAGAGAAGTAGCCGAGCCGAACAGAAGAAATGAAATAAATATCCTCAAAAGATTTATGATAAGAGCACTCTGCCAATTCATTGTGTAGAGCATTACGACCACGACGAGATTTGCAAGGCCTATCTTAATTCCGTATATGCCAATAGGAAAGGGAACGAGATGCTCGATATATCCAAAAACAAGCGCAAGAGCGGTCATAACACCGCAAAAAGCTACCCTTGCGGCAAATAGCTTTCGGTCGTTTTTAGGCAAGTCTATCCCCCCTTACTTAAAAATTTAATGCTCTTAAAGAATACTTATCTTGTGTCTGAAGCTTAGCGAGTTGCCAGCTCTAAGAGCCGTAATGCTTTCCTTTTCCTCAATGGCAAAGCTCTTGCCGCCGTATATGTCGGGAAGTCCGCTCCAAGGCTCGATGCAGACGTAATCCGCTCCGCACACCTGCCATATAAGCAGATGCTCAAAGTCGGGAAACTCTACCTTTATTTTGCGAGAGCCGTCAGCAGAGACAAGCGTGAGCGAACGCGAGACTATCTCGGGAAGAACGACCGCATCAACCGAGAAAAGCTCCTTGTGGAGCATGAGCGTGTCGCTTCCGTCGCCGAGAGCTTCATAAACAGTATCAAGAAGTCCCTCTGTAACCTTGTAGTTTTTGTGATCTTCGGCTTTTTCAAATATCACTCTCGTTCCGTCAATTCCGTCGGGGAGCGAAAAGCCCTCGTGAGCACCGCAGGAAAAATACATAGTCTCATCTGACAGATTGTTTACCTTGAATTCAACGCTCAGGCTGTTTTCAATCAGCTTGAAGCTGACTAAAAGCTCAAATTTGAACGGATAAGAGCGAAGCGTATCCTCGTTTTCGCGAAGAAGGAATACCGCGCTGTCTTGCGCTTTTGAAAACACCGAAAATTCATTTCTTTTTGCAAATCCATGCTTTGAAAGCTCATATTCCTTTCCGCCAAGCGTGTATCTGTCGTTCTTAAGCCCTCCGCAGATAGGGAAAAGGATAGGCGCACGACCGCTCCATACAGAAGGATCGCCCTGCCAGATATATTCCTTTCCGTCCCTGTCAAAAAGATTTTGCAGCTCAGCACCGTAAGTTGAGATAACGGCGGTAAGATGATCGTTTTTTATAGTTATAAGCTCTGACATATTTTTTCTCCGTAATTATTTTTCTATTGATACAGTTACTCTGTTTGGTAGGCAAACTATGCTTTTCAGCTCGTCCGCACTACCTGTGTGAACGCAGACGAGGTCGGGGCAGGTAGCTTCACTTATATACGCCTCGCAGTCCTTGATAATAAGGAGATTAGTTCCGCCGTTTACACCCTCAATAAGAAGCTCGGTGTCCTCTCCGAGCGGAAGTCGTGCGTATTCCTCTCCGTCAACTCTTACCACGACAGTCTCCCCCCTGCCCAAAGTAAAAGCGGCGCAGATCCCGAAGATCGCAAGTGCCGCGAGAAGCACCGAGCAGAGAAGAATTAGATCGCTTTTTTTCATCTCGCACCTCCAAATCCTTCTGTTTCTTCGGTGTTTCCGTCAGGGAATATCCATAATGCCTCAAATCCGTCAAGGCTCTCAATAATAGACCGTCCTTCTTCAAGCGTCATACAAAAGAGCGCGGTAGATAGAGCGTCAGCTGTCCCCGAAGCGCCCCAAGGACTGATAACGCTTACCGAAACGAAGCGCCCCTGCGGCATGCCGTCGTCCTTGCTGATTATGTGGGAATAATTCTTACCGCCGACTGTGTAATAGCGCTGATAAGAGCCGCTTGTTACAAGTGAACGCTCTGAGATGGAAAGCGGCGAGCCGTATCCATCCTTGCCGCTATCAAACGGATCCTCGATAAGAGATCTCCACTCAGAGCCGTCGGGCTTTTTTCCACAGGCAAGCACGTTGCCGCCGAGATTTATAAGAAAGCTCTCAAGCCCCATATCGAGCAGAATCTCAGCCGCGCGTTCCGCGATATATCCCTTGGCAATAGCGCCGAGGTCAAGCGAGAGATACTCGTCTGTTATCTCTACGGTCGAAGCGGCTTTGTCGATCACAAGAGAGTTTATATCGGTGTGAAGCAGAGCTTCGGAAATTGAAGAGGCATCGGGAATATACGCATCCTCGGGGTGCTTTGCGGCATACTCGCGAGCTTCGTGCCAGAGCGAGATGACAGAGCCGAGAGCGATATTTGCGTGTCCGTTCGTGAGAGTGTGCATCTCCTTGCCAAATTCAAGCGCATCTATAAGGCGCTCGTCAACGCTTATCGCACCCTTTCCCGCGTTTTTGTTGAGGTCGCAGAGATTTGTAATTCCTTCGTAAGAGTGATAAATATCAAAAAGCTTGTTGTAGGCGTCAAGCAGACCATCAAGCGCGTCTGCGGCTTCTGAAAACAGTTTTTCATCAGAGGTGTAAACCGTCAGGGAAGAGAAGGTGTCAAAATATCCAAAATACTCGCGCACATGCTTTTTTTCGGTAAAAGAAAAGGAGCAGGAGCAGAGAAGCGACGCAAGTATTGAGATAACAAGCGCAAGCGCGACAGAGCGTCTTTTCATATTCCGTTCTCCTTTCGTAAATGCTATATAACTATTATATAACATATCCGAGCGAATGTCAAGGCACTAAAAAGCAAAGAGACAGGTCTGCGTTGCGCAGAGACTGTCTCTTTGTTCTTAATCAAATACACTTTCTATAAGCTTGTGCGCTCTTTCGGGGGAATAACGCCATCTGCTGATGTGAGATATACTGTCGCAGTCGATATAATACTTCAATGGCTGCCTTTGAGGTGTTGCCTGAGCGCGTCCGGCATCTATCAGCACGAGCTTTATCTTCATGCGGTCGGGAAGTATGCTTTTTATGTAAACGGCAGCCGCAGAGCCGATGATGGCACGCTCAAGCGCGCATCCGTCATCCTTGAGCTCCGCGAGACCTGCGAGGTTTGGCGAAAGCTCAATGAAAATTCCGTAGTTTTCAATGCTTCTCACAATTCCGGACACCGTCTGACCCACCTCAAAGGCGGCGGCGTTTTCCTCCCACGTGCCGAGCAGCTCGCGCATCGTAACGTAAAGCCTTCCGCTTCCGCTCTCGCGGCTCTTTACTACCACGTTTACGCTATCCCCGACCGAAAGTCTGTCCTTGGGGTGAGCTATCCGAGATACCGAAATACAGTCAACTGTCAAAAGAGATGACAGTCCGCAACCAACGTCAAGGAAAGCACCGAAGCTTTCAAGATGCGTTACTCTTGCGCGGATTATATCTCCGGCGCGCAGAGCCGAAAGGAATACTCTGTTGCATTCCTCCTGAGCGGCTCTGCGCGAGAGGATAGGAACAATTGTTCCGTTTTCTTTTGAAAAACCTATTATTTTGAAGCAAATAGGCTTGCCTACCCGAGTTATTACGGCAATATCCTTTATAGTCTCGCCCGGTCGGCAGAATACCGCCTCGCTCCTATCCATAATACCAATGAAGCTGCCAAGCTCTATATGAAGTCTCATAGAGCTGTCGCAGAAAAGCACGGTCGATTCAAGAATCCTGCCCTCGTTCATAGCGCGCTCAAGAGAGGCAAGGCAGGAAAGATATTCGCGGTTCTCATTTGAGGATAACAACGCGCCCTCGGGGAGATAGATGTCAGACATAATTAAACCTCCGTCTTTTTGTTATACTTATACTTATGACGGAGAAGGTGTAAATATTACAGAAGCCGCAGGATTAAAGCTCTATATTTTTGCTCGCATATGATTGAGCGCGCCCTTTTCAAGCCTTGATACCTGAGCCTGAGATATGCCGATCTCCTCGGCTATCTCCATCTGAGTTTTGTTCATATAATAGCGTAGGCGGATTATACGTTGCTCACGCTCACTCAGATCAAGCATAGCCTCGCGAAGAACTATATTCTCAAGCCATCTTTCCTCCGAGCTTCCCGCATCGCTCACCTGATCTATAACATAAACCGAGTCTCCGCTGCCCTCGTTAAATACGGGTTCATAAAGAGAGATAGGTTCAACTATAGCCTCCATCGCTCTTACTACAGTCTCTTTTTTCTCTCCAAGCCGTGCGGCGATATCCTCAACAGTAGGCTCACTCTGCTTCTCGCGGATAAGCTCCTCGCGAGCCTGAAGAGCCTTGTATGCAAGGTCCCGCACCGAGCGGCTTATCCGTATTGAATTGTTATCTCGCAGATATCTTCTTATCTCACCTATGATCATCGGAACGGCGTAGGTCGAGAATTTTACCTCAAGCTCGGTGTTGAAATTATCTACCGCCTTTACAAGCCCGATGCAGCCTACCTGAAAAAGATCGTCAAGATTTTCGCGCCTTCCCGTGAAGCGCTGAATGATGCTCAGAACCAGCCGCAGATTTCCGTAAATAAGCTCCTGTCGCGCACCCTCGTCTCCCTCTTTTGTTCTAAGGAGCAGGGAACGCTTTTCTTCGTCTGACAATACTTTAAGAGTTGATGTGTTTACTCCGCATATTTCAACCTTATTGTAGTACATAGACACTCCCGTTTTTTTAGTTTCTTATTTTGAGTATTTGCCGAAAGCGTGTCGGCATATTCATAAACGAAAAGGTAAATATTTCTTTGCCGAATATGTAAACAAAATGTTAATTAATATAAAAAGTTCTTTTAATTTCGGGAAAATATAGTATAATATAAAATGACTTTGTATGTCTCAGTGGAACTTGAAAATATAAATATGGAGGAGCAAATGACACTTGTTATTCTTGCTGCGGGAATGGGCTCGAGATATGGCGGACTTAAGCAGATAGATCCCATTACCAAGACGGGCGAATTTATTATTGATTTTTCGGTTTACGATGCGATAATCAGCGGATTTGATAAGGTGGTCTTCGTTATAAAGAAGGAAAACCTTGAGATCTTCCGCGATACTATAGGAAAGCGCTTTGAAAATAAGGTCAAGGTTGAATACGCATTCCAGGAGCTTACCGATCTTCCCGCGGGATTTTCTGTTCCCGAGGGCAGAGTAAAGCCGTGGGGAACAGCGCATGCTCTGCTTTGCGCAAAGCATCTCATCAACGATCCCTTTATGGTGATCAATTCAGATGATTTCTACGGAAGAAGCGCTTATATGCTTATGGCAGAGCATCTTTCCTCTGCAAAGAACGGCGATCTTCCTTGCTACGCAATGATAGGATACGTGCTTAAAAACACGCTTACCGAAAACGGAACTGTTTCAAGAGGCATCTGCCTTACCGATAGCGAAGGAAGACTTCTTGAGGTAACAGAAAGAACAGGAATTCGTGCCAAAGGCGATACTGCGGTATTCGTCGAGGACGGTGTTGAGCACGAGACTTCTCTTGACGGTATCGCTTCTATGAACTGTTGGGGCTTTACCACCGACGTGTTTGAGAAGATAGAGAGAAACTTTATTGAGTTCCTTTCTGCCGATCATAAAGACAAGCTCAAGTGTGAGTTTTATCTGCCGTTTGCCGTATGCAATATGCTAAAGGCAGGCGAATGTCAGGTAAACGTATATCTTTCCAAGGACGAATGGTACGGAGTTACCTATAAAGAGGATAAGCCTTTCGTCAGCGCAAGCATCGAGGCGCTTAAGGATAGCAGAGCTTATCCCGAAAGACTTGCGGACTGAAAAATTATTTAAGACTATTTTTAAAGGATTATAAAGGGGTACAAAAATGGCAATTTTGATCACGGGAGGAGCCGGATACATCGGTTCACACACAATGGTTGAGCTTCTTGAAGCAGGAAGAGAGCTTGTAGTAGTTGATAACTTCGTAAACAGTAAGCCCGAGTCTCTCAATCGCGTAAAGCAGATAACGGGTAAGGACTTCAAGTTCTACGAGGTGGATCTTCTTGACTACGAGGCACTCGACAAGGTATTTGAAGAGAACGATATCGACAGCTGCATTCATTTTGCAGGTCTTAAGGCTGTCGGAGAGTCATGCTCAAAGCCCTTGCTCTACTACCACAATAACATCACAGGTACGCTTAACCTCTGCGATATAATGCAGAAGCACGGAGCTAAGAGAATAGTTTTCAGCTCCTCGGCAACAGTTTACGGCAATCCCGCAAGCGTTCCGATAACCGAGGACTTTCCTCTTTCCACAACTAACCCCTACGGTGAGACCAAGCTGATGATAGAGAGAATACTCAAGGACCTTCACGCAGCTGACAACGAGTGGAGCGTTTCCATTCTCCGTTACTTCAACCCCATCGGTGCTCACAAGAGCGGTCTTATCGGTGAAGATCCTCAGGGTATCCCGAACAACCTGCTCCCCTATATCACTCAGGTGGCGTCGGGCAGAAGAGAATGCCTCTCTGTATTCGGCAACGATTACAAGACTCACGACGGCACGGGAGTCCGCGACTATATCCACGTAGTTGACCTCGCGAAAGCACATCTCAAGGCTATAGAGAGAGCCGAGACCGTTACGGGCGTTGAGCACTTCAATATCGGTACGGGTGTAGGCTACTCTGTTCTTGATATCGTAAAGGCTTACGAGAAGGCAACGGGTATCACCATCAACTACAAGATCACCGCGCGCCGTCCCGGAGACATCGACGAGTGCTATGCAAATCCCGAGAAGGCGCTCAACGTTCTTGGCTGGAAGGCAGAGAACAACATCGAGGATATGTGCAGAGACTCTTATAATTGGCAGATCAAAAATCCCAACGGATACGAAGCATAAATTTCAGAAGGAGAAACTAAAAATGAGCATTACTAAGGAACTTTACGGAAAGCTTTCCGATGGCAGAGAGGTATATCGCTATACTCTCGTAAATAAAAACGGAATGACTATCAAGGTGCTGAACTACGGCGGCATCGTTACAGAGCTTTGGACACCCGACAGAAAGGGCGGCTTTACCGACCTTATCGGCGGCTTTGACAGCCTCGACTCTTACCTCAACGCTGACGGATATCAGGGTGCTGTTATCGGAAGATGGGCAAACCGTATAACTAAGGGTCAGTTCACACTTGATGGCGAGAACTATCAGCTCTACACCACCGCGTCCACAGGTAACCATTGCCACGGCGGTAAGGTAGGCTTTAACCAGAAGATCTTTGACGTTGAGACTGTTGATGCTGAAGAACCCGTTATCAAACTTCACATACTCTCTCCCGACGGAGACGAGGGATTCCCCGGAAACCTTGACCTCACAGTTACATACACCCTCACCAATCAGAACGGTTGGGTTATCAACTACTACGCTACTACCGATAAGGCTACTATCATCAATATGACTCACCACGCATACTTCAACCTCGCAGGCTATGCGGCAGGAAGCATTCGTCCTACAATCCTTCAGCTCGATGCTGATACCTATCTTCCCACAGACGCAAACCTCGTTCCCACGGGCGAGATCAAGAGCGTAGAGGGAACACCCTTTGATTTCAGAGTTGCAAAGCCCATCGGTCAGGACATCGACGCTGATTGCGAGGATCTCCACAAGGCAGGCGGCGCTACGAACGGCGGATACGACCACTGCTTCAACTTTGCAGGCGGCAAGAGCGGTGAGCCCGCAGTTAAGCGCGGCGAGGCTTACGACGAGAGAAGCGGCAGAGTTCTTGAGCTTTACACTAACTCTCCCTGCGTTCAGCTCTACACGGGTAACTTCATCAATAATAAGAACTACCCCTACAAGGGCGGCAAGGAGCAGACACCTCAGATACTCTTCTGCCTTGAAACACAGTTCATGCCCGACAGTATCAATAAGGAAGGCTTCACACCTTGCGTTCTCAGACCCGGTGAGGTTTACGATTATACCACCGAGTACAGATTTTCCGCTAAGTAATTAAAGCAACAGATAAAAAGCTGACAAGCAACGCTTGTCAGCTTTTTTCGTTAAAATCAACATTTTATCCAGAGTTTTTTTGTTAGATATTTTGCTCAAAAGTTTTCCCAAAGCACTTGAATTTCAGTCATAATTTTGCTATACTGACCTCAAGAGAAAAAGTATATCCTTCGGATAAGAGATATTAAAAAAATGCGAGGTCTTAATATGAAAAATAATCTTTCAACCGTGGAAGTAGCGGTAGAGAAATGGAATATACCCACCTATCCGATACCCGAGCCCGAAGAGATGCCGATGTTTGCAGAGACCAGCAATCATCAGGGAACTACGGGAAATCCCTATCCTAACAGAGTCGTTTCAGCTGCTGACGGCGAGCATCGCTTTGATAAAGAGTGGACTGTCATAAGACTTGAAAATCAATATATACGTCTTGCTATCATCCCCGATCTTGGCGGAAGAGTGTTTGAAGCCTACGACAAGGTTACGGGCTATGATTTTCTCTACCGTCAGCACGTTATCAAGCCTGCGCTCATAGGTGCTTACGGCTCTTGGATATCGGGCGGAATTGAGTTCAACTGGCCATTCCACCACAGACCCTCGACAGTCTTGCCCGTGGATTACGATATACAGACCGATGATGACGGAAGCGTTACCGTTTGGCTCTCTGAGCACGCTCCTAACGATAGAACAAAGGGAATGGTAGGAGTAGTACTTCGCCCCGATAGCTCTTATTTTGAAACCAAGGTGGCGATCACCAACCGCACGCCCGTAAAGCATAATTTTCTTTGGTGGGAAAACGCGGCGGTAGCCGTTCACGAGGGATACAGACTTGTATTTCCGCCTGACGTTACATGGGTGCATCATCATAATGACTATAGCCATACCACCTTCCCGATAGCATCGGGACAGTACGGTGCGGACAACATCACCGAGCCTAAGGACATAAGCTGGCACAAGAATTCTAAAATAGCAACCTCATACTTTGCAGCACCATCAAAGTATGATTTCTTTGGCGGCTTTGACTATGTAAAGAACTGCGGTATATTGCATATCGCAGACCATCATATCTCCCCCGGCAAGAAGATGTTCACCTGGGGATACGGATCAAACGCTGATAGCTGGGAAAAGAAGCTGACCGACTCTGACGGTCAGTACGCCGAGCTGATGGCAGGCTGCTATACCGACGATCAGCCTGATTTCAGCTGGATATCTCCCTACGAGACCAAGTGCTTTTCGCAATTCTGGTATCCCACGCAGGGAATAGGTTATACGACAGCCGCATCTATTGATGCCGCGGCTGCCTTTGACCGAGAGAAAAACGAGCTTCGCGTCAACGTAACCGCAAAGAGAGATAGACTTACCGTGCTTCTCAAGGGAGCTGACGGACGAGTGCTTCTTGAAGAAACGCTCGATATGTCTCCCTCTGCCGTGGCTACCTTTGAGGTCGAATACCCCAAGGACGAGCTGCTTTCGCTGAGTATAGTCAGTGCTGATAACGAGCCTCTGCTTGAGTACACCGAGGAAGCCCCCGACTATATCCATATTCCCGAGAAGAACAAGGGAATACCTCTGCCTGATAAGATAGCAACGGCATCCGAGCTTGTGAATGCGGGACAGCACGTTGACCAATACCGTGATCCTCTCCGCAAGCCCGATCTGTATTATCTTGAGGCGCTCAGACGAGAGCCGAACTTCCTTCCCGCGCTTAAGGCTATGGGCGAATTCTACGTCCGTACTCTGCGCTTTGAGGAAGCGCTTGAATATCTTGACAAGGCTTATAAGATAGAGTGCAGATACAATCAGAACGCCGAGGACGGAAGCGTTTATTATCTGCGCGGAATATGTCTTTCTCAGCTTGGCAAGGATGATGAGGCTTACTGCGCCTTCCGTCGCGCTGCGTGGTCTAATAACGTCATCTCACCCGCATCTGTCGCGGCTGCTGCCATTGAGGGTAAGCGAGGAAATTGGAAGTCTATGTACAAGCTCGCGACCGATGCTATCGATAAGGAGAGCAGACATCCTATAGCTATACCGTACGCCGCGCTTGCGCTTTATAAGATGGGCGACGTGCGAGGCGGTGCGGCACTCTGCCGCAGCTTGCTTGCAAAGGATCCGCTTAATCATCTTGCGCGATATACTCTTGCTATCATAACAGGTAAGGGAAGAAAGAGCTTTTATGACGTTATGAGATCCAATCCCGCCGAGACCACGCTTGACGTTTGCTTCGATCTGCTCGCGGCAGGCTTCGTTGAGGATTGTATCACACTGCTTAAGGGTGTAGATTCGGTAATGCCGAACTACGCTATGATACACTACACTCTTGCATACTGCTATGAGCTTTTGGGCAGAGAGGAGCTTGCCGCAAAAGAGCGTAAGGCTGCAAGACGAGAGAAGATAGTTGCCGTATTCCCTTCGAGAGCAGGTGAGATAACAGTTCTTCGCTCGGCACTTGCGGCGAATGAGAAGGACGGATTTGCGGCGTATTTGCTTGGTTGTATTCTTTACGACGCCCGTCTTTACGGGGATGCCGCGTCTCTTTGGGAAAGCGCTATCAAGCACGAGCCGAGCTTCTATATCCCTTACAGGAATCTTGCTCTCGCTTATTATAATCACCTTGATAGAGCAAAGGATGCCCTGCCTCTTATGAGAAAGGCGATCGAGCTTCATGACAACGACGCTATGCTGCTTTGCGAGATGGCGTCTGTAATGCAGACTCTCGGCGGCTCTTACGCCGAAAACGCCGCATTTATTGAGGCGCATAAGCCTAAGGTGGTTACCGATCAGATACAGCTTACGATAGCCCGTGCGTATAGCGCAGCAGGCGATTTTGACAAGGCAGAGAGAGTGATGAGAGAGCATATCTTCTCACCCGGCGAGGGCGCGGAGTTTTCAACCGCAGAGCCGTATATGTACGCTTGCTTCGCACGTGGCAGAATAGCTATGCGCGAGGGAAGGTACGAGGATGCGCTCAGAGACTTCAGAGCGTCTCAGACTATGCCCGAAAACCTAAACGTAGGCTTCTGGAACGACAGCGTTATGATGCCTTACCGCTACTACGAGGCAGAAGCGCTCAAATGCCTTGGCAGAGAAGAGGAAGCGGCAGAGCTTATAGCAAAGCTTTGCTCGATGAAGGACGTCGGAATGTGGAATATGGGCGGCGAGTTCGTCTATTATTCCGCTATGGCAGTCCGCCTTGGCGGCGAGGAGATGAGAGCGCAGAGAATTATGCGCGACGCTATTCTCAAATGGGAAAAGGAGCTTGAGGGCGGCTGTACCTATCACAAGGTTACAAGCGGTATCTATAATTGCTTTGTCGGCAACGGAAGAATAAACCGCCTTGCAAGGCTTTACGGAATGCTCGGCTACGGAAAACTCTATAACAGAGATATCAAGGGCGCAAAGGAGATGTTCAGCCGCTCGATAGAGCTTGTACCCACACCCAAGATAGCCTTTGAGCTTGCGTTGCTATCCTGATGGCTGAGCGTGAATATTTTCTCTTAAATGAATTGACATCAGCAGGAGAATGTGGTATAATTTAAGTAATCATTCAGGAAAAGAAAGAGGAGTTGCTAAATGAGTAGAAATAAATTAAAAATATTGTTGGGTATAGCGACCGCGCTCTTCCTTGTCGTTGCGGTAGTGCTTTTCGTTTTGAGTCTTTCACTTGACCTTGCGCTGTTGCCGAAGATTGTTCTTATAATCGTCTCTGTATTGGCGTTGGCACTTTCGGTAGAGCTTGGATATTTCACATATCTGCTCATAGACAAGAAGCCAAACTATTTCCTCTATAATCCCGAGACCAAGAGAAATATTTCGGTCCAGAAGCTCAGCTTTGCAACTGTAAATTCAAGAATGAATCGCTTCCTTTCAAGATATGCTACCTCAGAGGGCAAGCTGTGGAATGACAGAGTTCTTGACAATCCTTATCTCGATATGCCCGCAGAGTTCAAGCCGCTCGTTGCTTACAAGCTTCTTTTCGGGCTTGCTGAGAAGGATGCAGATGCAGGCTGGAGATGTCTTGAGAACGCTTCTGAGGACACCGTTCATTTCATCTGCAACGGTCTGAGAGCCAATAACGATAACGATTTTGCCGCCGCGCTTGAAAATCTTATGGCGCAGAAGCCCGTAAATATCAAGGTCATCAGAGATTATCTCGTGAGAAACAAGAGATACGTTCAGAACAAGATGCTCAAGTATGCAGTAGAGAATATCGAAAAGTTCTGAGATATCCTCAATAAGTCTTAAAATCACACAAAATTCAATAAAATTATTATACCGCACATTGACATTTCAGTCTTTATGCGGTATAATTATTTTGGAAGACTTTAATGCTTTAAATTGGAAAAAATAACAAAGGAGGAGCAAATGTATCCTTACGCTCTTTTTCTTGACGTCGATCTATACACGGTTTTTCTGTGCGTAGGTATCCTCGGCGCTATTTTGGTTTTCAGAATATTCTCTGACAGGGCAAAGATGTTCTGGAAGCTTCAGAACTTTACTCTCGTAACTGCTGTGGTATCTATAACACTTGGCTATTTCTCGGCTGTATTTTTTCAAGCGCTTTACGATATTGAGCGCCGTGGCGGATTTGTCCTTGACACATCTACCGGTGCTACCTTCTACGGTGGACTTATAGGCGGAGCGGCTTGCTTTTTGCTCATATACTTCGGTATCGGTGCGCTGTTCTTTAAGGAAAAGCAGAACGTAAAGAGCTTTTTCACTATAGCCGACATTGCGGCGGCATCTATCGCGGTCGCTCACGCCTTCGGAAGAATAGGCTGCCTTATGGCAGGCTGCTGCCACGGAAAGATAACTGACGCGTGGTATGCTATTTATATGCCGGCTATAGGTGCTAAAGCAGTTCCGCTTCAGCTTTACGAGGCACTTTTCCTCTTTGCGCTCTTTGGATTCTTCGTTTGGAGACTTCTCACAAAGCGCTCCTGCAATCTGCCGCTCTATATGGTGCTTTACGGCGTATGGCGCTTCGTTATCGAATACTTCAGAACCGACGACAGAGGAAGCACGGTAGTCGATTTTCTCAGCCCCTCGCAGTTTATCGCTGTACTTATGGTGCTCGGATCAGTCGCACTCTTCTTCGGTCAGCGTTACCTTATGAAGAAGGCAGAGCAGAGAGCTAATGAAGCGCTCAAGGAGAGTGCAGATGAGTGAAAAAAGAAAGCTTTCACCCGCTGAGATAACGCGTAAGGTGTTGCTCGTGCTTATGCTTTGCGCAGTCGTGGCGGTAGAGCTCTGGTACAGACTCTGCGATTCTCCCACAGAGGATATCACAGCGCTTTACAGTAGTCTCTCACGTTTCTTCGGCGGTATGGTTGCACTCATATTTATGCTTGAGTTCTCGTTCGGCAAGATACTCCATCCGCTCGGAAACAGAAGCTGGCGCGCTCTCGTGTTTATCCTTCCCGCACTTGCGGTTGCCGTCAATAACTTTCCGTGGGTGTCCTTCCTTGCGGGAGATTGCACCTTTGGCGGAACGGCAGGGGAGATACTCTTCTACGCGTTCTCCTGCTTGTGCGTAGGATTATTCGAGGAGCTCGCCTTCCGCGGATGCGCTCTGATGCTTTTGCTCAAGAGCAGAACTAAGACCAAGCTCAAGATATTTATGGCGATATTCTGGTCGTCCGTGGTATTCGGCGCTGTGCATCTTGTAAATATCTTTACCGCTTCTCCCGGGGCCGTGATACTCCAGATAGGATATTCCGCTCTTATAGGCGCGCTATGCTGCACAGTTCTTCTTGAAACGGGCAATATATGGCTCTGCGTTTTCACACACGCGCTATATAATTTTGCGGGCGGTGTAATTCCTGCCTTTGGAGCGGGAACAATATGGACGGCACCTGAAATAGCTATAACCGCCGTTGTTGGTGTTGCCGTAGCTATCTACTCGGTGATAAGATTTATCAAAATGCCCACCGAGCGCGCAGAGGAGCTGTTTCTAAATAAGGAGCAGATCATAAATAACTAAAGCAAGGAGATTTACAGATGGTTAGCTTTGAACAGGTCAAGCACGACCCTGCAATAAGAGAATATATAAAGAGCGCGGATAGCGCTCTCAAGGCTCTGGGATATACCGAGCATAGCTTCGCGCATGCAGAAAAGGCAGTAGTCGTGTGCGAGTATATACTGACTACCTTAGGAGCTGATGAGAGAACTGTGGAGATAGCCAAGATAGCGGCATTTATGCACGATATCGGCAATCTTGTCAACCGTGTTGACCATTCACAGAGCGGCGCGGTGATGTCATTCCGCATACTTGACAAAATGGGTATGGACCCTGCGGAGATAGCTCTTATAGTTGCCGCTATAGGCAATCACGACGAGGGAACGGGCGTTCCTGTAAACGAGATAGCCGCGGCTCTTATACTTGCTGATAAATCAGACGTGAGAAGAAGCCGCGTTCGCAATTCTGACGTATCAAGCTTCGATATACACGACAGAGTAAACTATTCTGTTACACGCTCTGAGCTTCAGATAAACGATAACAAGGACGAGATAACGCTCATTCTTGAGGTAGATACCAGATATAGCTCGGTCATGGACTACTTTGAGATATTTATGCAGAGAATGCTGCTTTGCAGAAAGGCGGCAGACTGTCTCGGAATGAAATTCCACCTGCAAATAAACGGTCAGATACTGCTTTAAACGTGATTTTCTAAAAAAAGCACAAAACTTTATAAAAAATATAAAAAAGCTATTGACATAATTGCTTTAGTATGTTATCATAGTAAAGCGTTAAAGTAAAACTTTTTCAGATAGCTTTTAGAAAAGAGAGGAATTTTTATGAATCTGTCAGAAAATGAAGGCTACAATCTTTTGATCAAGGCGATACTTTCACTTAAGAATGAAGAGGAATGCGAGGCTTTTCTTGAAGACATCATGACTAAAAAGGAAGTTCTCGACATAGCGCAGAGATTGCTCGTGGCAAAGATGCTGTCCGAGCAGACAGTTTATAACAAGATAGTTGAAGAAACAGGCGCAAGCACAGCCACTATCAGCCGTGTCAACCGTTCTTATCTTTACGGTGCGGGTGGATATAAGAGGGCGCTTGCGGCTATTGCGGAGGAAGAAAAATAATGAGCTTTGCTGGTCAGGTGCTCCGAGAGGACGAAAGAGCGATATACGAGCTTCGCAGTCTTTACAGTAAGTACGGCTATTCGCATTACAGAGTAAGTAAGTTTGAGGAATATGACCTCTACGCGAAGAACCGAAGCTTTCTTGTAAGCGAAAATCTGCTCACCTTTACCGACACCAACGGAAAGCTGATGGCTCTCAAGCCAGACGTAACACTTTCCATAATCAAAAACGTAGTTGCAAATGAAAGCAGCTCATATAAGCTTTACTACGACGAGCACGTTTACCGCACTACAGTCGGCGGAGACGGCTTCCGTGAGATAAGACAAACCGGACTTGAATCTATCGGCAGTATCGACGTCTTCGCCGAGAGCGAGGTGTTGATGCTTGCGATGAAGAGTCTTGAGGGAATAAGTCAGGACTTTCTGCTTGACCTTTCGCATATGCGCTTCCTTGAGGGCTTTCTCGAGAATATCGGCGTGCGTGCGGATAATATGCAGGACTTCCTTTCGCTTATAGGAAGCAAGAATATCTCAGGCTTACGCTCGCTTTGTTCTGCTCTCGGAATAGATAACGCTAAATGCGAGAGCCTTTGCAGCCTTACGGCAATGTATCTGCCGATAGATAAGGCACTTAAGGCTATCGAAGGCTTGGTTGAGGGCGAGAAGATGCAGAGCGCATACGACGAGCTTGAGCAGATATACGACGCTATGAGCTGCTACGGTGCTACCGACAGGCTTTATCTTGACTTTTCGGTAGTAAACGATATGAGCTATTACGACGGTATCATTTTCAAGGGCTTTATAAAGAGCATCCCAGACAGTATCCTTTCGGGTGGACGCTACGACAGACTTATGGAGAAATTCGGCAAGAAGGTAGGCGCTATCGGCTTTGCCGTTTATCTTGATAAGCTTGAGCGCTTTGCGATCGAGAACGGCTCGTTTGACGTTGACGTAATGCTCGTGTATGACGAGAGCGTAGCACCGAGAGATATCATAGCGGCGGCAAGAGAGCTTGGCAAGGAAGGCTCTGTAAGAGCGCTCAGCGCTCCCGACAAGAGTCTTAGATACCGCAAGCTCGTAAGACTTGGAAAGGACGGACTTCTTACACTTGAAACAAATGATTAACATAGCGCTCCCCAAGGGCAGACTTGGCGAGAAGGCTTACGGAATATTTGAAGAAGCGGGATTTGAGTGTCCTTCTATCCGTGAGGAGAGCAGAAAGCTTATATTTGAAAACGCAGAGGTGGGAGTTAGATACTTCTGGGTAAAGCCCTCGGACGTAGTAATATACGTAGAGCGAGGCGCTGCGGATATAGGCATTGCGGGCAAGGATATAATCCTTGAATATAAGCCCGATATTTACGAGCTTTTAGATCTCGGAATGGGCAAGTGCCGTATGGCAGTAGCCGCAAAAAAGGACTTCTGCGACAGACGGGACAGGACGCTGCGAGTTGCGACAAAGTTTCCGAATATAGCAAGAGATTATTACAATAAGCAGAGCAGAGAGATAGATATAATCAAGCTCAACGGCTCTATCGAGCTCGCACCGATACTTGAGCTTTCAGACGTTATCGTAGATATAGTCGAAACGGGAAAAACGCTTTATGAGAACGACCTTGAGCCTAAGCAGGATATCGTTGATATCAGCGCAAGGCTTGTCGCGAATAAGGTGAGCCACAAGTTCAAGAATGCCGAGATATCTGATATCTGCGAAAAATTAGAAAGAGTGCTCGCAGAGAAAAACAAAGCCTGAGCGAGCAATTTTACGGAGGGACCCATGATCCGCATTATAGATTACAAGGACATAGACCGTGCAGAGATACTTGACCGAAAGGAAAACGTATTCAACGTAGCGGACACAGTCAGCGATATAATAAAGACGGTGAGAGAAAAGGGCGATAGCGCGCTTTTCGCTTTCTGTGAGAAATTTGACAAGGTGAAGCTTTCCTCGCTTGAGGTTAGTGCCGAGGAGATAGAGGCGGCTTTTGCCAGCGTTGAGCCTGAGTTTATTGAGATACTCAAGGAAGCTAAGGAGAATATCTACGCCTTCCACTCAAGACAGGTAAGAAACAGCTTTCTTATCAACGAAAAGGACGGAGTGGTTATCGGACAGAAGGTAATACCGATAGAAAAGGTAGGACTATACGTTCCGGGCGGCACGGCGGCATATCCGTCGAGCGTGCTTATGAACGCCATTCCCGCAAAGATAGCAGGATGCTCCGAGATAGTTATGGTAACACCGCCCTCATCCGACGGAAGCGTAAATCCCGCGATACTCGCGGCGGCTAAGGTAGCAGGCGTTGACCGAATTTTTAAGGTTGGCGGCGCGCAGGCTGTTGCCGCACTCGCTTACGGAACAGAGAGCGTCCCTGCCGTAGATAAAATAGTAGGCCCCGGAAACGCATTCGTTGCCGAGGCAAAGAAGCAGGTGTTCGGCAGAGTTGCTATAGATATGATAGCCGGGCCGAGCGAGATACTCGTAGTGGCAGACGGCACTTGTAACCCCGTGTATGTAGCGGCAGATCTTCTTTCTCAGGCTGAGCACGATAAAAACGCGACGGCAGTGCTTGTAACCGACTCAAAGGAGCTTGCTCTGGCTACTGCCGAGGAGCTTGAAAGACAGCTCTCGCTCCTTTCAAGAGAGGAAATAGCGCGTACGTCTGTAGAGAATAACGGCAAGATAATAATAACCAAGGATATAGACGAGGCGATAGAGGTAGCAAACGCTCTTGCGCCCGAGCATCTTGAGATATGCGTTGACGAGCCCTTCAAGTATCTTGATAAGATACGCCACGCGGGATCTGTATTTATGGGCAAATACTGTCCCGAGGCACTCGGAGACTACTTTGCAGGACCTAATCACACGCTTCCCACAAGCGGAACGGCACGCTTCTCAAGTCCTCTCTCGGTAGATGACTTTGTTAAGAAAACGCAGTTCTCCTACTATACAGAGGAAGCACTCGCAAAGGTCGCGTCTAAGGTAGAGTATTTCGCTAACAAGGAAGGACTTACCGCACACGCGAGAAGCGCTATCATAAGAACCGAAAACAAGGAATAATTCAAATAATGAGCAGATTTTTGAATTCAAAATACCGTGAGCTTGAGGCATACGTGCCGGGAGAACAGCCCACGGATATGAAGTATATAAAGCTTAATACCAACGAATCTCCCTATCCGCCCTCGAAAAGAGTGCTTGATGCTGTAAGTACTGCCGAGGTAGCAAAGCTCAACCTCTATTCAGACCCTACCTGCAAGGCTCTAAAGAGCGCGGTAGCAGAGCTTTTCGGAAAGAAAAGCGAGAATATCTTTCTTTCGGGCGGCTCGGACGATATACTTAATTTTTCGTTTATGGCTTTCTGCGAGGGAAATAGCAGAGCAGTGAGATTTCCCGAAATATCCTACGGATTTTACAGCGTTTACGCTGAGCTTCACGGAGTGAATTATACGGCTGTGCCGCTCAACGAGGATTTTTCGATAAACGTTGAGGATTATCTTACTAATGATGCGACGGTGGTCATAGCAAACCCCAATGCTCCCACGGGACTTTGTCTCTCGCTTGGGGAGGTTGAGCGAATAGTTGCCGCAAATCCCGATAATCTCGTGCTTATTGACGAGGCTTACGTTGACTTCGGCGGCGAGAGCGCACGCTCTCTTACGGATAAGTACGATAATCTTCTTGTAGTAGGTACTTTTTCAAAATCTCGCTCGCTTGCGGGCGCAAGGCTTGGCTTTGCTATCGCAAACGAGGCGATAATCTCCGATCTTGAAAAAATAAAATACTCCACAAATCCCTATAACATCAACCGCCTTACGCTTCTTGCCGGTGAGGCGGCAATAGCGGATAACGACTATTATATGGATAACTGCAAGGAGATAATCAGGACAAGAGAATATACCGTTGAGAAGCTTCGCTCTATGGGATTTTACTGTACTGATTCCAAAGCTAATTTCATATTCGCAAAGAGCGAGGAGATAGGCGGCGAGGAGCTTTACCTTGCGCTCAAGTCAAGAGGAATTCTCGTGCGCCATTTCGCAAAAGAAAAAATCAAGGATTTCAACAGAATAACGGTTGGAACGCGCGAGCAGATGGATGCGCTCCTCTTGGCGACAGCCGATATTCTTAAGGAGAAAAGAAAATGAGAAAAAGTTATATTGAGAGAAAAACAGCAGAGACAGATATAAAGCTTTCGCTTTGTCTTGACGAGTGTAAAGGCAACGCAAGTATAGATACGGGTTGTGGCTTTCTTGATCACATGCTCACTCTTTTTGCAAAGCACGCAAGAGTAGAGCTTGAGGTGTCATGTAAGGGAGACGTGGCAGTAGATTACCATCACAGTGTTGAGGATATAGGTATCTGCCTCGGTCTTGCGCTCAAGGAAGCGCTTGGCGATTGCAGGGGTATCTGTCGCTACGGTAGCATGCTTCTTCCCATGGACGAAGCTCTCGTTCTTTGCGCGCTTGATATCTCGGGCAGGTCTTATCTTGCTTACAGTCTTGATATACCCTCAGAGAAGATTGGCGACTTTGATAGCGAGCTTGTTGAGGAATTCTTCCTCGCGCTTACGAGAAACGCAGAAATTACCCTGCACCTAAAGCAGCTTGACGGCAGAAACTCTCACCACATAGCCGAGGCGGCATTCAAGGC
>CALCTA010000149.1 GCA_937893945.1 uncultured Clostridia bacterium | reverse complement strand
AAAAGAAAAAGCGTTATCGGCGGAGAATGATATTTAATTAGGGGAACGGACGACCACTTGGCAAGCCGCAAGTTTTCTTCGAAAACATTGTGGTCGCCCCTACGGATTTGTAGATATTTATCGTTTTTCTCGCAGTGAGTTAGCTTTTCGGCACCGTTTAAAAATCAAAATCTCTACGCGCAAAAAGCTCGGTACCCTCTAAAAAAAGTGGGTACCGAGCATTTTTTATCAATAATAAAAATTATGGTTGCCTATTTTGAAGGCAAAAGGACGGTTCTTGGATATCCAATTATTCGTCGCTATTCTTGGGTTCATAAAAAAGAGTATTGAATCGGATAAGGTGTATCCCTCAAGGCAGATTTTTGCCGCTATAACGCTTTCTTTGTTCGGGGTGTTATAAATCGTACCTATAGCCACGGGTGAGAACTGTGTGCCGTTTTTACGGTCAAATATAACTCCGTAAACTGTGTTGGGATAGCTTCTGCTCGCGCGTCTGTTGAGAACTACGTTTCCGACGGCTATCTTACCGCGCAATACCTCGCCCGACGCCTCGGCGTTGATTATCCGAGAGAGCCAATAAAGGTCGTCGGAATTATAATATTCAGACCCTCTAACAAATGATCTATTTGTACTTTTCAGCACTACTGTTCTGTTATTTGCATTCCAATCAACGTCAACGCAAAAGAGCTTTGCAGCTATGCGAACAGGCAAAAATATGCGATCGTTAATATTTTTTAAGGGATTTGAGAGATAAAAGTACCGTCCCGATGCTTCTATGTATGGAACATTTTGAGATATAGTAGCGGTCATATTATATTTTTTAACAGTAGCAGTTTTGCTCTGTGCATTCCACTCTATCTTCTCTGCTCCCATAAGCTCCGAGAATCTGCGAAGCGGTACGTAGGTAACGTCGTCGATTATTGCCGCCTCGTCCTCAAGCACGCGCCTGCCGTTAAAGGTTATGCTCACGCTTGCCGATCCGTCGGGAAAATCGTATTTTTCCGCCGCAGATGCGCCGATAACGCTGAGTATTATAAGTATCAGAGCGCTCATAGCGGCAGTTATGTATCCCACGCGTCTCTTTTTTAGATTTTTCTTGTTCTCTTTCTTTTTCATTATTCCTGTCATTTTTTCTCCTTTCGGTTGTTTTTTCATTTTCCCTCCTTTTCTTGAACTGCCTTTATTATACACGATTTTCCCGCCCATTTCAACAGGTAAGTTGTGGTAATAATCACAGAGAGGTAAAGTCAAGAACCTCAGCACACACAAAGTTTTTACTCAAGCTTTTAAAAAACAGCACCCCCTACAAAGTTTTTGCTCAAGCTTTTTTAAAGCAGCACGCGTTTAAAGTTTTTGCTCAAGCTTTTTTCAAAAAGCTTGCGGTTTCCAAAGGCGGAGCCTT
>CALCTA010000148.1 GCA_937893945.1 uncultured Clostridia bacterium | reverse complement strand
CCATATCCGCCCTTTTCTTTTCGGGAGCATATGGAATGCTCCCCTACGATCAAAAATTAAAATTCGCGCAAATCGTTGGGGAGCGGTGTCAAGAACACCGCTCCCCCTTAAAAATCACCATTATTTGCTATAACGCTTTTTCTTTACCGCAAACATACACATTCCAAGCAGCATTGCTATCAACACGCCATTCGTCGCTATCGCTCCGCCGCAACCGCCATTGCCTTTCGGTTTTTCTTGCTTTTCAAGCGCCCTTATTGCCGCCAGAAGCTTTGTTGCCACCTCGTCCGACTGCTCCTTTGTCGCGTTTTCATCATTCTTCAGCTCCTCTGCCGCGGCTATCTCACTCTCAAGCGCCGCCCACGAGCTCGCGGTAAAATCCGCTTTGTTTAAGTGCTCGGTCTCCTTTATAAGCGCGTCTATTTGCGAGAACTGTGCCTTATAAGTAAGCCCTCTCAGCGCCGCCGAAAGCTCTTCCGTGAGCTTCTCAGCCTCTCTTGCCGAAAGCTCTGCCGCCCTTTCCTTTTCTCTCGCACCGTTTATATTCTCTATAACGCGAATCAGCTCTGCCCATCCGTCAGGCAGAAAGTCTGCTTGCTTATACGCGCCCGTCGGTGCAAGAAGTCTGTCGGCTACTGAAAGATCACCTCTCTCCACAAGCACCTCGACCGCTTCGTCGATGTCGAGAAGCAGCCCGTCTATCTCCTCAGCCGAGTAGTCGTTAAGCTCAGCCGCCTCGTATATAGGCACGAGCAGTCCCTCAAATAAGGTGTAGCTCGATGCCGTATAGTCCTCTTTTTGATGCCTCTCAAGAGCTTCCTTGAGCTTATTTACCACCACGAAAGCTTCTTCTTTTCTCTTTAGCGCCTCGGCGGCTTTTTCAAGGCGAGCAATCGCGGCACTGACGTCATCTGCCGATGCGTTTTCCTTATCCTGAAGCTCTGTCGCTTTAGCGAGTGCTTCTATAAATTCAGCCCAACCAAGCGATGTGAATTCCTCTTGTCTGTAGGCTACGTATCTCGCTATGACCGTGCGAATCTCGTCATAGGTAGCTCTTATCTCGAGCGACTGAGCCGCCAAGGTCAGCTCGGCAGAGGCGGAATTTATAGTCTCGGTATCCGCCGAATATCTGCAAAAGCTTGCTCTCTCGTATGCTCTCTCAAATCTCTCCCAGCTTTCAGGGGTATATTCATTCTCCCTATCTAAATACCCTTGCGCCTCATCAAGCGCTAAGAGCAGGGCGGAATTGCTGATTCCTTCCGCAAGCTTCAGTCCTTCAAGCGCATCCAGAAGCGCCTTTTCTGTCTTTTCAGCCTCACTGTACGAGCATACTTTGTAGGCAATATCCTCCGCGCTCTTGCGAGCGGCAAGAAATTCTTCCCAACCCTCGCTGTAGCCTGCGGCGCTGTAATTCTCTGTATGTCTGAGCCACTTTATAGTCTCCGTAGTATCCGCAGGCAAGGCCTCAAGCAAGCGCCCCTCTTTCGCCCGAGCGATACTCTCGCTCATAACCAAGCCGTAGGGGTGATTGACAGCATCATTGGTATAATAATTACCGGACGCTCTTATTCTGGCACTTTCCTCTCCCGATATAGCGTAGAACGGCTGATCGCTCTCAAACAGATTTATGCAACCGCTGACACTCAGCGTCTGCTTTTCTACAGAGCTAATTATACCCGAAAAGCCACTGACAGCAGGCGAGCCGCCTGAATTAATGCAGCCCTCGATAGCTCTGCCACCGTCAACAGTTATGGCGTATTCGCCGCCGCCCTGCTCAGTATCCACCGACGCGACTATTCCCGCTGCCACCAAGCCTCCGTCTATATCGCCGCTGTTGTAGCAATCCTTGACCAAAAGACCGTTGAATCCCGACTCGCCGCAACGTCCGATGATACCGCCCGCATACTCGCCGTTTATATCTCCGTAATTTGCCGAGCGCTCGACCCTTACCATACATCCGTTAGTATTGAATTGCAACGCTCCGCCGATAATACCGCCGTTGAAGTTTCCGCTCTCAACTTTGCCGATGTTGGCGCAATCCGATATACTCACAAGACCTGCGTGTGTGCCTGACCAGGCAAAGCCGTAGGTCATTATTCCACCGATGATACCGCCCACCGACGACCAACCGCCTACCACGCTTCTCAGCTCTCCTGCGTTTAGGCAGGACTCAAAATCAGCCCTCGCGATACCGTAGCCTCTGCCGAGAATACCGCCAACGTTATTGCCCGAGCCGCCCATTTTCTCGCCGTCGTCTCTGAGATTGCCCGTGTTCGTGCAGCCGACAAATCTTACACTCGCGCTCGGCGTGTGAGTTCCGTCAGCAATGCCGCAGATACCCGCAGTACCCGAATGCCTTCCTCTCGTTGCCGAGATATTTCCGTTATTTACGCAGCCTTCAAACAGCACCTGAGAATCAAGGCGAGTAATTCCTACGATACCACCCACGCTCATCTGCTGCTGACCGCTCTCTATATCTGCATTGCTGACACAGTCGGTGAAGCTCACCGAGCCTGCGTTCGTTACTCGTCCGACTATTCCGCCTATACTCGTCTCAATACCCGAGCCGATCTCCGACAAAACGCCCATTCTGATACTTCCGTCAACGCTACAGCTCTTAAAGACGCTCGCTCCCTTTATCTCACCGACGATTCCGCCGATAGTGTGGTTGAATTTTTTTGCCGAGGGGAGTATCTCAAAATCCACCGTCGCGCTTATATTCTCAAAATGTCCGTAGCCGCTCATCGCCAGTGCGGCAAGATCTCGGCTCTCCGCCGACTGATAGCTTGCTACTATCTTGATATTTTTGAGAGTTCCGCCTGCCACAGAGCCAAAGATCGCCTGATGACAGCTTGAATAGACAGTATGTCCGTTGCCGTCAAGCACGCCTGAGAACGCCATTGGGTAGCCTGCCGTGATGTATATGTCGTTTGCAAGATAATATACGCCGTTCGGCTGCATCGCGTAGAACTCGCTCTGCGAGGTGATGGGCTTTCCCTCGGGGGCCGCGCTTATCGGAATAATCAAAAGCACCGCCGATGCAAGCATAGATAATATTATTAAAGCTGATACAGTTTTTTTCATCACGCCGTATCTCCTTGTTGTTCGTTATCTCAATTATATCACGATAAACATTCTTTGTAAAGGTAAAATCAATAAATAACCCGTGCAATATTATGCCTTGCAGGAACAGGCGTCCTAATATTTGCCTGTAGGGGAGGGGTCTCCCCTCCCGCCTTGCTTGGCGCAATGTTACATAAAGCCTTCTCCAGTGGGAGAAGGCTTATTTAGGGTTCTCGCCTTGTAATTTGGTGGTATCTTTCCTGATTGTAGGGGTCGGCGCTAAACGTTTGCAAAGCAAACTTTACGCTGAGCAAAGCGAAGCAGCCCGACTGACCCGTTGTTTAGCGCAATCTTACCAAAAGCCTTCCCTTGTGAGGGAAGGTGGCAGCCGAAGGCTGACGGATGAGTAGTCCGTAATATAAAGAAATTCACACCGCACAAACGGGTCGTAAATTTGCGGAGCAAATATAGCCGCACGACCCCTACCGGTTTGTGCGGTGTTTTATATTTTGATTGTATGGGACGACATAGCGTAGCTACGCCTGTCCCTACAAGGTTTAATTTTTCTGACATTTTCATATGGGTGGAGGGCGGCTTGCTCCCACCGAAACTTTATAAAAGAACGCCGCGCTTTTGGCGCGGCGTGAGGATTATTTTTCTGCTCTCGCTATCTTGAGTCGGCGAGTTACCTCTTCGGCAATATAGGGGAATTTACTTGCGAGATAAGGTCCGGGGCAGAGCGTTGCCGAGAACCAACGGTGCATAGTAAGATTTCCCGTGGTGTCGCCCGTATATACAAGCTCGGGGATATCGTTGCGTAGGCAGATGTCAACGCAAAGCTCTATCGTCTTTTCAAGAGCCACCTCGCCTACGTGCCACTCGCCGCCGCATATATCGTTAGCTACTTCAATAGTGATAGCGCGATGGTCGTTTTCGGGGCTTGAGGAGCACCACGAGCGGTTTATCTCCTCGACGTACATTCCAACTCTGCCGTCGCTGCCGACGCCGTAGTTAGAGGACGCCTTGCGCTCGGGCTTGATGAAAATATTTCCGCAGACCTCGACCGAGAGGTCGCCTGCCATATGGTGAATGGTGATACGGTCTATCTTGTTCTCGCGGGGACCCGTGAAATTAGGCGAGAGACATACGTAATCCACAAGACTGCTGTTGCTCATAAAAAATCTCCTTTGAACGATAGAGGACAGAGTGTCCGTTGAGATAATTATAGCACACTCGCAATATGATTTCAAGAGTAAGGTCGGAAAAATAAGAAAAATAAATTAGCGGAAAAGTTAAAAAAGATATTGACAAAAGAGATAAAATGGGTTATAATAGTAAAGCGGATTTGAAAAACGGCGATCCGCAAGGGATAAAACCCTGATTTGAGCATGGAGAAGTACTCAAGTTGGCCGAAGAGGCGCCCCTGCTAAGGGTGTAGGTCGGATATAACCGGCGCGAGAGTTCAAATCTCTCCTTCTCCGCCAAAAAACAGGATAGACCATTTGGTCTATCCTGT
>CALCTA010000147.1 GCA_937893945.1 uncultured Clostridia bacterium | reverse complement strand
GAGGAAGAAATACGTTCGGGCGGTATGGGAATGAATCTTCTCGATAAGACCTCGCGCTTCCTTGAGGAGAACGAAATACGCGCGCGTATCCTCGCGACTGACGATAATTTCGTTGAGACGGTGGAGAAGGGAAGCAGTATATTCGCCGCCGCGGGGGTTGACGCTCGCAGTATCGTAAAGACCATAGCAGAGATGCTTGAATAATATTTAAAAAATCAGACCGCCGCAAATGAGGTGGTCTGATTTTTTTATTTCAAGGCAGATTCTTGATTTTGACCGTTGTGTGAAGAAATGTGAAAAAAAGTAGAAGAAAATGCTAAAAAAATATTGATTTTTGTCTGATAATGTGCTAATATATTACTATGTAGTATATTCAGACAGATATACTGTATAAAATTCAAAAACAAGGAGAAATCTCATGAAGAAACTGGACAGCTTTTTCAAAATCAGTGAGCGCGGTTCTAACGTTAAAACCGAGATAATCGCGGGTCTCACAACCTTCTTCGCAATGGCGTATATCGTCGTTACGAATCCTAACCAGGTAGTCGGATTTATGAATTTTGATCCCGTACTTGGCAGCAGCTTTGCTCCTATCTGGAATTCTGTTTACGTTGCATCCATACTCGTGGCAGTAATAGGAACGCTCCTTTACGCGTTCTATGCGAAGCTCCCCTTCGCACAGGCTTGCGGTATGGGACTTAACTCCTTCTTCTTCGTATCCTTCATCGTGCCTAATATGCTCGATCCTATGAACGGATACAGAGAGGGTCTCTGCATCATCCTTCTCTCCGGCGTAGTGTTCCTCATTCTTTCGATAACCGGACTCAGAAAGTACATCGCTACCTCTCTCCCCGATTGTCTTAAGAAGGCAATTCCCGCGGGTATCGGTCTCTTCATTGCCTTCATCGGCTTTAAGAACGTAGGTATCATTCAGGATAACCAGTACACATTTGTTCAGTTCTTTGATTTCCACGGCGCAATAGCAGAACAGACCTTCTTTAATGCTTGGAAGGCTATCGCTCCCGTAGTTCTCGCACTCCTCGGCCTCTTCGCTATCGCAGTGCTTGATAAGCTCAGAGTAAAGGGCTCGGTTATTATCACTATCGCAGGCGTTTCCGTTCTTTACTACCTCACAACCTGGACTCTTCCTTCCTTCGACTTCGGTATGATCGGTCAGTCCTTCGTTGACTTCGGTAAGTACGGCTTCCTTGGCGCATTCAAGGGCTTTGGCATCTTCTCTGGCGGCGTTTCTAACGTTATCAACGCTATAGTTCTCGTTATAACCTTTACTCTCGTTGATATGTTCGACACCATCGGAACACTTTACGGAACCGCTTCTCAGGCAGATATGCTTGACGAAAACGGCGACCCGATCGACATCGACAAGTCCATGACCTCCGACTCTGTTGCAACCCTTACCGGTGCGGCTCTCGGAACATCCACTTGTACAACATTCGTAGAGTCTGCAGCAGGCGTAGCAGCAGGTGGTAGAACAGGTCTTGCATCCCTCGTTACTGCTATTTGCTTCGCAGCGTGCCTCTTCCTTACACCTCTTGCAGCTATCGTTCCCGCATGTGCAACCGCTCCCGCGCTTATATACGTTGGCGTTCTTATGCTTAAGAACTTCTCTAAGGTTGATATGTCCGATATCTCCGCTGCAGTTCCTGCGTTCTTGGCACTCATTATGATGCCCCTTACCTACTCGATCTCCAACGGTATCGCTATCGGTGCTATCTCCTACGTCCTCATCAGACTCTTCACCGGTAAGTACACTAAGAAGGACATCGTTGTAACCTGCATCGCAGTGCTCTTTACACTTCGTTTCTTCCTCGTTACAATGTAATTGCAGAAGAATAGCTGATAATAATTTAAGGCTACCCGCAAGGGTAGCCTTTTTTATGCTTTTATAAATCCCATTACGGAACGCTTCATCTTTTTTATCGAGAGCGCTCGCGTAAAAATTAGCAGACAGAAGTAAACGAGTGCGATAAAGCATACGTGCAGAGCTATCTCTGCCTTTGATGAGGCGAACGCCCCCGCAAGCCTCATAGTATAACTTACTGCGGTTGTGGATATCACGATAGAGAATAGCGGCTTTACTATCCAATCGAATATTCTGACTCGCACCTTGGTTACACAAAGAAGCTTTGTGATGCTGAGCGTGGCGTTGACTATCTCGGTGAAATATACGGTTATAACGTATCCCATTATTCCGAAGCGTGGGAGCAATATCCACACGAGCAGGACAGAGAGCGAGGCGTCAACTATGTTGACGACCATAGTATAGAATTGGTATCCCAAGCCCTTGAGGATAGAGTCAACCGATGTGTCGAGATACATTACGGGAACGAGCGGAGCAATCATAAGGATAAATATAGCACTGTCCGATCTCGAAAATAGCACGTGCCCGATCTCTCCCGAGAGGCACATCATTATTCCCGCCGTACCGATAGAGTAAAGCAGAACAGTTTTAAGCACACGGCAGACAATTCGCTCAATGCGCTCACTGTCCCCCGATGCGTTCGATTCGGATATCTCGGGCACGAGAAGTCCTGCGAAGGACGAGGATATTGCCGAGGGGAACAGCACGAGCGGAAAAACGAGACTGTGGAGAGTTCCGTATGCCGAAAGAGAAATATCACGGCTCGTTCCGCTTCTCTCAAGCCCCCACGGGATAAGCAGATGCTCTATTGTAACTAACGCCGAGCGCATGTACGCGCTGAAAGCGACGGGGAGAGTTATGTGGATAAGCTTTTTGGGAAGTGCTGAGTAAGGTTTTTCTTTAGGCGCGCGCTCTCTTTTTTTGCGCTCGGTAAGAAAGAGAAAGAAATGAATAAGAAAGCAGCTCGTCTCGGATATCACAATGGCGGAAACTATAGCAACACACGCGCTCTCCATATCTGTGGCACTTATTGAGCTGAGAAGAAGCACCGAGAGGAATATTCTCAGTGCCTGACCGAGTATCTGCACTACCGCGTTTTTATACACCCTGCGCAAAGCGCCAAAGTATCCTCCAAGCGAGGACGAGAGCGCAATGGGAGGAAGAGAGAATGCAAGTATCTTTAATGACGATACTGTTCGCGCATCTCCTAAAAGCTTAATTCCTATAGGTTCTGCGAGAAGGAAGAGAAGAATGGCGGCAAAAGAGCTTATTGAAAGAGAGAAGAGAATGCTTTTCTTCATTATTGCACTGACTGTAGCCCCCGTTGAGATCTCACGCTTTAGCTTTCCTATCCCGAGCGCCTCGGAAACAAGGCGCGTGGTAGCAAGGCTTATTCCTGACGTAGCGAGAGTCAGAGCGAAACCATATACGCTTGAGATAAGCGTAAAAATTCCCATTGCGACAGTGCCGATCTTGTTTGAGAGATAGACGTTGAAGCCGACCGAAACGTAGCGTATAAGGAGAGCGACGAGCGTCATAAGAATTCCGTTGAGAAAGAATTTTTTCAGCCTATCCATTTCCACCTCGAATAATATACTGTTAAAGTATATGAGAGGAGCAAAAGGGTAGAACGAAAAGGAAAGGCGCGGAGAAATTTATTTGGTAGTTTTTATATAATATACAAAAAAATATGCCGAAAATCGTACAACTCTACGAAATTATATTAAAGCAAACTAAAACCCCAAAAAAACTCTTGACAAGTTAGCCTTACAGTATTATTATATATAATGCTTAATAAATAACAAACTATCAAATATAAGAACCGGAGGAAATTATGAATTATATTTGTGCGCTTTGCGGATACGTTTACAAGCCCCATAAGGGCGACGTTGACAACGGAATAGAACCTGATACTGATTATGAGGATCTTCCTGAAGATTGGACCTGCCCCCTTTGCGGCGCTTCCAAGGAAGATTTTGAACCCGATCCCGACAGTGCTCCTATAGACGAAAGGGAAGAGGAAATATAACAAAAAAGCATCCGAAAGCCTCGGCTTTCGGATGCTTTTTTTAGTTTTATTTGATTACTTAACGTCTATAATGCTTTCTTCCCACATAGCAGGAGCTTCATAGCCCATAAGATTTACCATAGTAGCCGCAACGTTAGCAAGACCGAATTTGCCCTCGTCTGCCTTAACGGTGTATGCACCGTTTGTTACGTTATCGTAGATGATGCAGGGAACGGGGTTGAGAGTGTGGCTGGTCTTGGACTTGTAGTTGCCGTTCTTGTCAGCCTTGGGGAGCTTTGTCTTCTTGTCCATCTCGTACATCTCGTCAGCATTTCCGTGGTCAGCGGTGATGAGTGCAACGCCGCCTGCCTTGTCAACAGCCTTGAGAATACGCGCAAGCTGAAGATCAAGTGCTTCCATAGAGCATCTTGTAGCGAGGAGAGAGCCTGTGTGTCCAACCATATCGCCGTTGGGGAAGTTTACGCGCAGATAGTCATACTTGCCCGATTCGATGCACTCGATGAGCTTGTCTGTGATCTCAGCGCACTTCATCCAAGGTCTCTGCTCAAAGGGAACAACGTCAGAGGGGATCTCGATGTATGTCTCAAGCTCCTCGGAGAACTTGCCCGAGCGGTTGCCGTTCCAGAAGTAAGTTACGTGTCCGTACTTCTGAGTTTCGGAGATAGCGAGCTGCTTTACACCTGTAAGAGTGAGATATTCGCTCATGGTGTTGGTGATCTCAGGGGGAGAAACGAGGTAACGGGAGGGAATGTGAAGGTCGCCGTCGTACTCAAGCATACCTGCATATACCACTGCGGGAACTCTTACACGATCGAACTTCTCAAACTCACCTGCGGGAGCGTCAAACGCCTTGGAGATCTCGATAGAGCGGTCGCCACGGAAGTTGTAGAAGATAACGCTGTCGCCGTCGTTGATAGTTCCAACGGGTGCGCCGTTTTCAGCGATAACGAACGCGGGGAGATCCTGGTCGATAACGCCGAGCTCCTCACGGTAGGTCTTTACTGCTTCCTCAGCAGAAGCGAACTGTCTGCCCTCGCCGAGAACGTGGGTGTGCCATCCGCGCTCAACCATAGACCAGTCAGCCTCGTATCTGTCCATAGTTATCTTCATTCTGCCACCGCCCGATGCGATCTTGATGTCGAAATCAGCGGTGCGGAGAGAAGCAAGGAAGTCCTCAAAGGGAAGGATATAATCAAGTGCGCTCGTCTCACCAACGTCGCGTCCGTCAATAAGGATGTGAACGCGAACGGTGGACACACCCTCTTCCTTAGCCTTGAGTATCATAGCCTTAAGGTGATCGATGTGAGAGTGAACGTTTCCGTCAGAGAAGAGGCCGAGAAAGTGAAGAACGCCGCCCGAGGTCTTTACGTTGGAAACGATAGCCTGCCAGGTGTCAGAGGTGAACATCTTGCCGCTCTCGATAGAGTTGGAGACGAGCTTTGCACCCTGTGCGAAGACCTGACCTGCGCCGAGAGCGTTGTGTCCGACCTCGGAGTTGCCCATATCGTCGTCAGAGGGAAGACCTACAGCCGTGCCGTGCGCCTTGAGAGAAACCATAGGATATTTCTCCATAAGCATATCAAGGGTGGGAGTATATGCACCCGCAACAGCGTTGGAGATAGTGTCGGGAGCAAGACCTACACCGTCCATAACGACAGTAAGAACGGGACCGTCAATGCCACCAAAATTTGTGAGCTTGTTTAATGCCTGTGCCATAAATGACCTCCATATAAATATAAATTCCAATCTTTAATAGTATAACTCAAAACGCGGAAATTTTCAAGTAGTTAGTGAGAATTTTTTAACAAAAAGCAAAAAATCTTGCACAGTGCCTTTTACGAGCGGTGAATAGAAAATAAAAGGCGCGCCTGATGATCATAACGAATGAGCGGATTTACTCAACGAATGTGCAAGCCTACTTGACAACGAAATGTCGGTATGCTATAATTAACTTGCCAAATCGCGTTGGTATAAATAAATCTCGTCTATTTATAAAGGAGGAATTTATGAAGAAGCTATTGATATTTTTTCTTTGCTTGTCTATTTTACTTTTAGTGTTTGCTTCTTGCGATTCACCTATCAGCTTTGATAGCGTTGATATTTCTGATGCTACTGATATAAAAACAGATGATAAGGATAACGAAAAAACAGATAAAAACAAGGATGATAAAGAAACCGAAGAAAAGAAAACAACCGAGAAAAATGAAGTCCTTGAGGAAACCGAAGATAATAAAGAGGAAGATAATAAAGAGGAAGATAATAAAGAGGAAGATAATAAAGAGGATAATAAAGAGGAAGATAATAAAGAGGATGATAATAAAGAGAATGTAGAAAATAAAGAGGAGATTGCCGAGCTTCCCGAAAGTAGCGAAGGACTTTGGTTTAATCTTAACGAAGACGGAAAGGGATATACCCTTATGAGTAATTCTAATTGTAAATCTAATAAGCTTGTGGTCGGTAAGTATCAAGGACTTCCCGTAACCGCAATCAGCCCAAGCTTCAGAATGTACGATTATACGAGTAGCATAACGATAGGGCACAGCGTAACCGAGCTGCATGCCGAAAACTTTGTTGGTCGATCTGAATTTATGACTAATATAACCGTTCAGGAGGGAAATCCCGTATATCAAGGTACCGGTAATTGCCTTATTGAAACAGCAACGCGCACTATGATCTTGGGAGCAAGGTCAAGTGTTATTCCTGATGACGGAAGCGTAACAACTATCGGAGAAAATGCCTTTAGAAATCTTAACGGATTGCGATCTATCGTCATTCCCGATACTGTTACTGTAATAGAAAACAATGCTTTTCGCTTTTGCGATTCTTTGGAAAGCGTTGTTTTGTCTAAAAACTTGAAAAGTATAGGAGAGAGAGCTTTTAATAACACCGCGCTTTTGGGAGACTTGATTATTCCCGAAGGGGTAACCTACGTTGGAGAATATGCATTTTCGGGGGCGAACTTGAGCAGTATTACTGTTCCGTCAACTCTGGAAAATATAGAGCAAGGTACGTTTCGTTCAATGCCCTTGAAAAGAGTAACGCTTTCTCCAGGTATAGTAACTATAGGAGAATTAGTGTTTGCAGGATGCTCAGATCTTGAATGCATAGTTATACCTGAGGGAGTAACTACTATTAAAGATTCTGCTTTTGAGCAATGCTACTCTCTTAAAAATGTTAGCTTCCCCAATTCACTTACAGACGTTGCTCCTTACACCTTATTATTTTCAGGTTGTAGGGAACTCGTATTAAATGAATACAAAGGAGCATATTATTTGGGAAATGATAGCAATCCCTATGCATATCTCGTTAGCGGCATAAGCCGAGATAACTCTTACTCCGAAATACATCCCGAGACGCGAATTATCAGCACTCAAGCATTTGGAAACTTTGTGGGGACAGATCTGTTTATACCCGCAAAGGTGCATAGTATTCATAGTGAGTCCTTTACCCGTTCGAAAGGCATTACTTCCATAAGTGTCGATAAAAACAATTCCGTATATCACAGCGTATCTGACTGTATAATTGAAAGTGCAACAGGAACGGTTGTATATGGACGTGAAGTAAGCATTATCCCCAATAGCGAGGATATAACCGTTTTAGGCGAGAAGGCTTTTGCGCGTTGCAAAACGTTGTCGAATATCGTTATTCCAAATAACATAAAAGAGATCAGAACCGGTTGCTTTGCCTCCTGCGTCGCACTCACGGATATACAGTTTGAAGGCACTAAAGCCGAATGGAGAGCAATAGCAAAGGCAGACGGTTGGAACAAAGGTTGCGGTGAATACGTTGTCAAATGCACCGATGGAGATATTGCTAAAGCCGAAGATAATTAGGTATATAGATACCGCCCTTATCAAAGGGCGGTATCTTTTCGTATATAATTTATTAAAAAGAATATATAGTTTTTGCCAAAAGCCTTGAAAAATTCTCCTGTTTGGTGTATAATAATATCTGTAAAAATATTTATACCCAAAGTAAAGGAGAAACAAAATGGCAGAAGGATGCACTCATAACTGTTCCACCTGCTCCGCAGGCTGCGATTCCAAGGAAAAGCAGAGCCTCAA
Source organism: uncultured Clostridia bacterium (assembly GCA_937893945.1). Classification (GTDB taxonomy): domain Bacteria; phylum Bacillota; class Clostridia; order Oscillospirales; family CAG-272; genus HGM12713. Next base: position 23,553 of record CALCTA010000147.1, on the reverse strand, counting down.
GGAGCAGCCCCACGCTCTCAGCAGCGTAAAGCACATTATCGCAGTAGTAAGCGGCAAGGGAGGCGTCGGTAAATCGATGGTTACCTCTATGCTCGCAGTAAATATGCAGCGCCTTGGCTACAAGTGCGCAATACTTGACGCCGACGTAACCGGCCCCTCTATTCCGAAGGCTTTCGGACTCAAGGCAGGCGTTGACGGCGACGAAAACGGAATGATCCCCCCCACGACCACCTCGGGTATCGACATTATGTCGGTAAATCTCATGCTTGACGACGAGACCAAGCCTGTAGTATGGCGCGGCCCTGTTATCGCAGGTGTGGTAAAGCAGTTCTGGACTGACACTATCTGGCACGACATCGACTACATGTTCATCGACTGCCCTCCCGGAACGGGCGACGTTCCTCTGACAGTATTCCAGTCTATCCCGATAGACGGTATCGTAGTTGTAAGCAGCCCTCAGGAGCTTGTTTCCATGATAGTTGCAAAGGCGGCTAATATGGCGGAGATGATGAACGTTCCCGTCTATGGTCTCGTTGAGAATATGAGCTACGTTAAGTGCCCTGACTGCGGCAAGGAGATCAAGGTGTTCGGTGAGAGCCACATCGACGAGATAGCAGAGAAGTTCGGCTACGATCTTCTCGCGCGTATCCCTATGGATCCCAAGCTCACAGCGCTCGTTGACAAGGGTTGGATCGAGATGATGAACAACGATTACCTCGAGACCGCCGCTGAGATACTTGTAAACAGAACACAGAAGAAACTCTGATGCGCCGTAAGGCATAAGACTTTGAAAGGACAACGGAATTGAGAAGATATATGTTTGTATTTTATGTGATCGCGGCAATTCTCGTTGTCCTTTTGGCGCTTGTTGCGGGTGTTAATCGGGCGGTCGTATGGGGAGCATCGCGTTCAGCGGAGATATACGATTGCAACGACGGGATAAGCATTGACAAAAGCTACGACTGCATTCTCGTGCTTGGCGCGGGTGTGCGCCCCGACGGAACTCCCTCGCACATGCTTGAGGACAGACTTCGCGGCGCGGTAGCTCTTTACAAGGCAGGCGTGTCTGACATTCTGCTTCTCAGCGGAGACAACTCGGGCGAGGACTATGACGAGGTCTCGGCAATGGTGAAGTATTGCCTTGAGCACGGAGTGCCTGAGAGTGCGATAGTCAGAGACGATATCGGATTTTCGACCTCAGAGAGCGTTTACAATACTGTAAAGACGCTTGGCTACCGCAATATCATTGTAGTAACGCAGGAGTATCACCTGTATCGCGCTATGTATATGATAAAGCGAATGGGTGCTGAGGCTGACGGCTTTGCCACCGATTACAGAGCCTACAGTATGCAGATAAAGCGCGACGTGCGTGAGTATGTCGCAAGATGCAAGGATTTTCTTAAAGTAAATATCAGCTTGCATAAATAAAAAAGACGGCTGCAAGCGCAACCGCCTTTTTTACAGCTTCTATTTGCTTGGAATATAATTGCAGGTAATGGGGAGAGACAGAAAATCCTCGTTGCCCTTGCCGACCGTGATGCACTCGAAATCAGCCGTGCTGTTTTCGTAGAGTATTTTTGTGATATTGTGATTTTTCTCAAAGGCGTAGTCATCTATCATTCGCACGCTTGGATCAAGCAGAAAGTTGTTTCCTATCTTTGCGGCAGGACAGCAGATAAGAACCGTCTTATCCTTGCTGTAGAGAACTCCGCCGACAGATCGGTAATTTTTATTTGTGGGATCGACAGAGATAAGTACGAGAGAGGAGCAGCCGCGAAAGACCTCACTTCCAATGCTCGTTACAGTCTCGGGGATGCTGACAGATACGAGCGAGCTGCATTTCTCAAACGCTCCGCTTCCTATTCCTATGACGGTATCTCCAAAAGGGCTCATATCGGGTATGTATAGCTCGCTCCCACCAAAGCTGCCGAGTCCCATCACTATACATGTGCCGTTGCCAAGGCTTTGATATTCAAGGCAGTTTGGAGGCAGATCTGTCTGTAGATAGTCAGCGGCAGAGCTTTCTGAGGACGTTTCCTCGGAAGATGCTTCTTTATTTCCCGAGCTGTTGCGCTCCGCGCCGAGCGCAATGATTGCTGCCGCTACGGTGGCAAGCGCGAGAGGGATACATATAAACGCCGTAAGACGCTTATGCGGCGTGATGCTTTTTATATAACATATCAGCTTTTTTATAAGATCTTTGATCTTGATCATTTCGATGACCTCTTTCCTTTGGGATTTGTTACTTATATCTTAGCATAAATGGAATAAAATGTCAATTATTATTCTTCGACAGAAATCCCGACAAAACGGGTAAATGCGAGAAAATTCCTGCAAAAAGCAGTAAATAAGAGTGAAAACGACGCGTAAATGCGAAAAAATATAACAGTAAAAACAACAGTTTGATAAAAGGAGCCAAATGAGCTTGAAGATTGGTAATACAGAGCTTCGCCACGGTCTTATGCTCGCGCCTATGGCGGGAGTTACCGACAGGACATTTCGGCGCATCTGTCTTGCGAGAGGTGCTGAATACACCGTCAGCGAGATGGTTTCGGCAAAGGCGCTCTGTTACGAGCAAAGAGCAAAGAAAAAAGAATACGAGACCTCAGCCAGCGCCGCTCTTGCGTCTGTGTTCAAGGGCGACGAGCCTCTTGCGGTGCAGATATTCGGCTCTGAGCCTGACTTTATGGCTGAAGCGGCGGCAATGCTTGAGAGCGGAGAATACCGCGGATGTATCTCAGATGCGACACCTGCCGCAATAGACATAAATATGGGATGCCCGGTAAAGAAGATAGTCTCAAACGGCGAGGGAAGTGCGCTTATGAAAACTCCTGTCTTGGCGGCGGATATAGCGCGAGCCGTGGTTAAAAGAGTAAAGCTTCCCGTAACCGTCAAGATACGCGCGGGCTGGGATGCCAAAGCCAAAAATGCCGTGGAGATGGCGAAGATGCTTGAGGATGCGGGCGTCAGCGCGATATGTGTTCACGCGAGAACGAGAGACCAGTTTTATTCTCCCGGTATAGATATGGAGATAATAGCGGCGGTCAAGAGTGCGGTAGGCATCTCGGTTATCGGAAACGGCGATATATACTGTGCGGATGATGCTAAAAGAATGTTTGAGCAGACGGGCTGCGACGGTATAATGATAGGCAGAGGCGCAATGGGAAATCCGTGGCTCTTTGACGAGATAGCCTGCGCTCTTGAGGGCAGAGAATTTATTGCCCCCTCGGGAGAGGAAAGAGTAGAGCTTGCGCTCCGTCAGCTTGAGGATATGATAGCGGCAAGGGGCGAGCGAGCGGGATTTGTCGAGGGAAAGAAGCATATGGCGTGGTATAGCGCAGGGCTTCGCGGAAGTGCCGCCGCGCGAAACGAGATAATGCAGGCAAACAGCTGTGAGGAGATACGAGCGATCTTCGAGGAGCTTTTGAAGTCGCAATAAATTTTAGGGGAGACTGAGATGCGTAAGGTTAACGTAGCGATAGTATCAAAAAGGAAAGAGCTTATCCGCTTCTTTGAGCTTGAGGCGTTGAATTTTGGCTTTGGGGTAAGCTCGTTTGAAAAAATTCCTGCTGAGCTTTCCTATTTTGATCTTCTTATAGTTGACGCTGCGGTAACGCGTCAGCTTCCCACTCTCTTTGGCGGCAAGATGATCATTGTATCTGACGGAGAGATCGGTGCGCCAAAAGGGGCTGAGTGTCTCGCTTATCCAACTCGGATAGAAGATCTGAGATATGCCTACGAGCAGGTGGCGTACGGAGAGCGCGCGACAGAGCAGATGACACGCGCAGATGCTTTATCTGATCGTATATTCTTTTACCGCTCATCTGAGAATACGGTAGGATACTGCGGACGAAGCATAACGCTATCGGCCCACGAGATGAAGATACTCACAAGGCTCTGCGAGAGCGCAAGAGAGCCTGTCAGCAGAGAAGAGCTTAATGCGCTCCTTGGCGCAAGCGGTGGAAATATAGCCGACGTTTACGTCTGTCGCCTTAGAAAAAAGCTTGAGGAGATAGACGGCAGGCGCGTAATATTTACCGTTCGCTCTAAGGGATATAAGATAACGGCAGATATGGAATGGAAATGACGGGTAGAGAATAATATGATACTGATAATTGCTGAAAAGCCGAGCCTTGCGCGCAATATCGCCGCGGGACTTGGAGAATTTCGCAGGCGAGACGGATACCTTGAGGGCGAGAACTGCCTTATCAGCTGGGCATTCGGACACCTTTTCTCGCTTGCGGATATAGAATATTATAATCCCACGCCCGAGGGCGAGCGCAGATGGACGATGAAAAATCTACCATGCTTCCCGACAGAATTCTGTTATGAGCTTCGCCGCGGGAGCGGCGGAGAGCGCGACGGTGGTGTGCAGAAGCAGTTTGGAATAATAGAACAGCTTTGTAACCGCCCCGACGTTGATACGATAGTAAACGCGGGGGACGCAGACCGCGAGGGAGAAATAATCGTGCGCACTTGTGTCAATAAGGCGCTCAAAACCCAAAAGGTACAAAAAAGACTTTGGCTTCCCGACCAGACACCCGAGACAGTGAGGGCGGCGTTTGCCGAGATGAAGGATGATCGTGATTACGATAACCTCGCAAGCGAGGGTTATGCGAGAACCTATATAGATTGGCTATACGGAGTAAATCTTACGCGACTTGCAACGCTCAGGACGGGAACGCTTCTGAGAGTGGGCAGAGTTATAGTGCCGATAGTGCGCGCTATATATGAGCGTGATATGGCAATAAGAAACTTCGTACCTGAAAAGTATTACTCGATCGCGAGTAAGGAGCAGACGGGCGGAGAGACTGTTGAGCTTCAGAGCAAGCTCAAATTTTCGGGGAATGAATACAATAAAGCTGCCGCAAGCTGCGCTCAGTACAACGCCTGCACTGCTACCGTTACCGATATAAAGCGCAAGAAGGATAACATCTCTCCGGGAAAGCTATATTCACTTTCAAAGCTTCAGAACGTGCTTGGAAAGAAGTACAAGATGTCTATGGCAGAGAGCCTTGAGATAGTGCAAAGGCTTTACGAGGAGGGCTACCTTACCTATCCGAGAACCAACTCTGAGTATCTTGCTACCGCCGAGAAGGATAAAGTCAAGAAGATACTCGCGAATTGCGCAAAGCTTGGCTATCCCGTCGCATTCAAGGATAAAAAGAGCATATTCGACGATTCTAAAATAGAATCTCACTCGGCTATAACCCCTACCTACAAGATACCCGACAAGAACCGTCTCGGTGAGGCTGAGATGAAGGTCTATTCAACGGTGTTCAGACGATTTATCGCCGTATTCTGTTCTGAGGAATGTCTTGCCGAGAAGGTAGAGATGACCATAAGCGTAGGCGAGCTTGAGAACTTTGTCCTCAAGGGACTTTCTATAAAGGAAAAGGGCTGGATGAAGTACGACGATGCTTCTCAGAAGGATAAGATACTTCCCAATCTTAAAAAAGGCGATACGGTCAACATCAACTTCACTCCCGTTGAGAAGGAGACCTCACCGCCAAAGCATTACACAATAGAAACGCTCAATAACTACCTCAAAAATCCTTTCCGTGAGGAAAAGGCAATGGCAGAGGACACGGTGGGTGTTGACGATGCTGAGGAATACAGAGCAATGCTTGAGGGTGTTGAGCTTGGCACAGAGGCGACAAGAACAGGAATTATAGACAACGCGCGAAAGAGCGGATACATACAGCTCAAAAAGGACGTATATACCATTCTTCCCGACGGAGAGTACCTCGTTGAGAGCCTTGAGCGAATGGGAATAAATATGGACAAGTTCAAGACCTCCGAGATGGGCAGAGCGCTCAAGCGTGTTTTCAGAGGTGAGAACGGCGTTGACGAGACTGTCGGACTTGCGAAAGAGGAGATAGCGCGCTATTTCGCCCCCATACCCGATCTTCCGCTTGAGGAGGATACCGATACGGGATTCTTCGGCGACGTTGTGGGCAAGTGTCCACTTTGCTCATCAGACGTAAAACGAGATAAATTCGGATACGGCTGTAGCAATTATAAAAACGGATGTAAATTCAGAGTGGGCGCGTATATATGCGAAAGAGCAATATCAAAGAGAAACGTTTCTCTTATGCTTGAAAGCGGGCGGACCTCGGTAATAAAGGGCTTCAGGTCATCTCGCACAGGTAAGAGCTTTGACTGCGCTCTACGCCTTGAGGGTGAGAGATGCGTGTTTGATTTTTCACTTAAATAAACTTTACAAATACTATAAATAAATTTTAAAAATCGGAGGATATATTAAATGAATAAGAATGAGATAATGAAATATGTTGACCACACATTGCTTCTTCAGGGAGCTACCTGGGATGACATCAAGGCAATATGCGACGACGGACTCAAATACGCAACGGCATCTGTTTGCATCCCTCCCTCCTACGTTAAGGAGGCGGCAGAGTACCTTGACGGCAGGCTTGCGGTCTGCACGGTCATCGGCTTCCCGAATGGATATAACACCACAAAGGTAAAGTGCGCCGAAACAGCTGACGCTATTGAGAACGGTGCTGACGAGATAGATATGGTAATAAATATCGGAGACCTCAAAGGCGGCAGATATGAAAGAATACTTGAGGAGATAAAGGCTATTAAGGCTGTATGCGGAGATAAGATACTCAAGGTAATAATCGAGACATGCTTGCTTACCGATGAAGAGAAGGTGCGCATGTGCAAGATAGTTACCGAGGCGGGCGCTGATTTCATCAAGACCTCTACAGGCTTCTCAACTGCGGGCGCTACTCCCGCTGACATCAAGCTCTTCGCGGAGAATGTCGGAGAGGGTGTTAAGATAAAGGCGGCAGGCGGAATCAAGAGCTTTGAGGATGCCGAGAACTTTATCGCTCTCGGTGCTACAAGACTTGGCACGAGCCGTCTGGTAACACTTCTTAAGGGCGAGGCAGGAAAGAGCAATTATTGATTTTGACTTTAACGGAGAGCAGAAATGCCAAGATTTTTTGTAGAACAGGACAGAGTATTTGAGGACCGTATCTCTATTGTCGGTGAGGATGCGCATCATATCGCGCGATCCTTACGTATGGCTGTAGGTGAGCAGATAACAGTCTGCGATACGAATGGAAAGGAATACCTTTGCGCCATCTCGTCCTTTGACGAAGACAGGGAAGTGGTGGCTACGATAATCTCAAGCGCTGTAAGTGAGAACGAGCCAAGGATATATATAAGGCTCTTTCAGGCACTTCCCAAGGGGGACAAGCTTGATACTATAATACAGAAGGCGGTCGAGTGCGGCGCGTCCGAGATAATTCCTTTTCAAAGCGAGAGATGCGTCGTAAGGATAAAGGATGCCGCTGAGGAGCGAAAGAACGAAAGACGCCGTAGGATCGCCACAGAGGCGGCAAAGCAGTGCAGGAGAAGCCTTGTTCCCGAGGTGAGCGCCGCAGTATCATTTGAAAGCGCTATTGAGCTTGCTGCTAAAAGCGATCTCTGCCTCTTTTGCTACGAGGGAGAGGGAACTGTTACGCTCGGTGAGATACTTCGCTCGCGCGACACACTGCCAAAGAGCGTATCTATAATTATAGGAAGCGAAGGTGGATTTTCTGAGGCGGAGGCAGAGAAGGCAAAGGAAAAGGGCGCAGTCATGACGGGACTCGGAAAGCGAATCCTCCGTACCGAGACAGCATCCGGATTTGTACTCGCCTGCCTTGTAATGATAAGCGAGCTTTGACCTTTTGTTGAAAAAGATACAGCCTGTTTTATGCACTTTTACTGTACTATTCATATAATATTTACAAAAAAAGTTGGAATTTTTATAAAAAATATTTAAAACGCTATTGAAAAATAACAAAAAAGGGTGTATAATATAGGTCAGTATGTACAATTCAAATCTAAAAATTATGTTTTAAGAGGTTAAAGATATGTCGAATAGATTGTTTCAAGGCGTAATTTATCAGATGAAGGATGCGTTTGACCGCGTTATCGGCGTTGTTGACGAGAACGGCGTCGTTATTTCGTGTTCTGACCTTGGAAAAATGGGCGATATTCGTCAGGGCGTGCACGAGGAGCTTCCTTTCTCAAGCGAGTTCGTTGCCGTTGGTGGATATACCTATCGCTATATGGGAACAGGCGTTAAAAACGAATACGTCGTATTCGTTGAGGGCGAGGATAAAATGGCAGAGAAGATGTCAAAGCTTCTTGCGGTATCCATGGGTAACATTAAGAGCCTTTACGACGAAAAGTACGACAAGGGTTCCTTCATAAAGAACATCATTCTCGACAATATCCTTCCCAGCGATATATACATAAAGTCCAAAGAGCTTCACTTTAATATTGAAGAGCCCAGAATAGTTTTCCTTATCAAGTTCTTCGGCAAGACCGATATGATGCCCTTTGAGATGCTTCAGAATATGTTCCCCGACAAGTCCCGCGATTACGTTATCAGCGTAGGTGAACACGATTTCGTTCTTGTTAAGGAGCTGAAGCCCGGCACGGATATGCGCGAGATAGAGCGCATAGCTGTAAATATCGCGGACACTATATCTACCGAATTCTACACCAAGGTAGCTATCGGTATCTCCACTATCGTTGATAACATCAAGGAGCTTGCCAAGGCATATCAGGAGGCGCAGGTCGCGCTTGAGGTCGGCAAGGTATTTGAGACCGAGAAGAATATCATCAGCTACGAAAATCTTGGTATAGGAAGACTTATATATCAGCTTCCCACCACTCTTTGTGAAATGTTCCTTCAGGAAGTATTCAAGAAGGGAAGCCTTGATTCTCTCGACAGAGAAACTCTTATGACCATTCAGTGCTTCTTTGAGAACAACCTCAACGTTTCTGAAACCTCCAGAAAGTTGTTCGTTCACAGAAATACTCTTGTTTACAGACTTGAGAAGATCCGCAAGCTTACAGGTCTTGACTTGCGTGAGTTCGAGCATGCTATAACCTTCAAGGTTGCCCTGATGGTAAGAAAATATCTTGACTCAAAGGCAGTAAAATATTGATCGACAGATCAGGATCTTCATATAATTCAACTGCGAAATGCTTTCTTTTGAGGGTATTTCGCATTTGAATTGAATACCCTATATATAAAGTTTTACCATAAACGAGGAGTTCTTTAATGTCAAACGAAAACAACAATCTTCATAACGAAGAGACTAAAACAAATATTGACAGTGAAAGCATCTCTGATATAAGCAACAGCGAGACAGGAGAAGAGCAGGACGGCGATATTATGCCGCAAACTGCTGACGGAAAAGCTAAAAAGAGAAAGTTCAAAAAGGAAAATGCCATATCTCTGAAGGGCTATCTGTTTTCTATCGTAGCCTTAGTTATCGCTACCGTCCTTCTGACTTACAGCATATGCGCTGAAGTATTCAGAGCCAAGTATGCCGATAATCTTGTAATACAGGAGCAGGAAGTTGCCGCGTCAAAGACGGGAATAGACTTGCTCAACGAATATATCGACAAATACTTCTACGGCGAATACGATAAGAATAAAATGTTAGATAAAGCGCTTAAGGCGTACGTGCAAGCCACGGGCGATCCTTATGCGGCTTACTATACACTTGAGGAGCTTATCGAGTTAAATAACAGCGGCGCCGCGAGAATGTGTGGAATAGGCGTAAACGTAGCTTACGAGGATATTGTTTATAAAGGTGAAACGACTGCGACTATACACATTTTCAACGTTATGGAAGGCTCTCCCGCGCTTGATAGCGAAGTTAAGGCAGGCGACCTTATCTACAGCGTAAAGACCGAGGAGGGTGTGAAAACTGTAACCGAGCTTGGATACGAGGGCACTCTCGACGTGTTCCTTGGAGAAGAGGGCACTTCGGTAGAATTCACTGTCCTCAGAGCTCAGGCGGATGGAGAATATGAGGAAAAGACCTTTACTGTCGAAAGAAAGAAGATCGAAAGCTCGTCGGTATATACCGAGATACTTGAGAGCGACAATTCTGTAGGCATTGTAAATCTCTTGGAATTCAATTATAAGACGCCTGTTCAGTTTGAGGCTAAGATAGAGGAGCTTAAGAAGGCGGGATGCGATAAGTTCGTTATCGATCTTCGTGGAAATCCAGGTGGATACGAAATATCTATTGCGGCAGTTCTCAGTTATTTTCTTAATGAGGGCGATCTCTATATTCAGACCAAGAGTGCTGACGGAACGCTTACCCAAAAGGCTATCGAGCCTTGTAGTTACGATTCGGCAGACCTCAAGGGGTGTAGTATAGTCAAGGAAAAGATAGGCATATATAGAGATCTTAACGCGGTGGTGCTTTGCGACGAGAACACCGCAAGCGCGGCAGAGCTTTTCGTTGCTAACTTCAAGGATTACGGCATTGCCAAGACTGTAGGCGTTACTACTCACGGTAAGGGCTGTATGCAGACGACATTCCCACTCAACAGCGGATTTTCTGGCGCTGTAAAGCTCACTACGCATATGTATTACTCGGGCGGAGATAAAGAGCTCGTAGGATACGATAAGGTAGGAATAGATCCTGACGTTAAGATGGAGCTTGGCGAGGAGCATAAAAAGGTAAATATTCATATCGTTCCGCAGGGCGATGACGCTCAGCTTAAGGCAGCGGTAGAGTTATTTAAATGATAAAAATATAATACAACTTTAAAGGAGTAATCGAAATGGCAGCAGAGCAGAAATATACACAAGAGGGATTTAGAAAGCTTCAGGAAGAATATGAGTATCTGACAAAAGTCAGAATGGAAGAGATCAAGGTCGCTATCGCTGAGGCACGTTCGTTCGGAGATCTTTCTGAGAACGCTGAGTACGATGAGGCAAAGAATGAGCAGACTAAGTGCTATACCAGAATTAAAGAGCTTGAGGAGCTTATTCAGCACGCTATCGTAGTTGAGGAGGGCGCTCATGACGTTGTTGGACTTGGTTCGTCGGTAAAGATCACACGCGACGGCATTGAGTGCGAGTATAAGATAGTTGGCTCTAACGAGGCAGATCCATTTGAGAACAAGATCTCTGACCGTTCCGCAGTTGGCGCGGCTCTTATCGGTAAGAAAAAGGGCGATACTGTTACTGCAACGACCAACAAGGGCAAGGTAATTGAAATAAAGATACTTGACGTATATAGAGCGTAAAATATACAACGTGGGGACTGTTGCAGCAAATGATGTAACAGCCCTTCGTTGCATTTTTGGAAAGGAGCTTTAAAATGAGCGAAGAAAAGCTTGACAGTAAGGAAATAGTTGTTGAAAAGGGAAAATTCCTTAAATGGCTTGATAATTATTGGTATCACTATAAATGGCCGACTATAGTAGTGGCGTTTTTTGTGGTAGTTTTTGCGGTCTGCCTGATACAGTCGTGGACGCACGAGGAAAAGGATATTCTCGTTACATATGCGGGTTCAGCAACCCTTGAAGCTGACGATAAGGCGGCGATAGAGCGTCTGCTTAGCGATACACTGCCCGAAAAATTCGGCAGAAACAAGCAGGATGGCAAGGCAGGACTTATCTCTTACATCATTTACTCTAAGGATCAGATAAAGGATTTTCAGTCGAAGCAGGTCTTTGTTGATACTGTGTTCAACGGAAGCGAATACGAGGCGCTCAACACTCAGTATAAGACGGGAAGCGGCTCGGTATATATCCTTGAAAGATGGCTCTACGACGAGATACTTGAGACAAATCCTAATATAGAGCGCCTCAAGCCTCTTTCTGAAATTTTTGACGAAGCTCCCGAGGGCGCTATCGATGCTTACGGCATTCGCCTTGGCGATACCGAGATTTATCAGAATAATCCCGAGCTTCAGGTCCTTCCCGCCGACAGCATTATATGCCTGCACGAGCAGATAGTCGGACAGAAGAACTATGATAAAGAAGTAGAAGCTTTCAGAGAGTTTGCAAAGATAGCGGAAAAGAGCGAAAAAGAGTAAGATATGAAAAAGACCTCACTCTCAAACGGAGTGCTTCTTCTTGCGGCGCTTATCTGGGGCTTTGCCTTTGTAGCACAAGTGGATGGAGCAAAGTACATAAATGCCTTTACGATGATAGGCATTCGCTTTACAGTTGGAATAATAGCGCTTCTGCCCGTAGTGCTTATATTTGAGCGTGGAAGAAGCTCGGCGGAGGAGAGAAGATATACCGTTAAGGCTTCACTTATCACGGGAATAGTTCTTTTTGCCGCGATAACTCTCCAACAGTACGGAATACAAATAACCGCAAGCGCGGGCGTCTCGGGCTTTATCACGGGACTTTATACTGTTTGCGTGCCTATCGCTTACTTTCTGTTTTTTAAGAAGAAAACGGGCTTGCAGGTGTGGATAGGCGCAGGTCTTGCGCTTATAGGACTTTTCCTGCTTTGCTATAAGTCGGGCGAGGGACTCAAGTTCGGTTGGGGTGAGCTTTTGCTGCTCCTCGGCTCTTTCCTCTGGACGCTTCACGTCATTCTTATCGACCGTTTCGGAAAGAAGGTACGCTCGTTGCACTTCTCATGGGGACAGTTTGCGGTGTGCGCTCTGCTTGGACTTATATGTATGGCAATATTCGACGGACCTACGCTCAGCCTCTCGGCTATCCTTGACGCTAAGTGGGCGATACTTTATTGCGGTGTGCTGTCTGTCGGAGGTGGATATACCTTGCAGGTGGTCGGACAGAAGAACGCAGATCCTACTTATGCGGCTATTATTCTTTCCACAGAGTCTGCTTTCAGTGCGCTCGGAGGCGCTATATTCAGAATAGATACTATATCTATCGCGGGATATTGCGGCTGCGCGCTTATGTTCCTCGGAATAGTCTGCTCGCAGGTAAGACTTGGCTCAAAAAAGCAGAAAGAGCTTAAGTAAAGCGCGCGAATAAAGACGCCGGGGAAGGCAAAAATAACACCGAGGAGGTGTTAAAATGAGCCAAAAACACAAAAGCGAAGTAAAAAAGGATTTTATTGCGGGATTTAAGGCGGGAGCTTTGGTTTCGGGAACTATCCTCGCGATAATGCTCCTTATAGTGTGGATATTACTTTGAGGAGAAAAATGAGACTTGATAAATTCTTAAGCATCACGGGTTGCTGCTCAAGGTCTGACGCAAAGCGTGCGATACGTGGTAAGAATATTACCGTCAACGGCGCTGTTGCCAAGACCGCCGATATGCAGGTGGACGAGAATACCGACGAGATATCATTCTTTGGAAGACCTGTCGTTTACCGAAAATACAGCTATATTATGCTCAATAAGCCCGACGGAGTAGTCAGCGCGACAGAGGACGGCAGAGATAGAACCGTGCTCGATCTTCTGCCCGACGGTGTGCGTAATGATAGAATGTTTCCGTGCGGACGCCTTGACAAAAACACCTTAGGGCTTATGCTCATAACCGACAATGGCGAGCTTTCTCACAGATTGCTCGCTCCTAAGAGCCATGTCAGCAAGTCCTATAGATTTCGTGCAGGATCGCCCGTGTCCATAGAGGACGCAAAACGCTTTGAGGGCGGACTGACGCTTGAGGACGGCTACGTTACTCTACCTGCGAAAATAGAGCTTGACGAGGACGGAATGGGTGGCGTTATAACGCTGACCGAGGGAAAATATCATCAGATAAAGCGTATGCTTCAAGCGCTTGATAATAAGATCACTTATCTTGAGCGTCTTACCTTTGGACCGCTAACGCTTGATCGCTCTCTTGAGCGTGGCGAGTGGCGGTATCTTGACGACGATGAGATAGCGGCGCTTGAGAAACATGGAAAATAATCAATAAATACACAGCGTATGGAGAAACAAAAAATGGACATTATCAAAACACTTGCCGAGGAATTTAAGATCAAGGTAGAACAGGTTGAGAAGACCGTCGCTCTTATCGATGACGGAAATACCATCCCGTTTATCGCAAGATACCGTAAGGAAGAGACGGGAAGCCTTGACGACGGAATTCTGCGCGACCTTGACGACAGACTTACCTACCTTCGCAACATAGAGAAGCGCAAGGAGGAGGTAAAGAACCTTATTACCGAGATGGGCAAGATGACCGACGAGATATCTGTAGCTATTGACAACGCGCAGACCATAACCGAGGTTGACGACATCTACCGCCCCTTCAGACCTCACAGAAAGACGAGAGCGTCTGTTGCTAAGGAGAAGGGACTTGAGCCTCTCGCAGAGCTTATTCTGGCGCAGGAGAACCGCTATGAGCCTTCTCTTGAGGAGATAGCAGAAGGCTACGTTAACGAGGAGCTGAAGGTCGAGTCTGCCGAGGAGGCACTTGCGGGCGCTTGCGATATTATCGCTGAGAGCGTGTCGGATAACGCCGACTACCGTAAAACTGTCCGTAAGGTTACCTTTGATACGGGATCTATCATTACTAAGGGCGCTACAGAGGAGGATTCGGTATATTCGCAGTATTACGATTATTCCGAGGCTATCAAGCGCATTCCCTCGCATCGCGTTCTTGCGATAAACCGCGGCGAGAAGGAGGAGTTCCTGAAGGTAAGTATTACTGTGGAGAAGGGAATTATACTCAACTTCCTCTGCAATGAGATGATAACCAATCCCAAGAGCCCTGCGGCTAAATATATTGAGGCTGCTGTCATCGACAGCTACGACCGACTTATCGCGCCCTCTATCGAGCGTGAGCTTCGCAACGACCTTTTTGATAATGCGAGCGAAGGAGCGATAAAGCTCTTTGCCGAGAATCTCAAGCATCTTCTGATGCAGTCTCCCCTCAAGGGAAAGACCGTGCTTGGCTTTGACCCCGGATATATAAACGGCTGTAAGACCGCCGTTGTTGATAAGACGGGCAAGGTGCTTGATACCGCCGTTGTTTATCCTACCACAAAGTCTAAATTCAAGACCGAGGAAGCGGCTAAGATAATCAAGCGCATGGTTGAAAAGTACCGAGTTGACGTTATCGCTATCGGTAACGGAACGGCATCGCGCGAGAGCGAGATATTCATCGCAGAGACGCTTAAGGACGTAAACTACGACTGTAAGTATATCATAATCAGCGAGGCGGGAGCATCTGTATATTCTGCTTCCAAGCTTGCCGCTGAGGAATTTCCCGACTTTGACGTTATGCAGCGTTCGGCGGTATCTATCGCAAGAAGACTTCAGGATCCGCTCGCGGAGCTTGTAAAGATAGACCCCAAGTCTATAGGCGTCGGACAGTATCAGCACGATATGAAGCCCGCAAGACTTGACGGTGCGCTTGTCGGCGTGGTTGAGGACTGTGTAAACTCTGTCGGTGTTGACCTCAACACTGCGTCCTATTCCTTGCTTTCTTACATCTCGGGAATAAATATGACTGCGGCTAAGAACATAGTTAAATACAGAGAAGAGAATGGCGAGTTCAAGAGCAGAGCAGCGATACTCAAGGTTCCGAGAATCGGAGCTAAGGCGTTCGAGCAGTGCGCGGGATTCTTAAGAGTTCCTCACTCAAAAGAGATACTTGATAATACAGGCGTTCACCCCGAGTCCTATGAGGCGGCTCATAAGCTGCTTGCTATCTTCGGATACAGCGAGGCTGACGTTGCGGCAGGTAAGCTTGGTGATCTCGCTGACAGAGTCAAGGAATATGGATCTGCTAAGGTATGCGAGGAATGTGGAATAGGCGCGCCCACGCTTCACGACATCGTCTCCGAGCTTCAGAAGCCCGGACGAGACATCAGAGACAGCCTCACGCCCCCTGCGCTTCGCGACGATGTTATGAGCATTGAGGATCTCAAACCCGATATGGTGCTCAACGGAACTGTAAGAAACGTTATAGATTTCGGCGCGTTCGTTGACATCGGCGTGCATCAGGACGGACTCGTTCACATTTCCGAGCTTTCTGACAGATATGTAAAGCATCCGTCTGAGGTAGTGTCGGTCAATGATCAGGTAAAGGTGAGAGTTCTGGCGGTTGACGTTAAGAAAAAGAGAATATCTCTCTCGATGAAAAACGTAAAGTGATTTTAATATATTAAACGCAACCTTAAATGCAGTTAATTGATTTTTAACAAAAAAAGCGCGAAATTGTGTATATTGCACAAATAGAAAGATGAAATTTCGGGAATTTACCATCTTCCATTTTTGCGTAATTTTTGGTATAATAATATAGGTATATTAGACTAACTTTGACTCATCAAGCAATAAATTCAGGAGGCTCAAAATAATGGCAAGTTTATCACTCAGACACATTTATAAGAAATATCCCGGCGGAGTTACCGCTGTATCTGACTTCAACCTTGAAGTTAAGGATAAGGAGTTTTTGGTTCTCGTTGGACCTTCCGGTTGCGGTAAGACCACTACACTCCGTATGATCGCAGGCCTTGAAGAGATCACCGAGGGTGAGCTTTTCATCGGCGACAGACTTGTAAACGACGTAGCACCTAAGGACAGAGAGATCGCGATGGTTTTCCAGAACTACGCTCTTTATCCTCATATGTCGGTATTCGAGAACATGTCCTTCGGACTTAAGCTCAATAAGGTTCCCAAGGAAAAGATTAAGCGTCTCGTAGAAGAGGCTGCTCGTATCCTCGATATCACCCACCTTCTCGACAGAAAGCCGAAGGCACTCTCCGGTGGTCAGAAGCAGCGTGTTGCGCTCGGTAGAGCTATCGTTCGTGAGCCTAAGGTCTTCTTGCTTGACGAGCCTCTTTCCAACCTCGACGCTAAGCTTCGTGCAGCCATGAGAACCGAGCTTACCAAGCTCCATAAGAGAGTTGGTACCACCTTCGTTTACGTAACTCACGACCAGGTAGAGGCTATGACCATGGCTACCAGAATCGTTGTTATGAAGGACGGTCTCATTCAGCAGGTTGATACACCTCAGACCCTTTACGATTATCCTTGCAACATCTTCGTTGCAGGCTTTATCGGAACACCTCAGATGAACTTCATCAACGGTAAGCTCGTTAAGAGCGCTACCGGTGTTAACTTCGAGTTCCAGGGCGTTTCTCTCGCACTTCCCGCAGAGAAGGCAAATGCTCCCGAGCTTGCTGATTACATCGGTCAGGAGGTTGTTGTTGGTCTTCGTCCCGAGGCAATTTCCGACGTTGAGGCTGCTGTTCTCGCTAACCCCGAGTACTCCTTCGACGTTAACGTTGACGTTACCGAGCTTATGGGTGCAGAGATCTATCTCTACCTCACCGTTGGCGATCCCGAGGATGAGCCTACATCTCTCATCGCGCGTGTATCCTCCCGTTCTCAGTCGAGAGCAGGCGACAAGATCAAGGTTGCTGTTGATATGTCCAGACTTCACATCTTCGACAAGGACACCGAGCGTTGCATCCTTCACTAATTTCATAAATAATACGGGGCTGCTTTGCAGCCCCGTTTTTTTTCTAAAACGAACCCCCATCATAGTGGCAAACTCAAAAGAGATTAACTGATAAGGAATAAAAAACAGGGAGATAAAGGGTAATAAAAAATTTGCCTGTAGGGACCGGCGTCCTCGACGGTCCAAAAAAGTAAAGGATAAAACAAATGCTTAGGCGGACAAAAATATGTTACGGTATGATTCAAATGAAAGACATTTTTTGATTTATTCAAACTGTATTGATTCTCTTGAGATTACGTAAAAATATCTAAATGGACCGTCGAGGACGCCGGTCCCTACAGGTATGATAAAATTTCGAACTGCGAGTAGCAATTCAGGTGGATTGTTATTGCTTCTGCGACGAATGAGCCGATTTGCTGAGCAAATGTGCAAAATCGCTTGACATGGCGGGGTATAGCTGATATAATGAAGTAAACTTACCGATATTTTGAGAGGAGTGCAAACCATGAAAAAGAGCTCTAAAATAGCGTTGATAATAGTATCTGTTAGCGTGTCGCTAACGTTGCTATATATTTTATTGATTTCTTTAATAACGTTTTTTGCCGCTTCGGAAACAAAACATTGGGAGTTTGACAAGGACTGTTCAGAAGTAACAGAGATAAAAATAGTAGATCTGGGCACAGGTGAAAACTATTATGACCATGAGAATTATGTTGTGATAAAAGAATTGGATATAGCCCTTATTGAAGATCTATGCTACGATATAGAAAATTTCGAGATGCACGGTTATGGACCTAATTTAGCATCTCCGTACGGAAAATGCTTTTTTATTGGCTACTCAAACGGTGAATTTGATTTAATATCCGCTAAAGAACCAAAGCGCTTCAGGTATAGCGATGAGTATGGGAAAATTCTCGCCTATAATTCTTGGATGAGCAGTGATGAAAGCGAGTTTGAGGCTTTGATAAACAAATATTTGAATATGGAAGAGTCCACCTAAGCTCAAATCTTAGTTTTATTCTCCGCACTTGGCAACGGGTGCGGAGTTTTTTGCAGGAGAATGATATAGGATATTTTTATAATTCCACAAACTGACCATCATACCGTCTTGAAAAAGGCGAAATAATGTGGTATAATAAAATAAAGACGCTATCTGACAAAAGGAGGGTGCTTATGAGCGAGAGACTTGTATTTCATATAGACGTAAACAGCGCCTTTCTTTCTTGGGAGGCGGCGCGGAGAGTTTCTGCGGGGCAGGAGGACATAAGGCTTATTCCGTCTGCCATAGGCGGCGATCGAGATAAGAGAACGGGAGTGATACTCGCCAAATCTATTCCCGCAAAGAAATACGGTGTCAAAACCGGCGAGCCCGTGGGAATGGCTCTCAAAAAATGCCCTCAGCTTTATCTCGCAAGACCTGACTTCAGGCTTTATGAGAAATGCTCGCACGCCTTTATGGATATATGCAGGGAATATACCCCCTCGCTTGAGAAGTTCTCGATAGACGAGTGCTTTCTTGATATGAGCGGAATGGGTAACATATATCCCGATCCCGTGGCAACTGCTTATGAAATAAAGGACAGGATAAAGCGCGAGCTCGGCTTTACCGTTAACGTTGGCATCGGCTCAAACAAGCTTCTTGCCAAGATGGCAAGTGATTTCGAAAAGCCCGACAAGGTGCATACGCTCCTTGCCTCAGAGGTGCCAGAGAAGCTCTGGCGGCTTCCCGTGCGCGAGCTGTTCACGGTCGGTGCTTCTACCGCCGATAAGCTTGAACGCGCCTGCATCGCCACGATAGGCGACCTCGCACGGCTTGATATACACATTCTGCACGGTCTTGTCGGCAACAAGATGGGCGATCAGCTCCACCGATTTGCCAACGGAATTGACGATTCTCCCGTGCTTGAGCATCCCGAAAAGGCAAAAGGGTACAGCAACTCCACAACGCTTGAAAACGACGTTACGGGCGTTGAAGAGGCTTATAAGATACTTTTAGCGCTTGCCGATTCCACCGCGTCCAGAATGCGCGCAGACGGCGCAAGAGCCTATTGTATAGGCGTTACGATACGCGGCAACGACTTCAGAGACCGCTCACATCAGCGCAAGCTTGACGAGGCGACCGACATTACCACTGAGATATTCTCGGTCTGCCGTTCGCTCTTCTCGGAGCTGTGGGACAGAAAAACGCCCCTTCGGCTTCTCGGCGTTTCGCTGACAAACGTTACCTATGAGGACGAGGAGCAGATGTCCTTGTTTGACAACGATAAGCGGGACAAGGCAAGGGCGATAGATAAAACGGTGGACTCAATAAGAAATAAATTCGGCTCGAATACTATCATGCGCGGAGTTACCTACAAAAGCTCTGTTGACGTAGGGAAGAAGCACAAGGCGCAGATAGACGAGCGCAATAAAGGCAAAAAATAACGGCTGTCGGTAACCCGACAGCCGTTGCTGTTTTTAATTATTCTGCATCCTCGGAGGGAATGTAGTCCTCGTAATTCTTGAGCTTGGTCTTAGTGAAGATGGGGCAATGATAATAGCTGTAATCAACGTTTGAAAGCTCTTTGCTCTTCATAGTAAGGCTCTTGTTAAATACGACGGGGATAATGGGAAGCTCTTCAAGGAGAAGACCCTCAGCCTCATGGAGAATGGCTGCACGAGCATCAAGATCCTTAGTTTCGAAAGCAGACTCGATAAGCTCGTTATATCTGGAGCTGTTGTATCCGGAAATGTGATTTGCTACGGTGAACTCAGATCCCTGATATGCGATACTTGCATTTCCTGTGTAGCCCTTTGCAATAGGAGCGAGAAGAGAGAAGGGCGAGGGGGAGAATGCTGTGTAGTCGATAGCAGCGATCTCGTATTTGCCTGCCGCATAGTTCTCAGCGAAGATATCGTCCTTTACGCCGGTGATAACTGCGCCTGTGCTTACTGCCGTATCCTTGTTTTCAACGTTCTTGATAGCCGAAATAGCAACGTGGAATCCAAGCTCTGTCCAAGCAGCCTGAACCATTTCCGCAACCTTCATATGAACTTCGTCGTAAGCGGGAACTGAGATAGCAAACATATACTTGCCGGCATCGATGCCTGCACTCTGAAGAGCTGCCTTTGCGGCGCCCATATCTGCGCTTGTGGCAATGCCGTTCTGACGGTTGTCAGCAAACATATCCTTCTTGGAGTCTGTCTCATATATACCGCCGGGGATAAGACCGTCAGCAGCTTCTGCGAATACGATAGTCTTTGCGATCTCATCACGGTTGATAGCGAGCGAGAGAGCCTTGCGAACAGCCGCGTTTGCGAATATCTGATCGCCGTCCTGACCTGCAACGAGTCCCTCGGTGTAAGCGGAGAGATTCTTGAATTCGCTTGCATTGTAATATCTTACTACAGCATTGTTGTTAACAACGTAGCTGTGTGTGCTTAAAGCATCGTTTACATCGCCGATCTCAGCCCATTCCTCAAGCGTATGCTTGGAACGAACGTCAAGGGGAAGATCTCCAACGTAGAAGAGCTTACCTTCTTCGTAAGCCGCAAGGATCTCCTCGCCATTCATTGTATAATCAATGATAAGTCTGAAGGGGGTAACTGCCTTGTCGGGCTTATCTTTCATAAAGTCTCTGCGATAGTAAGCGTTTCTCTCAAGGATAATGCCTGCATCCTCAGAATCGTAAGAAACAGTGCGGAGACGGAAGGGTCCGCTCGTTACTATGCTTGTGGGGCTCTTTGCCCAGTCGTTCTCCTTGGCGGTACGTCTTACGACGTCGCTACGGAGAGGAACGAGCGCGTAGCTCGAAAGCTTTATAAGGAACTCGTCAATATCCGTACCCTCGTTAAGTCTTATCATAAAGGAAGACTCATCGAAAAGCTCAATTCCAACGTCCTCGATAGAAGCGTCGCCTTCCTTAGCGGCTCTTGCGTTCTTTACGTCGTAAAGAAGAGAAGCAGCCTCAAAGGACTTAGTGGAATCAAGAAGTCTCTCCCAAGTAAAGAAAACGTCGTTTGCGGAGACGGGAGAACCGTCAGACCAATATGTATCGTTACGGAGAGTAAGAGTAATTGTGTATTCGTCCTTGTCGATATCGCACTTCTTTACGAGCGACTTTTTAGGCTCACCGTTCTCGTCGAGTATGAAAAGGTTATCATACATAAGGCTGACAACGCGGAGCGCCGATTCGTTGCCGAATGCGAGGGCAGGGTCAAAATTATAAACCGGCTCGGTCAAGTACATATGGATATACGCACCGAGATCTTCTTCTGTTTCTGCATTTTCTGACGCACAGCCTGCAAAAGTGCTCAAAAGCATAATGAGACAAAGCGCCAAAGCAATGAGTTTCTTCATGATTACTATGAACCTCCTATGGTTTTAACTGCATACCGAACAAGACGGTACTACACATCGTATATTATACCATTTTTTCGCGATAAAATCAATGTCTATTGAAGCAAGATTTTCAGTTTTGTTTACTTGCACAATAACAAGGGCGGCTTATTGTATATTTTACCTATATAACTATATATTAAATATATATAGCATAAATTAAGGACGAGCGGTGTCGGATAATACTAAAAACTGTAGAAATATAAAGGGTAATTCCAAAAGGAGAAAATTTATCAAAAAAATCATCAAATTTGGAAAGAAATTTTCAAAAACCCCTTTACAAATCGAAAAAAATGTGGTATCATTATTCCAGAAACGGAACAAGGAGCGCCGAGTATGGATTATATAACAAGAATTAAAAAAATCAAGAGTGAAAGAAAGATAACCAATGAGAAGCTTTCTGATCTTACGGGGATTCCTCTCGGAACTCTGAGCAAGATCTTAGCGGGTATCAGCGATTCGCCCAAGCTTTCAAACATGGTGCTTATTGCCGACGCTCTCGGCTGTACGCTCGATTATATAGTCAGCGGTACGCCTGAAAATACGAATAATTACACACTAAGCGCTGAGGAAATAGCTTTTATTGAGGACTACCGTCAGCTTGACGGACATGGCAGAGAGCTTGTGGCTATGGTCGCTCATAAGGAGCTTGACAGAGTTGGTATGGTGGCAGAGCAGACTTCTGCGAGCGCCGTAAGAGCAAGAAGCACAAAGACCGTGCAGAAGCCTACTCAAAGTGCAAAAATACTTCCCGTGTTTACTCCCTCGCCTGCGGCGAGTACAGCTGCTGCGGATTTTGCCCGTCGCCCCGTTCTTCTCTACGATCTTCCAGTTTC
Organism: uncultured Clostridia bacterium; assembly: GCA_937893945.1. Classification (GTDB taxonomy): domain Bacteria; phylum Bacillota; class Clostridia; order Oscillospirales; family CAG-272; genus HGM12713. The sequence continues at coordinate 1,158 of CALCTA010000147.1, read as the reverse complement.
GGCAGGACCCGGTGTGTATCTTGATGATTCTATTGCCGAGGAGATCAGCATTCCGAGCAACGAGAGGACCGCAAGCACCGACTTTGCTCTCCGCATAAGCGGTAACAGTATGGAGCCGAAGTACCACGACGGCGACATCGTGCTGGTTGAGGATACCGACAGCGTTGAGATCGGAGAGCTTGGAATTTTCGTGCTCGACGGCAACGGATACTTCAAGAAATACGGCGGAGACAGACTTATCTCGCTTAATTCCGATTACGGTGATATTCTTCTTCGCGATTACGCTGAGGCTGTCTGCTGTGGAAGAGTTGTTGGTAAGCTAAAGAGAAAATAATCAAAAATGTGAAATACACTCTCGTCAGGGAGTGTATTTTTTTGCTTTTGGGGGAAAATAAAGAAAAAAGGAGACGGAAATGCGTGTAGTTGAGATAATAAGTGATAGCAACATCGGCGGTGCGGGGGTGTTGCTTGCTAATCGCCTGAGGCATCAATGTGAGGACATAGAGACTGTCGTTATTCTGCCTAAAGAAAGTAAGCTACTGCCAAGACTGAGAGCGCTCGGCGTTCGTACGGTGCAGATGAAAGGCTGTCGCGATCGTTCGCTTGATCTGCTCGCCATACCCGAGCTGTTTTTTATTTTAAGGGGGTTACAAGCTGATATAGTTAATTCCCACGGCTGCGCCTCTGCGCGAATTGCCGCAAAGCTCGCGCGCGCACGGGTATCGGTATATACGCGCCATTGCTGCTTTCCGCTGAAAAAGATATACGAACAGAAGTTGATTAGTTGGCTTACTGCCTTCACGTCAAAGCTTACGTGCGACGCTGTTATCGCAGTCTCGCCTGCGGTCAAGCGCGATCTTGCGCTTATGGGAGTGCCGCGCTCAATGGTGAAAGTCATCGTAAACGGAGCAGAGCCTTTGCGGAGATTGAGTGCCGAGGAAAGAGCGGCAAAGCGAAGGGAAATGGCGATACCTGCGAGCGCTACGGTCGTAGGAATTTTTGCTCGCCTTGAAGAATGTAAGGATCACGAATGCTTGCTAAGGGCGGCTCGGATACTCTGCGAGAAATGCGGTGAGTACCGATTTTTGATAGTTGGTACGGGGAGCATAGAGGCTCGCCTGAGGAAATCGTGCAAAGACCTCGGGCTCGAAAAAAAGG
>CALCTA010000146.1 GCA_937893945.1 uncultured Clostridia bacterium | reverse complement strand
ATACCATAATATACGCGCGTATTCTCGGGAGCAACGCTGCCGGAGATCAGCTCGTCGGCGTTGAGGATCAAGGTGCTCTCACGGGGCAGACCGCGAGTGAGAATGTCGGCAATGTAGCCGGGATGGGCGTTGCGCATAATGGAGTCGCGGAAGAGGTTGGTAATGAGGATGAAGTTGGGGCGCACATGGGGACAGATCCGAAGTGCAGAGCGCTCGTCCACCTCCAGTACCGCCATGTCGCACTTCTTCACACGACCAAAGAGGTCACAGTTACGGATAAAGGCGGTGGAAACGCCGGAGGTGATGTTGGAACCGGCGCGGTTGGACATGACGCGGTGGCCCTCACCCTCCAAAATGTCGGTGAGCATATTGCTGACGGTGGTTTTTCCGTTGGTGCCCGTCACCGCCACGATGGTCTTGGGCTTGCCCACATAGCGCAGAAAATCGGGGCAGATACGGATCGCCAGTGCGCCGGGGAAGTCCGTGCCGTTATGGCGGGTGATCTTCAGCGCAGGAATGGACAGCTTGGCCATCCACAGCGCCAGTAAAAATCGCAGTTTACCCATGGAGATTACTCCTTCTTTCCTAAGAAAATCATCAGCGCCGCCATATCGGCGGGAGACACGCCGGAGATGCGTCCTGCCTGTCCGAGGCTGCGGGGACGGATGGCCCCCAGCTTTTCCCGCGCCTCAAGGCGCAGACCCTGAATGTTGTCGTAGTTGATATCCTCCGGCAGAAGCTGCTGCTCCAGCCGTTCAAATTCCGCCACCTGCTTTTCCTGTCGGCGGATGTAGCCCTCGTATTTTACGCTTACCTCGACTGTCAAAAGCACTCTCGGGGGGAGCGACGGGCGGTTTTTGTCAAGCGGAGCGAGCATTTCGTAACTAAGCTCGGGGCGTCTGAGCAGGTCTGCGAGCGAAAATCCGCTGGCTACCTCGGCAAGACCACGCTCTTTGAGGAACGGATTTAACACGAGCGGAGAGATATGTGTGGTCTTAAGTCGCTCTATTTCTTGCTCTACCTGCGCCTGCTTCTTAAGGAAGGCTTGATATTGCTCCTCACTGACAAGCCCTGCCTCATATCCTTTTTTGGTAAGGCGCGCGTCGGCGTTGTCCTGGCGCAGCAACAGGCGGTATTCCGAGCGAGAAGTCATCATTCTGTAGGGCTCGTTCGTGCCTTTGGTAACGAGATCGTCAATAAGCGTGCCGATATAGCTCTCGGAGCGCGAAAGTATCAGCGGCTCCTTGCCGCGAAGCGCGAGGGACGCGTTGAGACCTGCGATAAGTCCTTGCGCCGCCGCTTCCTCGTAGCCTGACGTGCCGTTGAACTGTCCCGCGCCGTAAAGTCCTTTAATTGCCTTGAATTCAAGGCTCGCGTAAAGCTCGGTGGGGTCGATGCAATCATATTCAATAGCGTAAGCGTAGCGCATTATCTCAGCGTTTTCAAAGCCGTCGAGAGAGTGGAGCATATCTCGCTGAACGTCAACCGGAAGTGAGGTCGAGAAGCCCTGAATGTACATCTCCTCGGTGTCCGCGCCCACAGGCTCAACGAAAAGCTGGTGGCGCTCCTTGTCCGCAAATCTCGTCAGCTTGTCCTCGATAGACGGGCAGTAGCGAGGACCGGTGCCGTGTATCTGACCCGAGTACATAGCCGAGCGATTGATATTTTCTCTTATGATTCGATGAGTTTCGGCATTTGTATATACGATATGGCAGGGGAGCTGCTGATTTCCGTCGAAAAACGCGTCGTCTGTCTTGTATGAGTAAGGCGTGATATTATCCTCACCGTCCTGGCGCTCAAGGACGGAAAAATCAATAGAACGGCGATTGACACGCGAGGGCGTTCCGGTCTTGAAGCGCATCAATTTGATACCAAGCGCGGAAAGAGACGCCGAGAGACCGCGAGAGGCGAGAAATCCGTCAGGGCCGCTCTCATAGTTGACGTCGCCAACAAAGATGCGGCTGTCAAGATAAGTTCCGGTGCAGATGACCGCCGCCTTACAGCTCCAGACCTCGCCGAGCTGAGTTCTCACGGCAGAGACCTCGCCGTTTTCGACCTCGATAGCTACTATCTCAGCCTGAACGAGACGGAGATTGGGGGTAGTTTCAAGCGTGTGCTTCATTATATTCTGATATTTCTTGCGATCCGCCTGAATTCTCTTGGAATGGACCGCCGCGCCCTTGCCGAGATTGAGCGTACGCGACTGAAGCGTAACGAGATCGGCGGCGCGACCCATCTCACCGCCGAGCGCGTCTATCTCATATACGAGATGTCCCTTTCCCGTTCCGCCGATCGAGGGGTTGCAGGGCATATTTGCTATTGATTCAAGAGACATCGTGAACAGAACCGTATCCGCTCCCGTCCTTGCCGCCGCAAGAGCGGCTTCGATGCCGGCGTGTCCCGCGCCTATGATGACAATATCTGTAATATTTGACATATTTTGAGCCTTTCTTTTCCAAAAAAGCAATAAATTTCTTCTGATTTATTATTGTAACAGAAAAACCGCTCAAAGTCAATAGCCGATTAAAAAAGCGGACGTTTGCTCTGGATAAGCGGCTTGAAGCAACAGAGAGAGCGAGGACAAACTCTTCATTATTATTATATAAACCCGTATGGGCGTGTAATTTAGGTCATTACAGACAGAAAAAGAATGTCCGTAGGGGTGGATTACATATCCGCCTCTCGCCGTCTTACACCTAACCGTAGGGGCGACCATCGGTCGTCCGCGCAAAACACAATGATATCTTTATAAACGGAACGCCAAGGATGTTGTCTTCTACAGACATTAAAGAAACCACCAAACCTTGTAGGGACCGTGCGGCCATATTTGCTCCGCAAATTGACGGTCCAAAAATCTCAAAATAACGACCGTACCTCATTCGAGCAGGTCATCCTGAGCGGAGCGGCGAGATGTTGGTGAGGTGGGGTGATATGGCAATAACCGCCGCGAAGTCGAACTATTTTTGACCGAGGTAGGTCAAAAATAGCGAGGGAGTGGCTCGCCCACGACCGAGGGATCTCGTTCG
>CALCTA010000145.1 GCA_937893945.1 uncultured Clostridia bacterium | reverse complement strand
TGATGCCTTCAGCGACAAAGAGGATACTCAGCCTGCTATCTTTGAGCGTGGCGGATGCTCGTTCTCACTCGCGATGGATGCCGAGGAGCTATCTACCTCTGCCGTGTTCGAGGGGTATAGGGTAAGCGGCATAGATTTTCTCGGTTCGTTGCGCGGCGGATTTGCCCTCTCGCTTTACGACGGAGAGCGCAAAATGCTGTTGCTCGCGAGAGATAAAAAGGGAAAGAAGCCGCTTTTTTACAGGATATACAAGGGACAGGTCTATTTTGCCTCAGAGGTAAAGGGGCTATCGGCGGCAATAGGCGGAAGCCTTTCGGTCAGCCGCGAGATGCTTTCGCTTCATCTGAGCGCACCCTTTGGTGTCTATCGCGCGGCAAACATCCTTCCTGATATATCCGAGGTGCTTCCCGGAGAATGCATTCTCTTTACCGAGCTTGGTATGAGCAGATTTCGTTACAGAGAGCGTGTTAAAAGTACGGGAGTGAGGGCGTTTGGAAGGAGAGAGCGAGTTCTCTCGCCGCATCCGTATATGCGCTCACCTGATATTCGCGAGGTGCTGTCAGGCGCGCTTATTGCCTTTGATTATCCGCAATTTGATTGCGATATGCCAAGCCTTTGCCAGCTTTTCTACGAGGCGGAGCAAAGAGAAGAGAAACGAGTGTGCTTTGAGGACAGAGCAAGAAGAAAAAGTCTCTCCTACGCGCAGGAGCGTGAGGACAGACTTGGGGCTTTGTATCAGATAGAGGCTGTGGGTGTGATGACACGCGAGGACGGTCGCACGGATGAGGAAGGGCTTCGCCGTATGCGAGAGCGATTGGTTTCTATGATATTCTCATTTGATAGGCAAGAGATCGCATTATTGAAAGATATTCTCGGAGAGCGCAAGCTTGATTTTCTTCTTCACAGATTTGAAAAGGGAATGGGTGAGAACAAAAACAAGGATACGGACGCAGAGATCCGTATCCTCGGAATGCTTTATCAAACTGTAATGTGGGCAGAATCGCGCGAGCTTGCAATAAAAAGCACGGGAGACACTCTGCTTCAATCGGCGCTCTCAATGATATAAAGACCACCCTTTTTGACAGAGATAAGAGCGCAGTTGCCGACTATCTCATTAGAGACTGCGTATTGGTATCTGTCGTTCAGCACAGCGTTCTGGAGAGGGTATTTACAGCCCTCGATGCTTACTCCCTTGACCTTATCTCCGTCGGCTATAAGAGAGAGATAGGTGTATCCGCTTCTTGCGATGAGCGTGCTTGTGGATCTTATATATCTCACTCTGTTTTTTCCGTCCGCCATCAGCGCGTAGATGCCTCGGTCCGAGAGGTCCTTGAGTATCGCGAGATTTGAAAGCGTGTGGTCGAGCCTGCCGCTTATACCGCCTATGATGACGATATCGTCAGCTCCTCGCTTGAGCGCGGTCTCTACCGCAAGCTGAGTGTCTGTAAAGTCCTTTTCGGCGGGAACTGTGATAATTTCGGGCTTGCCATCTATCTTTGACTGATCAAGCGAATCGAGGTCGCCGACGAGTATCTGTACCGAGTCGCCGAGAGCTTTTGCGTTGCTATAGCCTGAATCAGCGGCGATAGTAAGGTCGTCAGCCTTGGGATGCTCAGTGATATTGTTCGGAAATATTTCTCCGCCCGTGTAAATAAAAGCCTTCATAAATGAACTCCTTTACCATTTTTTCTTTGCCTTGAGGACCTCGTAGAGCTCGCAGAAGCTCTCGTGTCTCGATTTCGGTATAGCACCGCTTCTGACCGCCTCAAGTATAGCGCAGCCCTCTTCCTTGGTGTGAGAGCATTTGGTATATTTGCAGAGTCCTATGTAATCCTCAAACTCTCGCATCGTCAGGGGAAGATCTTCCTTCTCGAAGAAGTCGAAACGCTCGAAGTCAAGCATGGAAAATCCCGGTGTATCGGCTATATAGCCGCACTCCACACCGCTGCTAAGGCAGTAAAGCTCTGCCTTTCTTGTGGTGTGCCTGCCGCGTTGTATCTTTCTGCTGATCTCTGAGGTTGAAAGCTCAAGAGAGGGGAAGAGAGCGTTGAGTAGAGTGGATTTTCCTATTCCCGAAGCGCCCGCGAAGGCAGAGGTCTTGCCCACAAGCTCGCGTTCTATAAAGGCGTGTATCTCATCTACGCCGATGTTGTTCTTTGCAGAGAGAGAAAATACGGTAAATCCGCTTTTTTTGTATATCCCCTCAAGCTCGGCGGCATATTCCTCGTCAAGCTCTCGCTTGGTTATTACTATTATCGGCTCTATATTGTTGAATTCCGCAATGCAGATGAGCTTATCAACAGTCGTAAGTATAGGCGAGGGCGATGCCGCCGCCATAGTTATGAACATATAATCGAGATTTGCGAGAGGGGGACGGATAAGAGCGTTTTTGCGCTCGCAAAGCTCGTCTATAACGAATTCTGCGCTCTCCTCTCCCTTTTTAGCCTTTTCGGCAGAGGTCGTCGGGGAGATGATGACGTTGTCTCCCGCAAGCAGAGTGATATCGCGGTGCTTGAACGAGCCTCGCGCGCGGCATACGACAGTCTCGCCGACATGGGCGGACGAGCCCTCGGGCGCAGCAAGGATACGGACTGTATAAAGTCCGCCCACACCGAGCATTATTTTTCCGTGTATCTGTTCTGCCATTGTTTTTCCTCTCTTCTGTTGTCGTGTGTCAGTCGGAGAAGGTCTGACCTCCGCTGACGGTAAGTGAAATTTTAGTGCCTTCGGCTACAGGTGAGCCTGAGCTGAGCTCTTGCGCAATTACTGTGCCTATTGGGTGAGACGAGGGCGCATAGGATATTTTTCCTGCGACAAGTCCGATCGAGAGTAGCTTTTTTATCGCATCGCTCTCGCCAAGTCCGTACAGATCGGGCATTTGCCTATAGACCGTCTCCTTGCCGAGACTTGCCTTCAGGACTATTACCTCGTCAATGTCCACAAGCTCACCCTCGGAGCGCGAGCAATAGGTTACCGTTCCCGATGGAACGGTGCTTGAGTATTCGTTTATCACTCTGACCTGAAGCCCCGCGTTTCTGAGCATAAGAGACGCGTCGCGCAGAGAGCGTCCCACGGTGCTTGGAATGACCGTTTGCTCCTTCTCGCGATTGACTGTCAGTCTGAGCGTTATCTTCTTGTCCTTTGAATACAAGCGGCGCACCATATTCGGCGCGGGGCGTTGCGCGATAACGCTTCCGACCTCGGCATCGGGGTTTCTTCGGTATTCGATAACGTATTCAAATATATCCTCTCGTGTGGCGAGAGCGTCCGCTTCACTCATAGCGATAAGGTCGGGGATCTCAACCTCTGTGTAGCTTCCGCCGTAATTGCCAAAGAGCATAAAGAGCGAAAGGAGTGCCGCAAGCGCGACCGAGAGTGCCGAGGCGCACACCGCACCTACGAGTATTGCCGACCGAACGGGCGGCTTTTGTCTTTTCTTGATCGAAGCCCTTACTCTTGAAAGCAGGGAAGAAAGTCTCTGCCGTAAAAGAAGCAAGCGAGCTTTGAGCCAAGATCGCTCTTTTTCTTCGGTAAACTCTCCGAAAATATCTATCTCGGGATTTCTGGCAAGTGCCTTGAAGCGCTCGGGCAATCGGCTGTCGCGAAAGCGATAGCCCTTTCTTTTTCTTCTTGCCGAACGAACTATGCTCCTTTTGAATTTAAAAACCATTAAATTACCTCTTTCGCGTGTAAATATGTACTTTGAAAGAGGAGAATAGGTCAGTTGTACGCGTTCTTTTTTTCTTCCTCGCGGCGAAGCTGTCCGCAGGAAGCGTTTATGTCAGCACCGAGCGTGCGGCGGACCGTCGCGCGTATGCCGTTGTCCTCAAGCGTTTTTGCAAACCTTTGTACAGCCTGCTTGCCCGTGGCTGAAAACTCTGTCTCTGCTACGGGATTGACGGGAATGAGGTTGACGTGTATTGGGAAGCTATCACTCTTTGAGGGGCGAAGAGCCTTGTTGAGAAGCTTTGCAAGTCGCTCTGCCGAGGCAACAGAGTCGTTCTTGCCTGAAATAAGCGTGTATTCAAAGGAGATGCGCCTGCCTGTTGACTGATAGTAGCGTCTGCACGCGTCGAGCAGTGCGGCAATGTTCCATCGTCTGTTGACAGGCATGATAGAGCTTCTCGTCTCGTCGTCGGAGGCGTGAAGCGAAATTGAAAGCGTTATGGGCATATCCTCTTTTGCGAGCATGTCAATTTTATCAACAAGACCGCATGTCGAGACAGATATATGACGATAGCCGATGTTCATTCCGTCCTCGCAACCGACAAGGCGGAGAAACTTAATTACGTTCTGATAGTTGTCAAGCGGCTCGCCTATACCCATCATAACTATATTGGAAATGCGCTCGCCCGTGTCGTTTTGCGCGACGAGGACCTGCCCGAGTATCTCGGAGGGAGCGAGGTCGCGCAGCTTTCCGCCGATAGTTGAAGCGCAGAAGGCACATCCCATACGGCAACCGACCTGAGAGGAAACGCAGATGGTGTTTCCGTGCTTATATTTCATTACTACGCTCTCGACCGAGTTGCCGTCAGATAGCTCAAACAGATATTTGACCGTGCCGTCTATCGCCGAGACAAGCTTTCTTTTTATCCTCGGGAGCGAATAGAAAGCTACCTCGTCAAGCTTTTGCTTGGTGATCTTACCGATATTGGTCATATCAACAGGGGAGACGCCTCTGTGCATCTGTGTAAAGAGCTGCTTTGCTCGGTATTTGGGCTCGCCAAGCGAGATGAGAAATTCCTCAAGCTCGTCGGGGAGAAGCGAGAGCAGATCGACTTTTTGAGTGTTCATACAGAAATATTACTTCCTTATAAGTTTAGCTATGAAAAATCCGTCGGTATTGTGTATATGCGGCATAAGAGTTATCATGCCGCTCTCGCATACGAGAGAGCCAACGCTCCACGGAGCGAGTGAGAATTCGGGGTGGGAAGAGAGGAAAGCCTCGATATTTTTTTGGTTTTCCTCGGGGAGAAGTGTACAGGTGGAATAGACCAGCACTCCGCCTTCTTTGACGTAGCGCGAGGCATTTTCAAGTATGGCGCGCTGTATTTCGGGAAGCCGTGAGGATTCCTCGGGGTCCTTGTATCGAAGCTCGGGCTTTTTGCCGAGAACACCAAAGCCTGAGCAGGGAACGTCGCAAAGAACTCTGTCTGCTTTTGCCACAAGCTCAGGTGTAGGCGTGCGACCGTCCATAGCGGCTGTCTCGATAATGTCTATTCCAAGGCGTTTTGCACTATCTCTTACGAGCGAGAGCTTGTTTTCGTGAAGGTCAAAGGCGATTATCCGTCCGACGCCATTCATTTTTATCGCCGAGCCAAAGCTCTTAGAGCCGGGGCAGGCGCAAATATCAAGCATGAGGTCGCCCTCTCTTGCGTCAAGCACCTCTACGCATATCTGCGAGGCTTGATCCTGCACGAAGAAAAGTCCCTCGGAAAATCCGTAAAGCTCTCTGACAGAGCCCTTGACGTAAAGTCCTACGGGAGAGACATCGGTAGGTATGGCATCCTCTAATTTGAGCGCGAGATCCGCTCTGCTCGTGCGAAGCGTGTTTACGCGGAGAGTGGTATCAGAAACTCTGAAAAATCCGTTAAGTATCCGCTCTGCTTCTTCAACGCCAAATACAGAGATAAATCTCTCGCAGAGCGCCTTGCATACCGAGCAGGAGACAGAGAGATATTCGGCGGCATCCTCACGAGAGGGAAGCACAAACGGCTCTCTCGTGTGAGCGCGGAGAATGGCGTTTACAAATCCGCTGAACCTTTTTTTGCAAAGCCCAACAGTTTCGTTTATGGCGGCGTGCGGCGGTACTCTGTCAAGGTACATAAGCTGATAAAGCCCCATTCTCAAAGCGCAAAGCACCTCGGCGTCAAGCTCGTCCACGGGACGTGCCGAAAGCTGAGATATGCGATAGTCGAGCGTTATTCTGCGCTCGGTAACGCCGTAGAAGAGAGCCGATGCAAGTCGCTTATCGGCAGAGCTCATGCCGCTTTTCTCAAGGGCGTGGTCAAGCGCTATATTTGAGTATTGTTTGCTCTTTTCTGATTTTTGGAGAAGGTCGTAGGCAAGAGATCTCGGCGTCATGATAAATCAATTCCTGTCTGTTAATTTCTGCGGCTTCTTCCGCCCGCAAGAAGAACGAGTCTGAGAAGCGTCAGCAAGGATGTCAGAAGCGCCGCAACGTAGGTAAGAGCGGCGGCGGTCAGTACCTTTTTTGAAGCTCCAAGCTCGTCGGGGGAGAGCATTCCTGAGCTTGATAGTACTCTGAGGGCTCTGGCGGACGCGTTAAACTCCACGGGGAGAGTAACGAGCTGGAAGAATGCGATAGCTGAATACATCAGTATTCCCGCGAGCATCAGCGGCTCTGCCGCAAAGGCAAGACCGATGAAAAAGAGCGGGATAGCGAGCATAGAGCTGAAGTTGGTTATAGAGACGAGCCCCATGCGAAATCTTATAGGTCCGTAGTTTGTCGCATACTGAATTGCGTGTCCCGATTCGTGTGCGGCAACGCCTATAGCGGCGGGTGAGCATGAAGAATAAACGCTGTCCGAGAGCCTGATGACATTAGCTCGTGGGTCGTAGTGGTCGGTAAGGTCGCCCCTTACTCGCTCTATAGCCACGTGATGCAGACCGTTTGCGTCAAGTATCCTTCTTGCCGCGTCGTATCCTGTTATTCCTTTATAAGTGCGAAGCTTGGAATATTTCTTGAATGTGGAGCTTACCTTTATCTGCGCCCAGAGCGAGATTATAAATCCTGGTATGACCAGAAGTATAGTCCAGTCGTAAGCGAAAAGTCCAAATATCATAGGAAAACCTTCCTTTTCGTATATTTACGAGAGCTTATCTCCTACCGCGATTTTTCTGCCGCGGATGAAGTCCTCGGCTGACATACGCGACTTACCCTCGGGGAGAAGGCGGAGTATGCGGATAGAGCCTGTCTTGCAGGCTACCTCTATTCCGTTGTCAGTAGAAAGAACTCTGCCGCATTCATCCTCGCTATGCTCACGCGTATCATCGGCAACTCTCGTCTCGATTATTTTGAGAAGCTTGCCGTCGGGTGTGTGAGTAAAGGCAAGAGGGAAGGGAGAAAGTCCTCGTATAAGATTATGGAGAGCGCGTGCGCTGTTATCAAAGCAGAGCAGGCAATCATCCTTGGTTATCTTTTTAGCGTAGGTAGCGAGAGATTCATCCTGCGGCACGCGAACAGCCTCGCCACTCTCAAGAAGAAGGATGGTGTCAAGCAGAGCCTTAGCGCCGAGAGCGCCGAGAGAATCGTGAACGACTTCAAAATCGTCGTCCTCGCCTATAGGAAGCTCGTATTTGAGAAGCATATCGCCGGTGTCGATGCCGTCAGCCATATACATAGTGGTAATTCCCGTTACGGTCTTACCATCCATAACCGCTCTCTGCATTGGCGCTGCGCCTCTATATTCGGGGAGAAGCGAGCCGTGTACGTTGATACAGCCGTATTTGGGAAAATCAAGAACGCTTTGCGGCAGTATCTTGCCGAATGCTACAACGACGATAAGGTCGGGGGAAAGCTCGGTGAGAAGTGAAGCAAAGGCTTCGTCGCGAAGCGTTGCGGGCTGATATACGGTTATTCCTTTCTCCTCGGCGTAAACCTTTACGGGTGGGGGGAGAAGCGCATAGCCTCTGCCCTTGGGCTTGTCGGGCTGAGTGATGACTCCGCATATCTCGTGTCCGCTCTCCTCAACGAGAGCCTTGAGAGAAAAGAGCGCGAAGTCGGGAGTACCCATAAACAGTATCTTCATTCGGCACTCTCCTGTCAGTCTGTGCTATCCATACTGATAGCCACGTCGATATAAAGCTTTCCGTCGAGGTGGTCAAGCTCGTGGCAGAACGCCTTTGCGAGCAGTCCCGAGCCCGTGATATCCACCGTCTCACCCTTGCGGTTGAGCGCTCTTACGGTTACGTGCATAGGGCGCTTGGTAGTACCCCATCTGCCCGGAACAGAGAGACAGCCCTCTTCGCTTATCTGCTCGCCCGAATAAGCTATTATCTTAGGGTTGATAAGCTCAAAAAGTCCCTCGTCGGGAGTTTCGATAACTACTATTCTGCGAAGAACGCCGACCTGAGGTGCGGCAAGTCCAACACCGTCTGCGGCGCGCATAGTCTCTATCATATCGTCGAGCAGCTGAAGAACTCTGGGGGTTATATTTTCTACGGGGCGGCAGACCTTGCGGAGCGCTTCGTCGCCGACCTTGAGTATTTTGAGTTTTGCCATAAATATCTCCTTTTATTTCCGAAAATGAATATTTACATATTTTACATGTCAGAGGTTTGAGGGATTGAAGTCTATAGAAAGATTAAGTCCCTTCGCACCCGACCTTGAGAAATCCGAGAGAAGTGAAGAGAACATAGCGCGCGAGCGCTTGTTCAGCTTGCACTTTACCACCATTCTCATTCTGTATTTGTTGTCAACCTTATAAACGGGAGCCTCAAACGGACCGAAGGTAAGCAGCGGCAGGTCGTTGTACTCACCCTTTGCGAGTGTCTCAAAATTCTTTGAGAGTATAGCCGACGCCTTCATAAGCTCCTTTTCGTCTCCGGATGATAGCGTCATAAGAGCGATATCGCAGAAGGGCGGAAAGCGAAGCTGCTTGCGAAGCCTTATCTCGTTTTCGTAGAAGCTCTCGTAATCCTGCTTGCAAGCAAGCCTTAAGCAGTCGTTGTCGGGATTGTTCGTCTGTATTATCGCCTCTCCCTCTTTGTCGGCTCTGCCTGCACGACCGATGACTTGTGTCAGCATCGCAAAGGTGCGCTCGGATGCGCGGTAGTCGTCAAGATAGAGCGATGCGTCGGCAAGCAGAACTCCGACGAGCGTAACGGCAGGGAAGTCGTGCCCCTTTGTTACCATCTGTGTGCCGAGAAGTATATCCGCCTCTCTTCTGCGGAACTTTCCAAGCAGCTCCTCGTAGGCGTTCTTGGCGCTCGTGGTGTCGGTGTCCATTCGCAGTATCTCCGCACTTGGCAAAAGCTCGGAAAGCTCCTGCTCAATGCGCTGAGTGCCGTATCCCATACGCGCGATATGCTCGCTCTGACAGGAAGGGCAGGTCGTGGGCACGGGCATTCTTCTGCCGCACCAATGACACCTCAGCTCGCCGCGGTCGTAAGAGCCGCCGTATGTATGATAGGTCATAGAAACGCTGCAGGTGGGGCAGGAAACAGCCTCTCCGCAGCTTCTGCAAGAGAGAAAATTGTTATATCCTCTGCGGTTGATAAAGAGTATGGACTGATTTCCAAGCTCCTTTGTTTCCACCAGCTTCTCACAGAGCATATTACCAAGCGGAGATGTAACTCCGCCCGCGGCGCTCTTTCTCATATCCACTACCGACACGCGAGGAAGCTTTGCGCCGCCGTAGCGGTTTTTCAGCTTTATGAGAGCGTATTTTCCTTCCTTTGCCTTGTAATAACTGTCAAAGGAGGGTGTAGCCGATGCGAGAAGCATAAGTGAATTCTGATGCGCCGAGCGGTATCTCGCGATATCCTTGGCGTGATATTTCGGATTCATATCCGATTTATAGGTATGCTCCTGCTCCTCGTCAATGACTATCATTCCGAGATTGTCGAGCGGAGCGAAAACGGCAGAGCGTGTGCCGATGACTACGTCAGCGCCGCCGTTCTTTATTCTTCTGTAGGTATCAAGGCGCTCTCCCTCTGAGAGACCTGAATGTATTATAGCCACTCGCTTTCCGTATCTTGAGCAGAATATTTCAAGTGTCTGCGGAGTAAGTGCTATCTCGGGGAGAAGAACTATAACGCTTCTGCCGCCGTCAAGCACGTGGTCGATAGCTCGCATCATTACCGAGGTCTTGCCGCTTCCCGTAACTCCGTGAAGCAGAGCCGCCTTCGGCTCGCCGCTGTCGGTAAAGCTCTTAAGCGTTTCAAATGCTGCTTGCTGCTCGTCGTTGAGGATTATGGGAGAGGCGTCCTTGTAGTTGCAGTTGTAATCCTCGGGGCGCACGAGCGCAAGTCCGCGGTCTATCTCTCGTTTGAGCTTTTCAATTACTCCCTTATCGCAGAGCGCCTTTAGCTGAGCTGATTTCAGGTCGCAGTCAGCGAGTATCTGCTTCTCGCTTATCTCGTCAAGACCGCAAGTGAGAAAATACTTAAGCGCGCCGAGATGCGCCTCGGAGCGCAGCTTTATCTGTCCGTGAGTCCGCGTAAGTATAGCCTCGGCAACCTCGCGGCTGACAAGAAGTCTGTAGAGATTTTCAGTCTTACGCGAGCTTTCCTTTATCTCAAAGTCCTTGATTATAAATCCACCGTCGGTAAGCTTTTTGAGCGCAGGCTTGAGGGCAGGGCCGAAGCTGTTTTTTAAGGATTCGGTATCTGCCTTGCCTTTTTTTCTGATATGCTCAAGAATAAAACGCGTGGTGTCGTCAAGTCCGTCCTCGCCCACAGGCTCGTCCTCGGATAAGCGATATATCTCAAACGGTCTTGTGAGTGCCGCCGCGGGAATCATGCTTCTCACAGCGTCTCCGATAGTACAGAGCGTTTGCTCCTTCATAAAGAAGCAAAGACCGAGCATCTCCTCTGAAAGTGAGAGGGACTTGTCGCACACCGAGTCTATCGGCTTGTAATTCTGCGTGGGGGAGGCAGGGCAATCTTTAAGGGAGACCACCAAAGCGATCTCCCTTGTGTTTCCGACGCCAAAGGGAACCGTTACGAAATCTCCTACGCTCACTTCTGAGCGGAGATGAGGCGGAAGAAAATAATCGTAGGCGTTGTCTATATGGTATGGACTTCTGAGAATGTGAAGTCCTGCGTATTCAGCCATATCATTTCCTCCTTGTTCCCGTAAAGACGTATTATTCAAATTCCTGACGTAAAAGAATTACTC
>CALCTA010000144.1 GCA_937893945.1 uncultured Clostridia bacterium | reverse complement strand
GCTCAAAGCTGAGCGTTACGCCGGGGAATGCCACAGCGCCGCGCAGAGCTATTACGGGCAGAGTTGACTGCTCGATCTTTTCGATGTATTTAGCCATTAAATTTAGAGTTCCTTTTTCAGTATTATATTACATTATAACATATATTCCATAAAAAATCTATAGTTTTAGGAATTATTTTTGAGTTTATTAAGCTTTTGCGTCAGGACTTGGGATAGATAAAGGTCTGCTCTCTTGCCTCGAGCTCACAGAGGTAGCGAGCCGCCTCTGCTTTAGCGGCGTCAAGCGAGAGCTCGCGGTAGTTGCCGCATTCCTTTCTCGTGTCTCCGAACATCCTGTCAGCCTCGGTAGAGATAAGTCTCAGTACCCCCTTTATTTCAGCGAGTACTCGGGTATCCTCGGCGTTTCTGACGAGCAGATAAAAGCCTGTGCGACAGCCCATAGGACCGAAGTAGATCACGTCAGCTCCGATAGAGGAATTGCGGATATAGGTCGCGAACATATGCTCAAGCGAGTGCATAGTCAGGTTGTCCATATAATCATCGCAGTTCGGCTTTCTCGTTCTCATATCGTAGGTGGTGATGTCTCCGTCTATGCGAGAGATGTATATTCCCGGGGTGATGAAGTCGTGATCGACAGAAAAGCTTGCTATTCTTCTTACGTTCTCCATATCAGCCTATCTCCCTTACTATAGCCTCAACGAGCTTCTGAGAGCGCACGGCGGCTATTCCCACAAGCTCGGGGTATTCCATATCCGCCTCGCCCGAGGCGTTGTCGGATATGCAGCGGATGACAACGAAATCAACACCCGAGACGTAGCAGACGTGTCCGATAGCCGCGCCCTCCATCTCGCAGGCGATGGCGCCGAATGTGTCGCGTATCCATTGCTTCTTTTCTCTGTTGTTTATGAACTGATCGCCCGAGGCGATGATGCCCTCGGCGCATCTGTTTCCCTGAAGCGCGGCGAGGCGGCAGGCGGTCTCGGTAAGGCGCTTGGCGGCAGGTATCTCGACGATATTTATACCCGAAATAAGTCCCGGAAGATCGCCGAGAGCAGAGGTGTCCATATCGTGCTGAACTACTGCCGAGGATATTGCGAAATCAAGCACGCCTATCCTGTCCGAGAGCGTTCCCGCGACACCCGTGTTGATGAGCGCGCTCACGCCGTAGCGGAGTATCATTGTCTGCGCGCAGATAGAGGCAAAGACCTTGCCGATGCCGCACTGCGCCACGACTACGCTCTTGCCCGAAAGCTCGCCGCTGACGTACTCAACGCCGCAGATTACCTCGGTCTTTTTATTCGTAAGCTTTGCCTTGAGAGATTCTGTCTCTACTCTCATAGCTCCTATTATTCCTATCATTTTCATTCTCCTTTATATTTCCTCGTATATCTCGAGCAGACGCTCCTCAAGAGAATTCTTTTTCTCCTCAAGCTCGGAAAGGCGGACGTAATCGTATGCCGCGTCTCCCGACATCTCTGCGTCTATCCCGTCAATCTCAGCCTCAATTCTTTCGGCTTCCTTGCGAAGTCTTTCAAGGCGTTTTTGCGCGTTTCGCTCTGCCGCGGTCTCCTTTTTCTTCTTGAGATAAAGCTCCTTGCCCGAGCTTGCGGTCTCGGTGCATCTCCCCGCGTTATCATCAGATGTGAGAGAAAGTCTCTCACGCTCGCGGCAAAGCTCGGTGTAGCCCTCGCCCTTGCGAGTGATATTTATATCGGTATATCCGCCGCCAAGAGAAGAGGGGCGCATATCTATGATGCGAGTGGCGAGCTTTTCTATCAGATATCTGTCGTGCGATACCGTTACGAGCGTTCCCTCATAGTCCTCAAGCGCTTCCTCGAGCGCCTCTCGAGAGCCTACGTCAAGGTGGTTTGTGGGCTCGTCGAGCACGAGAAGGTTCGTTTCTTTAAGAATGAGTTTTGAGAGAGTCAGTCTCGCGCGCTCTCCGCCGCTCAGCTCAGATACCTGCTTATACACGTCGTCTCCGATAAAGCGGAAGAGCGCGAGAGTGTTTCTTATCTCTGTCTCGGTCATAGAGCGGTAGGTGTTCCATAGCTCGTCGAGCACGGTGCTA
>CALCTA010000143.1 GCA_937893945.1 uncultured Clostridia bacterium | reverse complement strand
AGGCTTTTAGTAACTTTGTGTTGAAAATGGACCGTCGAGGACGCCGGTCCCTACAGAATATGATAAAATTTCAAGCTACAGGTAGCAAGTAATAGTTATATTAAATTTTAAGCAGTAAATTATCTGAGTCTGCGCGCTATCTTTTCAAGCAGCTCGCGGATGGGGAGCGACTGAGGGCAGATCTCCTCGCACGCGCCGCACTTGATGCAGTCAGCGGCAGGTGCGCTGTCGGCAGGAAGCTTTGCCGTAGCCTCGCGGCGCGTTATCTTAGCCGCAAGATACTCGTTGTAGGGAGCAAAGATATAAGGTATCTTTATTCCCGCAGGGCATCCCGCAACGCAGTATTCACACTTGGTACACTGAATGAGATCTACTCGGCGGATTATCTCGCGAAGCTCTGCCGTCGCGTCCATCTCCTCGCTCGTGAGCGGAACGAAATCAGACATGGTGGATACGTTGTCGTTGAGCATATCCATATTTCCCATGCCCGAAAGCACCATAAATACCTCGGGGAAGGATGCGGCGTAGCGTATAGCAAAGGATGCCTGAGAGCCACTCGTGAGGCTCGCGACCTTCTTTGCCGCCTCGTCGGGAAGGTTGACAAGGCTGCCGCCCTTGACAGGCTCCATAACGATGACCTTCTTGCCGTGCTTGACCGCAACGTCGTAGCACTTCTTGCTCTGCACACCCGGATCGTCGTAATCAAGGTAGTTTATCTGAAGCTGTACAGCCTCGATGCAGTCGTTTTCAGAGAGGATCATATCAAGCACGTCTGCGGTGTCGTGGAATGACATAGCGATATGTCTTACCTTGCCCTCTGCCTTGAGCTGCTTTACCGTCTCAAAGGTCTTGCAAGCCTTGTGCTTCTGATAGTTGGTAGCGTTAAGACAGTGGAAAAGGTAGAAATCGAAATATTCTACTCCGCAAAGCTCGAGCTGGCTCTCAAAGAAGGGACGGACGTCCTCTGCGGTCTCAAAATAGGGATGGGTGAGCTTGTTGGCAAGAATGAAGGCGTCGCGGGGGTATCTTGCCGCGAGACAGTCGCGTATAGCAGTCTCGCTCTTTCCGTCGAGGTAGCCGTGAGCGGTATCAAAATAATTGAATCCCGCACCGATGAAGGCGTCTATCATTCTGTTGAACTCGTCGTAATCCACCGCGTTGTCTTTCATAGGGAGGCGCATACAGCCAAATCCAAAATTCTTTTTGATCTTATCAAAGCTACTTTCCATTTTAAGCTCCTTTTTGATTTATTGCACTTATTATATCATAAAAACCGCGAAGATGCAATAGCTCTTCGCGGTTAATTTTATTTGTTGTTAAGCGACTTCTTCTTACTCTGCGCCTTGAAATAAGCAAAGAGAGGAATAGCAACTAAAGGGAATATCATTCCCACGAGCATACTCGATTTCATTCCCACCTGCTCGGCACTAAGTCCGAGATTTTCCGCAAGAGATGCAATAGTTGGGTTTTCTATCGCAAAGTCTGTGATAAGTCCTACGAGCTGAGGACCGACAGACGCGCCGAGGTCTCCGCCTGCCGCCATAAGCGCGTATATAAGCACGCCGCCGTCGGGGAAGTAGTCGGATGCAACGATAAGGCTTCCGGGCCAGAGCATAGAAACGCAAAAGCCCGTGAAGGCGCAAGCAAACAGACCAAGGAATCCAAAGGGCGAGAGCGCGGCGGTAAGATAGCAGAGAGTAGCGCCTATCGCACCGAGGAAAAGAGAGCGGTGGATATTCTTGCCTATCTTGCTGTAGAGCGTTCGACCCGTGCCGAGCGCGGCGGCAAAGGCGGCAACACCGAGAATGTCTCCTACTGCCTTCGGTATGCCGAACACCTGCTCAAGATATCCCGAGGTCCACTGCGACATAGTGCATTCAGCCGCGCCGCCGAGGAATATTCCGAGCATACACAGCCAGACCGTCTTGTTTTTAAGAAAACGCAGAGCGCCCGAGGTCTTTTCGGGAGTTTTCATCTGCGGTATCTTCGCAAGGCAGAAGAGAATTCCTGAGCTTAGCGGTATCAGCATAAGTATAAAGGTGAGTATCTGCCAGAATTCCTTGCCGGCAAAAAGCAGAAAGAGCGTGAGAAATCAAGATACAACACACGATAGCTGCAATAAATACCGGAGGGGTTCAAATGAAATTTTTTAAGAAAGTAATTCCCAAGGCACGTTCCGATTACATCAAGGAGGTAAATTGTAAATTATGAAGATTGACAGCAAGAAGACTAAGGAACTTTTTCTACTCTGTATTCCGTATATGAATTCTTGGAAGCCTACCTTGGCTGCCGATTCTATACAGCTAAAGTAGAAAAAGTACCCGCTATGGAAACCATCACGATTGACGTGATTGAAGAAGACAAGCAGATTCCCGGTTTTGCTTACCGTAATGTGTATGCCTATGAGTATTTAAAGGACGCAGAATTTGCTGCAAAGCGCCGTCAGCACGATTACTCTTCTAACACTGCCGGACATAGCTTTGAGCTCTTCTGTCACCCCTATGATTACTACGAAACACATCCGGAATACTTTGCTTCGGACGGCACCAAGCCTTATGAAGTTACTCTGACTGTCGGACAGTCCAGTTCGCTCTGCCTGACCAATCCTGATGTACTGCAGCTTGCGATTGACTGGGTTCGCGGTCATCTGAAGAATAACCCGGATTGGCGGTATATTCATGTTGGACAAAACGACAATCTTAAAACCTGTATGTGTGAAAATTGCGTTGCCGTATATCGCGAAGAGGGCGGTGCTTTTTCAGGGACAATAATCCGCTTCATCAACGAATCTATATTGTGGTACAATAAATTTATAATTACTCTTCGCAACCTTTTCGGCGAAGGCGATAGCTGATTTTAAGAGCGATGCCCATGATGAATCTGGTAGATTTTGATAATGCTCTGATTCAATACGTTCTTTGCATCTTTCAACTACATGTATTAAATCGTCTCCTAGTCTAATCGGCCAATTCTTCTGGTATACAATATCTTCCACCCCATCATAAAATGTTGGTGCTTCAACAAGTGGAACTGTGCGTTCAATATGATATTTCTTAATATCAAACCCTTTTTCTTTTAAAAATTTATTTTCTTCTAATTTAGAAATTACTGAACATATAAGTATTAAAGAAAATAGTGAAGATGAAAATGCTATGATGCCAAGTATGGAAGTAAGTGATAATAGCAATCCACAAGTAGAGGCACAAATTATGCCTACGAATGAAAATCAAGATATAAATATTGAACAAACCAATACTAATGATACTACTGTTACTGTAGAGAATAATATTATTCAAACAGAAAATGTTGATAATCAAGTTCAAAATGGTTTAACACAGTCTATTATGGATTCAAATACAAATGATTTGTTTTCTACACCAGAGAATACAGTTTCTGATGTAGGTAATAATGTTACTAATATTCCAGTAGATAATGTAGCAGTTAGTACTGAACAACCTCAACAAGAATTTAA
>CALCTA010000142.1 GCA_937893945.1 uncultured Clostridia bacterium | reverse complement strand
CGCAATATCTTCTTTTCGGAAGGTATTCCGTGAATGACCTCGTCGTTTATGCTGATGCACGCCGAGCCGGGAAATCCGCAGTATCCAAGAAAGGAAGGCTTCGCTCCGCATTTTTCAATGTGTCTGCGAATGAGGGTGTCAAGCTCCTTAGTGCTTATTCCCTCGCGGACGTGCTCACGGGCGACGAGCAAAGCCTCGCCCGTGATGCGTCCTGCCTCTATCATAGCGGAAATCTGATTAGAATTTTTCAGTTGAATCATGCTTACGCCTCAAATTTTGAGAGTGCATCCATAACCGCTGCTGTAGTGTCTGCTACCTCCTCGCGTCCTTCTACGCAAATGAGAAGTCCCTTTGCCGCATAGAAATCCTTAAGCGGCTCGGTGATCGCGTGGTAGGTGTTAAGACGGTTCAGAACAGTTTCAGCTGCATCGTCGTCTCTGATGTAAAGAGACGCGCCGCAAGCATCACAAATATCTGCTGTCTTGGGAGCTTTATAAACGACGTGATAAGAAGCGCCGCAGCCCGAGCAGATCCTACGACCGCTCATACGCTCAACTATCTTCTCATCAGCGACCTCAAGACTGAGAGCCGCGTCGATCTTCACGCCCATTGCGTCCAAAGCCTCTGCCTGAGGAATGGAACGGGGGAAGCCGTCGAGTATAAATCCGTTTTTGCATTTGTCCGAGGACAAATAGTCCTTAATGATGCCGATCACGACCTCATCGGGAACGAGCTGGCCTGCATCCATAAAGGATTTAGCCTTAACTCCCATCTCCGTACCCTCTTTTACAGCGGCACGAAGCATATCTCCTGTGGAGACTGCGGGAATGTTCCACTTAGCCGAGATCTTCTCGGACTGTGTGCCTTTACCGGCACCAGGTGCGCCCATAAGAATTAAATTCATAGTTTTCCTCCGGGATTCAATCGAATCAATCAAGGAAGCCCTTGTAATTTCTGAGCGACATCTGAGCCTCAAGCTCACGAGTCGTTTCGATTGCAACACCAACAACGATCATCATAGAAGATCCGCCGAACGCCATTGCGCTGATGGGGAATCTCGCAACGCCCTCAACTACGAATACGTCCATAGCAAGAATGATACCTGCTATCATAGGAACGCATGCGATAACTGCAACGAGAAGTGCGCCAACGAGAGTGATCTTGCCAAGCACCTTCTTGATGAAATCTACGGTAGGTCTTCCGGAACGGATTCCGGGGATCGCGCCACCGTTGTTCTTGATGTTGTTAGCAACTTCGATGGGGTTGAAGGAGATCGCTACGTAGAAGTATGCGAAAGCGATCAGAAGCACGAAGAATACGATGAGGTAAGGCCAAGTTGTAGGACTGAACCAGTTCTCAACAAACTTAACAAACCAGTTATCCTGATTCTTCTGTGCGATAAAGCTTGCGATCGTAGGAAGAAGCGCAACTATGGAGTTAGCGAAGATGATGGGCATAACGCCGGACATATTAACCTTGATAGGAAGGTTAGTATTCTGACCGCCGTACATCTTTCTGCCTACAACACGCTTAGCGTACTGGATCGGAATTCTTCTTTCCGCGTCGGACATCCAAACGATAAGCATAAGCATAGCGAGGAGACCAACCAC
Organism: uncultured Clostridia bacterium; assembly: GCA_937893945.1. Lineage (GTDB taxonomy): Bacteria > Bacillota > Clostridia > Oscillospirales > CAG-272 > HGM12713. The sequence continues at coordinate 5,613 of CALCTA010000142.1, read as the reverse complement.
GAAGAGAATGGAAACGATAAGTCCCCATACGTCAAAGCCACCTGTTACGGGGTTTGAGAAGGAAGTTGTCCAAAGCTCTGCGAGCTGACCGGGGATACCTGAAATGATGTTTGCAAAGAGGATGATGGAGATACCGTTGCCGATACCGTGATCGTTGATTCTCTCTGCGAGCCACATAACGAGGGCTGCACCTGCACAGTAGCAGGATACCATTACGAAGTAAACGAATACGTTTGCTTCCTTAAGGAGCATACCGTAGCTATTGAGCATCATTACGTAACCGATAGAAGTGATGATCGCAAGTACTATAGTTACGCCGCGGGTCCATGCGTTGATGACCTTCTTTCCTTCTTCGCCTTCCTTAGACTTCTTCTCGAAGTAAGGAATTGCGATGGAAAGGAGCTGCATTACGATGGAAGCGGTGATGTAAGGTGATACACCGAGAGCAAAGAGAGTTCCCTGTCCAAGTGCTCCACCTGTAAGAAGGTTTACGAAGGAAAGGATGTTTCCTCCGGACCAGTAATCAGCCATAGCATCCTTTGCCAGAACGTTTACGTAAGGCACAGGAATAGCTGATCCGAGACGGTAAAGGATAACGATAAGCAATGTAAAGAGAAGCTTATTCTTAAGCTCCGGTATCTTCCAGGAGTTTTTCAGCGTCTTGAACATAACTTATACCTCCTCTGTCTTTCCACCTGCTGCTTCTATCTTTTCTTTCGCTGTTGCGGAAAAGACTGTCGCTTTGACAGTTAATTTTTTAGTAAGCTCACCGTTGCCGAGGATCTTGACACCGTCGAGCTCCTTGCGAACGAGCTTTGCTGCCTTGAGTGCCTCTACGTCAACAACAGCGCCATCCTCAAATCTGTTGAGAGCAGCTACGTTAACGACAGCGTAGTTAACAGCAAATCTGTTCTTAAAGCCTCTCTTGGGAAGCTTTCTGTAAAGAGGAAGCTGACCTCCCTCAAAACCAACGCGAACACCGCCACCGGAGCGAGCGTTCTGTCCCTTGTGTCCCTTGCCGGCAGTCTTGCCGTTACCGGAACCTGCGCCTCTACCCTTGCGGTACGCTGCCTTAGCAGAGCCCTGTGCGGGTGAAAGTTCATTCAGTTTCATTCGTCTCTCCTCCTTATGCGTTTTCAACCTTGACAAGGTGAGATATTACTTTGATCTTACCTGCAAGAACTGCGTTGTCTTCGTGAACGATAAAATCGCCGATCTTGTTAAGTCCGAGGGACTTTGCTGTAGCCTTCTGATTGGGCTTACATGCGATGAGGCTCTTTACGAGAGTTACTTTTTTCATTTGTTCCCCTCCTTAGCCTTTAACCTGATCAACGCTGATATCACGGATCTTTGCTACGTCCTCAACGGTACGGAGCGACTCAAGACCTGCGATAGTTGCCTTGACAACGTTTGTGGGGTTGTTGGAACGGAGGCACTTCGCACGAATGTTAGAAATACCTGCAAGCTCCAATACTGCTCTTACCTTACCGCCGGCGATGATACCAGTACCGGGAGCAGCGGGCTTAAGAAGCACCTTACCTGCGCCGAATACACCGGTAACCTCGTGAGGAATAGTTGTTCCCTTGAGCGATACGGTAACCATATTCTTCTTTGCATCCTCGATTCCCTTGCGGATAGCCTCAGGAACCTCGGCTGCCTTTCCAAGTCCAACGCCGACATGACCATTTCTGTCGCCTACTACCATAAGCGCTGCAAAACGAGCAATACGACCACCTTTAACGGTCTTGGAAACACGGTTGAGGGCTACGAGCTGATTTTCAAGTTCATGCTCTGCCGGATTAAATTTGTTAGCCATGTTTTTTCTCCTTAATGTGTTCAAATCAAACTATTGTTTTTGAACAGTGTACAAACCGGATCTGTCGAACCTTTATGGTCGATCAGAACTTCAGTCCGCCCTCACGAGCGCCGTCAGCGAGCTCCGATACACGTCCGTGGTAAAGATAGCCGCCTCTGTCGAATACGACTTCGGTGATACCCTTTGCTGCAGCTCTTTCAGCGATAAGTGCGCCGACTCTCTTTGCTGCTGCCTTGTTTCCGCAATTGCCTTCGAATTCCTTCTCATGTGTAGAAGCAGAAACCAATGTTACTCCTGCTACGTCGTCGATAACCTGTGCGGAAATATGCGCATTGGAACGATATACACACAGACGGGGACGATCTGCAGTTCCGGAGAGCTTTGCTCTGACTCTCTTATGTCTCTTGAGACGAGCCTTATTAGCGTCTTTTCTCGATACCATTTGTGTCCACTCCTTTCATTATTTACCGGTCTTTCCGGCTTTGCGGCGAATTCTTTCGTCGGAATACTTAACACCCTTACCGTGATAGGGCTCAGGCGGTCTCTTGCTTCTGATAACAGCTGCCATCTGACCTACTGCCTGCTTGTCGATACCCTTAACGGTGATAGTGATCGGAACTGCCTTCTCTGCAACCTCGAGGGTGATACCTGCGGGCTCAGCGATGCAGTACTTCTCCTGGGGCTTACCGTTGGATCTGAGAGAGTGTCCAAGGTAAAGCTCAACGGTGTTTCCAACCTTCACTGCCTTGTAACCTACGCCGATGATCTCCAGAGTCTTGGAATAACCGGTGGATACACCTGTTACCATATTCTGAAGAAGTGCGCGGGTAAGACCGTGAACGCTTCTGTCCTCCTTTTCATCGGTAGGACGGGTAACTGTAATGATATCGCCTTCCTGAGCGATGGTCATACGGTCATTGAACTTATTGGTAAGTGTTCCAAGGGGGCCCTTTACTGTTACTACGTTATCTGCAGCAACTGTAACTGTAACTCCTGCGGGAACGGTTATAGGCATTCTTCCTATTCTTGACATATCCTTCTACCTCCTGTCTTACCAAACAAATGCAAGCACTTCGCCACCGATCTTGGTAGCTCTTGCCTTCTTGTCTGTCATAATACCCTTGGAAGTGGAAACGATAGCGATTCCAAGTCCGTTCATTACCTTAGGCATATCCTCGTAGCCAGCGTAGATACGCAGACCGGGCTTAGATACGCGGCGGATACCGCGGATAACCTTCTGCTTACCTGCTGCGTACTTAAGGGTTACGCGAATAACGCCCTGCTTGCCATCCTCGATTACCTGATAGCTCTTTACGTAGCCTTCTTCAACAAGAATGTCGGCGATTGCCTTCTTCATGTTGGATGCCGGAATGTCCACGGTTGCATGCTTTGCATCGTTTGCATTTCTGATTCGTGTGAGCATATCGGCGATTACATCTGACATTTGCATATTATTTTTCCTCCTGTATGCAAGTTTTTTTATCTTGCTGCCGTTCTTCGCGGCGGCGTATCAGCGGTTAAGCCCATCCACAGATTAGCTTCCTTCTGATAGTTGGGGGTCTTTCAACGCGCCATAGGCACGTTGAAAGTAATTGTTTTGTTTGGGGCTCGCTTATTACCAGCTTGCCTTCTTTACTCCGGGGATCTCGCCCTTGTAAGCGAGCTCACGGAAGCAGATACGGCAGATGCCGTACTTGCGGAGATAAGCGTGGGGACGACCGCAGATCTTGCATCTGTTGTACTCACGGGTGGAGTACTTCTGAGCCTTCTGCTGCTTCAAAATCATAGCCTTCTTTGCCATTACTACTTACCTCCTTAGTTGTTCTGAGCGAACGGAGCGCCGAGGAGCTTAAGAAGCTCTCTTGCCTCTTCGTCAGTGTTTGCAGTTGTTACGAAGCAGATGTCCATACCTCTGATCTTGTCAACCTGGTCGTACTCGATCTCGGGGAATATGAGCTGCTCCTTGAGGCCGAGAGCGTAGTTGCCTCTGCCGTCAAAAGCATTGGGGTTGATACCCTTGAAGTCACGAACTCTGGGGAGTGCGAAGTTGAAGAGTCTGTCTACGAACTCATACATTCTGTCGCCACGGAGAGTTACCTTTGCGCCGATCTTCATGCCCTCACGGACCTTGAAGTTAGCGACCGACTTCTTTGCGTATGTGGGAACTGCCTTCTGACCTGCGATGATCTCGAGGTCCTTAAGAACTGCATCGAGTGCCTTGGAGTTTTCCTTTGCTTCGCCAACACCGCAGTTGATAACGATCTTATCAAGCTTAGGGATCTGCATGGAGCTCTTGTACTCGAACTTCTTCATAAGCGCGGGAGCAACCTCGGCCTTGTACAAATCTTTAATTCTTGCCATCAGTCAATACCTCCCTTAGATCTCCTGTCCGCACTTAGCGCAGACACGAACCTTCTTACCGTCAACTACCTTGTAGTTAACTCTTACGCCCTTATCGCACTTCTTGCAATAAAGAGCAACCTTAGACGCGTAGATAGCGCCTTCTGCGTCAACGATTCCGCCAGCCTCACCCTGTCTTCTGGGCTTAACGTGCTTGTGGATCATGTTGACCTTCTCTACGAGAACCTTTCCTTCCTTAGGGGAAACGGCGATTACCTTTCCCTTAGCGCCCTTGTCGTCACCGGAAAGAACAATAACTGTATCGTCTCTTCTAATGTTCATTCTTCGATACCTCCATTAAAGTACTTCGGGTGCGAGAGAGAGGATCTTGAGATAGTCCTTCTCACGAAGCTCTCTTGCTACCGGGCCAAATATACGGGTTCCTCTGGGAGTCTTATCTTCCTTGATGATTACCGCTGCGTTTTCGTCAAACTTGATGTAAGAACCGTCTGCACGCTTCAGACCATGAGCGCTTCTTACGATAACTGCCTTGACAACATCGCCCTTCTTAACAACACCGCCGGGAGTAGCCTTCTTTACACAAGCTACTACCACGTCACCAATGTTTGCGTATCTGCGGCCTGTTCCGCCGAGTACGCGAATGCACATCAGCTCTTTAGCTCCGGTGTTATCGGCAACCTTCATTAATGTTTGTTGCTGTATCACTTTCTTTTCCTCCTGATTTCAATACGATTTTTGCCGTATTTACTGTATATGGTTTTGTGGAGCTAAATTATTTAGCTTTCTCGATTATTTCAACAATGCGCCATCTCTTTGTCTTGGAGAGAGGTCTTGTTTCCATAATTTCTACCTTGTCGCCAACTCCGCACTCGTTGTTCTCGTCGTGCGCATGAACCTTCAAGGTACGCTTGATGATCTTTCCGTAAACAGGGTGCTTTACGTTGTCCTCGATAGCTACGACAACAGTCTTGTCCATCTTATCGCTTACAACCAAACCAACTCTGCTTTTTCTGAGATTTCTTTCTTCTGTCATGACTTATTCCTCCTTACGCGTTTTTCTCTGAAAGGATTGTCATTACACGAGCGATGTTACGCTTAACCTCAACCATTCTCTGGGGGTTGTCAAGCTGATTGATCGCGTGCTGAAAGCGCAGATTAAAGAGCTCTTCCTTAAGTTCCTTGAGTTTAGCATTAAGCTCTTCAGCGCTCATTTTTCTAAGATCTTCTGTGAACTTTGTAGTCTTCATCGCTTATGCTTCCTCCTTTACTACGAACTTACACTTGATGGGGAGCTTGTGAGATGCAAGACGCATAGCTTCCTTTGCAACGTCCTCAGCAACTCCGTCCATCTCGAACATAACTCTACCGGGCTTTACTACAGCAACCCAATACTCGGGCGAACCCTTACCGGAACCCATTCGAGTTTCAGCAGGCTT
>CALCTA010000141.1 GCA_937893945.1 uncultured Clostridia bacterium | reverse complement strand
ATATAAAGGCTCGCCCTATGGGAGAGCTGGCGGTGTAACCGCCTGAGAGGGTATTTGAAAAACTTTCTTTTCACCTTTCCCTCTTGGAGGGAGGCTAACAGTAACATTGCGCTAATTAATAAAAATTATCCGAGTCTTGCCTTAAGCTCCCCGTTCTCCGCAAGCACTTCCTCAAGAGTAGCCTCTGTCATAGCGAGCTTTGCTTCAAGAGCCTTGAGTCGTCTTTGGGATTTGATGCGCTCCGAGCAATAATCAAGTGCGCAAAGAAGAGCCGCCTCGCTCTTGGAGCAACGCTTGCTGCCCGCGCATATCTCTCTCATCTTTCGGTCAACGATGCCAACCAACGCCTCTACCGCCTCGGGCGATTCATCGCTGATAACGTTCATCTCCACGTCGGCAATGGTAATGGTGTATCTCTGTCTCATTATTTTTTCTCCTTCACTTAAGTTTTCTCCACCTCTTCGTCAGAAAAATTGCAAAAGCCTATTGCAAAAGCCTGCAAAAAAGTGTATAATTGTCTTACATTCATATTATAATACAAAATCTCTGATTTTGAAAGAGTATTTTGAAAAATTTTCGGAAATATTAAAGAAAGTACGTTATTATGAGCTATTTCAGAGACAGCCGTCGAATTGTCGTAAAGGTGGGCACCTCGACGCTTACTCACTCTACAGGACACCTTAATCTCAGAAGAATAGAAAAGCTTGTCAAGGTTCTCTCGGACATGAAGAACTCGGGCATCCAGGTCGTTCTCGTCTCCTCGGGCGCTGTCAGCGCGGGCGTGGCGAAGATCGGCTTTGGCACTATCCCCGAAACTCCCGAGGCAAAGCAGGCAATGGCGGCTATCGGACAGAGCGAGCTGATGAAGATATACGATAAATTCTTCTCTGACTACGGTCATACCGTAGCGCAGATACTTATGACCAAGGACGTTCTCACCAACCCCTCAAGAAGAAGCGCGGCTGAGAACACCTTCAACCGCCTGCTTGAGATGAACTGCATTCCGATAGTAAACGAGAACGACTCGGTCTCTACCGACGAGCTTACGAAGTTCGGCGGCAACGATATTCTCTCGGCTCACGTTGCTACTCTTTGCGAGGCAGATCTGCTTCTCAACCTCTCTGACGTTGACGGATTTTATGACAGCGACCCGAGAACCAACCCCGACGCTCATCTTATTGAGCGAGTTGAGGAGATAAACGACGAGATCCTCGCAATAGCGGGTGGTGCCGGCACTGCGCGCGGCACGGGCGGAATGATAGCCAAGCTCAACGCGGCGAAGATCGTTACCGACGAGGGAATACCGATGTTTATTCTCAACGGTCAGGAGCCCGAAATACTCTATGCGCTCCTCGACGGTGGACATATTGGCACGTATTTTTGCGCGCCTAAATCAAAAAAATGAGCAGAGAAAGTAAAAAGAGCAAAAAGGAGCGCCTCGCGCTCATAATCGCGCGCCTTGAGGAGATATATCCCGACTCCTTCTGCGCCCTTGAATACGGAGGCGACCCGTGGCGGCTCTTGGTAATGGGACGTCTCTCGGCACAATGCACCGATGCGAGAGTTAATATCGTATGCAAGGAGCTTTTCGCTACATATCCCGACGCGGCAAGCCTTGCAAACGCGCCACTCTCGGACGTCGAGCGGATAATCCGCCCCTGCGGACTTTATCACACAAAGGCAGAGAGCATTATCGAAGCCTCGCGGATGCTCTGCGAGGAATACGGCGGTGTTCTTCCCGACAGCATGGATGAGCTTCTGAAATTTGCGGGCGTGGGAAGAAAGATAGCCAATCTTCTGCTCGGAGACATATACCACAAGCCCGCCATCGTAGCGGATACTCATTGCATCCGTATATGCGGCAGGCTCGGATTTTACCCCGAAACACTCAAAGACCCCTACAAAGTCGAGCTTATCCTTTCGGAGCTTGCGCCCCCCGAAAAGCAGTCTGACTTCTGCCACAGAATAGTTCAGTTCGGCAGAGACGTCTGCTCGGCTCGCTCGCCAAAGTGCCTCGGCTGCCCTCTTGGTGAATACTGTAAGAAAAATCAAAACAATAAAATATAACGGAGAATATTATGTACAGAATTGGAATTGACCTTGGCGGAACTAATATCGCCGTCGGTCTCGTTGACGAAAACTACAAGATAGTCGTAAAAAAGACTACCCCCACACTCGCAAAGCGTGAATCCGAGGCTATCGTTGCCGATATGGCACGTCTTTGCCGCGAGGTCTGCGAAGCAAAGGGCGTGGATATCAAGGATATCGTAAACATCGGCGTTGCCGCTCCCGGAATCGCTAACCACAGAAACGGTTGCGTTGAATATTCCTGCAACCTTCCCTTCCGTCGTTTCCCTCTCGTTAAGGCGCTTGCTGATGAGCTTGGCGTTGAAGAGTCGCGCGTAAAGATCGCAAACGATGCTAACGCTGCCGCTTGGGGCGAGGCTGTTGCAGGCGCGGCTAAGGGCACGTCCAACAGTATTATGGTAACGCTCGGCACGGGCGTCGGCGGAGGTATCATTATAGATAATAAGATATTCTCGGGCTTTAACGCTGCGGCAGGCGAGATAGGTCATATCGTTATCGAGCAGGACGGCGCTCTCTGCGGATGCGGCAGACGCGGATGCTGGGAAGCTTATTCCTCGGCAACGGCTCTCGTTCGTATGACTAAGGAAGCGGTAGAAGAGTGCGAAAGAACCGGCAGATACACCTCTATGTCAAAGGCTGAGCGCATCTCCGGCAGAACCGCTTGCGACGCTATGAGAGCAGGCGACGAGGTCGGAACAGAGGTCTATAACCGATACGTCAAGTACCTCGCTAACGGTATCACCAATATGGTAAATATCTTTCAGCCCGAGGTCATCTCACTCGGTGGCGGTGTCTCCAATGAGGGACAGTCGCTCATCGACGCTATTCTTCCCATCGTGCGCGCAGAGCAGTACGGCGGAGACGTAGTAGAGCTCACTCAGCTCCGTATCGCAGAGCTCGGCAACGACGCAGGTATCATCGGTGCCGCCGCGCTTGAGCAGTAAAGTTAAGAGGTTAGTTAGAAAAACGCTATTTCTTGTTCTTTTCTTGAAAGAAAAGAACCAAAAGAACTTTAATGAAGGAAAAGAAATAAAGATAAGCCTGTGCGCGAGTAGATGCACAGGCTTATTTTTTATATTATATTTAGGGTTGTCGAGGGCGCCGATCCGTTTAAGAAATTTAATTTTACCTGTAGGGACCGACGTCCTCGGCGGTCCGCGGGCATTCAAAGAACGCTCCTACAACAAAAAGATAACACCAAATTATAAAGCGAGAACCA
>CALCTA010000140.1 GCA_937893945.1 uncultured Clostridia bacterium | reverse complement strand
CTTGAGGGAGATAAGTATTATGACCTCGCTCAGAAGTATATGCCTCAAGGTACCTGCGGCGTCGTAAGCTTTGGCGTCAAGGGTGGACGCGAGATGGCTGAGAGGTTCATGGGTAACCTCAAGATCGCGGCTATCGAGACTCACGTTGCCGACGCAAGAACCTGCTGTTTGCACCCCGCAAGCGCAACACACCGTCAGATGAACGAGGAAGAGCTGGTTGCGGCAGGCATTTCGGGCGATCTCGTTCGCCTTTCCTGCGGTATTGAGAACGCAGACGATCTTATCGAGGACATCAAGCAGGCGCTTGACGCACTCAACTAAAACATTTACGGAGGGCTATCATGCCTATTAAAATACCTAATCTTCTGCCCGCAACCCAGGTGTTGCTCAACGAAAATATCTTCGTTATGACCGAGACACGCGCTATGACGCAGGACATCCGTCCCTTAAAGATCCTGATGCTCAACCTGATGCCGCAGAAGATAGCCACAGAGACGCAGATAGCGCGTCTTATCGGAAATACTCCGCTTCAGGTGGAGCTTGAGCTCCTACAGACAGCAACTCACAAGTCAAGGCACACCTCTGCCGAGCATATGCTCGCATTCTACAAGACCTTCGACGAGGTAGAGCATAAGAAATACGACGGAATGATAATCACGGGCGCACCCGTGGAGCAGATGGAGTTTGAGGAGGTAGAGTATTGGGATGAGCTTTGTCGCATAATGGAGTGGTCAAAGACTCACGTTACAAGCACATTCCATATCTGCTGGGGAGCGCAGGCAGGACTTTACTACCATTACGGAATAAAGAAATATCCCCTTGAGAAGAAACTCTTCGGCGTTTTCGAGCATACGCTCGACCACAAGCTTTCTATCCTTTTCAGAGGCTTTGACGATACCTTCGTCGTTCCTCATTCAAGACACACCACCTGCAGACGTGAGGACATTGAGGCAGAGCCTAAGCTGAAGATACTCGCAAGCTCAAAAGAGGCGGGAGTTTTCGTTTGCTCGACAGGTAAGGGAAGACAGATATTTGTAACGGGACACTCGGAATACGACGGAGATACGCTCAAGAAGGAGTATCTGCGCGATAAGGAAGCAGGGCTTCCTATTGACGTGCCGAAGAATTATTTTCCCGATGACGATGACACGCGTGAGCCGATAGTGCGCTGGAGGAGCTGCGCGAATCTGCTTTATTCCAACTGGCTCAACTATTTCGTATATCAGTCCACGCCGTACAACGTTGAGGATATCGAGGAGATAGACCCGCAGAACGTTGACTGACCTGCATCAAAGGAGAAAATATGAATTTTGATTATCGCAACGTAACGCTTCGCCGCGGCTTCTGGAAGCAGATGGAGGAGCTTAACAGTAAGGTTACCGTCAACGCCGTGTATGATAGATTTTTTGAGACCGGCAGAATAGACGCCTTCAAATTTGAGTGGAAGGAAGGAGAGGATAAGCAGCCTCATTTCTTCTGGGACTCGGACGTTGCAAAATGGATGGAGGGTGCGGCTTACATCATGGCTAAGGAGCACCGCCCCGATCTTGAACAAAAGGTGGAGAGCCTTATCGACGAGATAGAGAAAAATCAGGGCGAGGACGGATATTTCAATATCTATTTCACCGTCGTCAAGCCCGAGGCACGCTGGAGCTGCCGCGATTGGCACGAGCTTTATTGCGCGGGTCATCTTATGGAGGCGGCTTGCGCTTACTACGACGTTACGGGGCGCGACAGATTCCTTCGCGCTATGGAAAAGTACGCGGATTATATCAAAAAGGTGTTCGTTGACGAGCGTTCGGCGTCCTTCACTACTCCCGGACACGAGGAGATAGAGCTTGCGCTCTACCGTATGTATAAGACGACGGGAAAGGAAAAGTTCCTTGAGCTTTGCAGGCATTTCCTTGAGCATCGCGGACTTCCCGAGAACAACGAGATGAATATTGGCGGTGCGGCTCATTACGCGCAGAATCATTTGCCCATACGTGAGCAAAAGGAAGCATTCGGGCACTCGGTTCGTGCCGTGTATCTCTACTCAGCTATGGCGGATCTCGCGCTTGAGACGGGAGATGGCGAGCTTAAGGATACCTGCAAGGCGCTCTTTAAGAACGTAACGGGCAAGAAGATGTACGTTACGGGCGGTATAGGCTCGACCTATTACGGCGAGGCGTTTACTATTTGCTACGATCTTCCTAACGCTAAAGCATACGCCGAGACCTGCGCATCTATCGGTCTTATGTTCTTCGCGCGCAGAATGATGCTTCTCGATCGTGAGAATTCCGCTAAATATTCAGATATTATCGAGCTTGAGATGTACAACGGAATGCTCTCGGGCATCTCGCTTGACGGAGACAAGTTCTTCTACGAAAATCCGCTTGAGATATTCCTTGAGGAGAGAGGCAGACTTAAGAGCCTTGGCAAGAGCGAGCGTTGGCCTATTACTCAGCGCCCGAAGGTCTTTGATTGCTCCTGCTGTCCGCCTAACCTCGTCAGACTTCTTTCGTCGCTTGGTAACTATATGTACGCCTACGACGAGAAGAGCGGAGAGGTGTATATCGACCAGTTTGCCGACAGTATCTACGAGAAGGACGGTGTGCGAGTTGAGGTAAGCACCGACTATCCTTACGATTCTGCAATTAAGATAAAGACAAACGCTCCCGTAAGAGTCCGTATCCCCGAGTGGTGCCACGGCTTCGGAACGAACAAGGATCACACTGTAGAGAACGGCTACGCGTGCTTTGGAGCAGGCGAGTTTGAGCTGAAGCTTATGATTACACCTGAGCTCGTTGCATCCTCGGTCAACGTAGTTCGCAATCTCGGCAAGGCGGCGCTCCGCTACGGCCCCGTTATCTACTGTGCCGAGGCGATCGACAACGGCGGCGAGGTACATAAGCTTTACCTTGATCCCGAGAGGGTTGCCGACGCTAAGATCTCCTATAGCGAGGAGCTTGGCAGAGAAGTCATCGATTGCGACGGTTTCTTACGCGTTGACGAGCAGACGGGCAAGCTTTATGCGCCCTATTCGCGCAAGTTTGAACCCGTTACGGTTCGTATGATACCCTATCATTGCTTTGCCAACCGCGGCGAGAGCGATATGGCGGTTTATCTTAACGTTAAATAAAATAAAAAACACCGATGCCGTTGCATCGGGTTTTGAAGGATAGTTTTTGTAATGATGCAGCATAAAGCCGAGCGCCTGCAACCATAGGCTCCCTCCGGGAGGGAGCTGTCGCGAAGCGACTGAGGGAGAGCGCGCGACAACGAAAATATCGCGATTAAAAAACGAGAGCAACGCCTCTTGTCTCGC
>CALCTA010000139.1 GCA_937893945.1 uncultured Clostridia bacterium | reverse complement strand
GCATCTACTGGCATCTGGTGGCCCTTTGTCGTGTCTTTGGTGCTATCGGTATTTTACGGAGTGTGGATAAGCAGATTTTATTTTACAAGAGTTGCATACATCTGCCCCGAATGCCACAGTGTATTTAAGCCTCGCTTCAAGGAAGCGTTTTTTGCAAACCATACCCCAACGCTCAGAAAGCTGACCTGTAGTTGTTGCGGCAAGAAGAGTTGGTGTGTTGAGACCTATGCTGAGAATAGAGACAGTAAGGAGAAACAGAATGAAGGCGATAAGGACTGAAGGACTGACCAAATATTACGGTAAGTCAAGAGGTATCGTGGGAGTTGATCTCTCGGTCGAGGAGGGCGACCTCTTTGGCTTTATAGGGCCTAACGGCGCGGGCAAAAGCACGACGATCCGCTTGCTTCTCGGATTGATAAGCGCTACCGAGGGGCGCGCCGAGGTGCTTGGAAAGGATATTGCCAAGCATAAGGTAGATATACTTTCCGAGGTGGGATATCTGCCCTCAGAGGCATCATTTTACAACGGAATGAGAGTAAGAGATATAATAGCGTTCTCGGCTTCTCTGAGGAAAAAGGATTGCAAGGATGAGGCAAAGGCGCTCTGCGAGCGCCTTGAACTTGACGTAAACAAAAAGGTGGAGGAGCTTTCGCTCGGAAACAGAAAAAAGGTCGGTATAGTCTGCGCTATGCAGCACCGCCCGAGCCTTTATATACTTGACGAGGCAACGAGCGGACTTGATCCGCTTATGCAAAGGGAGTTTTACTCGCTTATCAAAGAGCGCAATGCTGAGGGAGCGACAGTATTTCTCTCATCGCACAATCTTGACGAGGTGCAGAAGCTTTGCAGAAGTGCCGCGGTAATACGAGCGGGAAGAATACTTGTAAGCGACAGCGTTGAGAAGCTTGCATACACAGGCGTCAAGCGCGTAACGCTCAAAGGGGCGACGCAGATGCCGAGTCTTGAGGGAATAAGGGATATCAAGACCGACGGTGGCGCTGTGAGCTTCCTCTACAGCGGCGACAAGCGAGAGCTGATAGCCCGTCTCTCAGAGATACCCTTTGAGGATATAACTCTGACCGATCCCGATCTTGAAGAGGTGTTTATGCACTACTACGAAAGGGAGGGCAACTGATATGACTGTATTTCTTCACGAAATGAAGCGAGGTAGGCTGTCGCTTATCATCTGGTCGCTCGCGCTTTCGTTTATGCTTGCGGTGTGTATCATTATATATCCCGAGATGTCCTCGCAGATGTCTGAGATAGGCGATATGTTTGCCGATATGGGAGGCTTTTCCGAGGCATTTGGTATGGATCAGGTGAATTTCGGAGACTTTCTCGGATATTTCTCTATTGAGTGCGGCAATACGCTCGGTCTTGGTGGCGCCTTCTTTGCGGCAATACTCGGTATTTCGACACTTGCCAAGGAAGAAAAGGACAGAACGGCAGAGTTTCTGCTCACTCATCCTATATCCCGCGCGAGAGTGCTTACCGAAAAGATTGCGGCTCTTGTAGCGCAGATATTTATACTTACCGCCGCGGTCCTTGCCACCTGTGCGGTGTTTATCCTCATAATAGGCGAGGAAGCGCCGATAGATACCGTACTTCTGTTGTTTCTCTCGCATTTTCTTATGATGGTCGAGATAGCCGTGATAACCTTTGGTATCTCTGCGTTTATCAAACGCGGTGGTCTTGGGATCGGGCTCGGGGTTGCGGTTGGATTTTATTTTCTTAATATTCTCTCCAACCTTACCGACGAGGTGGAATTTTTAAGATACGTTACCCCCTTCGGATACGCAGACGGCACGGATATAGTAGCGAATAATTCTATCGACGGTGTGTGCTTGCTTATTGGCGCGCTTATTTGCGGAGCTTTCTGCTTCTTAGCGTATTTCAAATATACCAAAAAGGATATTTCATAAAAACAGCCCGTCTCCGTATGGAGACGGGCATTCTTTTGTTATTCTGCTTAGTTATGAGAGGGAAGATCCTTTATAAGAACAGTAGTAACTTCGCTTCCCGCAACGTAGATCGTCTCTACCTTTGATTCCTCGGAGAAGAGCCATGCGCTGTATTCCCAATCCTTCATAGGAGTGTTGGGCGCTTCGGCGGTAGAGTAATTCTTCATGCCGAGCGGCCAGAATACTGTCAGGGGATCTACAAGAGAGTAGAACGTGGAGTTGCCGCCCTGGTAGCCGTGGTGGATGACCTGTACGGCATCTGACTTGAGAGAGTTGTTATATATTGAGGTGATGACCTCAGTCTCGGTGGGATGGCTGTCGCCGGGGAAGAGGATAGATCTTCCGTCTATCTCAAGACGTCCTACTACCGAGGAGTCATTGAGGTTTTCGAGCTTGATAGGCTCTACCATCTCAATAGTCGCGTAAACCGTGTAGGTTGCGTTTCTGACGTAGAATACCTGACCGGGATGCGCGATAACTATCTTAGTTCCCTCAAGCGTAGCAAAGAGCTTGTCAATATAGTCATGACTTTGAGTGTCCATATTAGCCAGCTGCTCGTCGCTGACCTTGCTCCAGATTATCTGCTCGACCGTGTAATTCTCGCGGAATTTATCGTTGGATATAAGCGAGTACAAAAGACCGAGGTGGTCGCCGTGCGCGTGGGTTATTACCCAAGCGGCGACGGTAATGTTATCAGGATCGTCCGCCAAGGATTCCATTACCTCAAAGAATTGAGTTTTGCCTGTGCCTGCGCCCGTGCCGCCATCAAATATCATAAACGAGCCGTCGGCGAGCTTGATAATATAGCTCATACCGTTCTGAACGCCCGTGCTCTCCTCAAGACCGATCTGTGTGATGGTGGCTTCTATACCCTTATCGGTATATACATTGTCCGCTTCAAGTGCGGGGAGCTCGTAGTTGCCCGTGGCTTCTATAGTAACGCGAGATTCGTTGAGAGCGTCAAAGTACATAGCAGTTAGAATGTATTTGTCCGACTGATAGGTAGCAAAGAGATTTTTGCCGATGGAGTTGTCAGTGTAGAGCGTAAATCCGCTCGTGGCAACCTTAGTAAGATATTCGTTATATTCATCGGCAGACGTGTTCTCAACTACGATAGTCTGCATATCGTAAGCGCCCTCGTAAACGTCAGAAAATTTTCCGCCCTCATATACGGGGATAGACTCAAGGATATGCTTTTCGGATAAGGAGTAGCTCCAAGAGGCATCAAGTATAAGCTCGCCGTCCTTGAAATTATTTGTAAGGAGAGTCTTGAATTTTTCAAGAGCGCTGTTGGCGGTATCGAGGTCGTGGAAGCCGATAACGTATTTTTTATTTATAAGCTCTGCACGAAAGTCGCTGTAAGGGAGCTTAGAGTAAAGCTCTACTGCCTCGTCGTGCTCGGTAGAGCCGACGAGAATAGCGAACTCGTCAGGATCGTAGCTTTCGCCGTAAGAAATGAAGTCGGTGGAGATAGAGGGCATCACGCCTGTAACCTCTTTGAGCATATTTCTTATACTGATGTAGAACTCGACCTCACGGGGAGTAGCGTTTTCGGGGCGGACTATCTTGCATTGGTATTTGCCGTCCGCGAAGATCCTCAGCTTTCCGTCGCTGTATTTGGAAGCATCTGTAGGAGCTTCTGTCTGTTGCTCAGTGGCATCTGTAGCGCCTGTGTCGTCTGTGTCGCCGTTGCAGGCACAGAGCAAGAGAACTGCCAGAAGTGCTATGATGAGCGCTGAGAGCTTTATGAAAGAAAGCTTAAATAATTTCATACGCTTTATCCTTTCTACTTGTGTGTGGGGATATCCTTTATTACGAGAGTAACGACCTCGCTGCCCGAAACGTATATCTTTTCTACGCTTGAGTTCTCATCAAAGAACCATTCGTTACAGGGCCAATCAACAAGCGGCTCGTATTCCTCTGTTCCCGTTTCGTATCTGAGCATTCCAACGGGCCAGAAGACTATTATGGGGTCAAACAGCTTGTAAGCCGTGGTATTTCCGCCGTTGTGTCCGTGGTGTATTACCTGAAGAAGATCGCATCTCAGCTCCTCGCCGTAGAGCTTGACGAGATTTCCCGTCTGTGTGGAGTCGCTATCGCCGGGGAAGAACATTCTTCTGCCGTCTATCTCAAGAAGACCTACAACGCAAGAGTCGTTGTAGCTGCCCATCACGAAGGGCTCGAGCATCTCTGAGGTCGAGTAAACGGTATATTTTGCATTGCGGATGTGAAATACTTGTCCGGGAAGTGCGTTGTGTACCTTAATACCGTCAAATTTGAGTATCGACTGATAGATTATCTCGGCTGCCTCGGCGTCTTCGTCGCAGTTGGCTATCTGCTTGTCGCTCGTTCTGTTCCAGATAAAGCTTTCAACCGTCAGCTTTTCGAGATAGGAGGGATTAGCCGCGATCTCGCGGAGAGAAAACGCGTGGTCGTTATGCATATGAGTAAGCACCCAAGCGGCGACGGTGATATGCTCCGGATCGTCGGCAAGCTCCTCAAGAGCCGCCATAAGCAAGGGTGAGCAGTTCTGCGCACCGCCGTCAAATATCATAAACGAGCCGTCGGCAAGCTTTACGACATAGCTCATGCCGTTCTGCCGTCCTGTGCTTTCAAGTCCTACCTGAGTTATAGTAGAGTCGTGTATGATCTCGTAGCTCTCGGAGGCAGTGGGCGGAAGGGGATTTTCGGCGAGAAGCTCTATGATAAGTCTCGTCTCCTGCTTTATCGGGGTATGAATAGCCGTGATAGTATGCTTCTCGGATGTATAGGTCGCAAAGAGATTGTCGCCTATTTTATTAGTCGTGTAGGGCGTAAAGCCGTGATCCTTTTCCAAGGACGAAAGATAGCTTGAATACTCCTGCTCGGTGGTGCTTTCTATTACAGCCGTGCTTGAGCCGTTTCCACCGTCTGCCATACCGACGATATTTCCACCGATATAGGTGGGGAGAGAGGCGATGATGCCGTCGGTCTTGTAAGAGAAGCACATACTTTCGTTGCAGATTAGCGTGCCGTTCTCAACACTCTGAGAGAGCACCTTTGAAAGCTGGTCAATTGCGGTAAGAGCGGTGTTCAGATCGTGGAAGCCGATGACAAGCTTTCTGCCGATAAGCTCAATGCGGCATTCTCCAAATCCGAGATCCCGATAAAGCTCTGAAGATTCCTTAAGCCCCGTCTTACCTACAACGATAGCAAACTCGTTATCGTTGTAGCTCTCGCCTGCGGCAAGAAAGTCGGTCGTCAGCTTCGGGCGCTTGCCCGTAGCGATGTTCAGCGCGTCTCTGAGCGCGTCATATACGACTCTTTCGTCAGCGCTTGCTTTCTCGGCGCGAATTACCTTGCAAGCAAAATCGCCGCTTGCAAATATTCTGTTAACCCCATCGTCAGCGGGCGCGTCGGTTGGCTCGGTGGCGGTGTCGCTCACGCTGTCGTCAGGTGGAGTGTCCTGAGAATTGCAGGCAAAAAGACAGGTCGTGCCGAGCAGAAAAAGAAGAAAAAGAGTGATAATGCGAATAAAAGTAGTTTGTGTTCTTAGCATATTTTTCCCTCTTAGTATTTTTTATAATATTATCATCTTAATTATATCACAGTTTAAAAATGCTGTCAATAGCAAAACAACACGCTCCTTTTGCTCCGTTTTATCTGCGATAATGCGGAACAAGGTGAAGTTTTTTGGAAAATTTGTGATTCGTATTGTAAAAAGACGCGGGTTGTGGTAAAATATTGAATGAACAGACTGCCGCTCGAATAAGTGTTGGTATAGCGCGATCCTACGGGAGCGAAAAAATAGGACAACTCTTGTGCTTTAGCGGCAAAAAATCAAGAAAAGAGGTAATATCTTATGGCAGGACCCGGAGGAGGATCACGCGGCGGCGGATTTGGCGGCGGCAGCTTCGGAGGAGGCTCGCGCGGCGGCGGATTTGGCGGCGGTGGCTTCAGAGGAGGGCCGAGAGGCGGATTTCACGGTGGATTTTACGGCGGCTTCGGACATCGCCCGCACAGACATTTTTACGGTGGCGGCGGTCTTCTTAGCGCGCTGATGTTCCCGATATTTATCACGATAATCATCACGGCAATGCTCATCTCAATGCTTGCCGACGGATTTGGCAGTATTCTCAACGGCGGAAGGATAGTTTACGACGAAAAGGAATTTGGAACATACGCAAAAAGCACCTACATATCCGAATTTGGAACGAGTAGCGCGACAGAGGACAATATACTTATAGTTTTCCTTACAAATGAAGAATACGACGGCTACTACACTATTGCATGGGTAGGAGACAACGTGCATTATAAGATAAGCGAGAGCTTTGGCGACGAGACCACAGCATTTGGCTCGGCTATGCACAGCTCTATAAATTCCGAATACTACGAATTTTCTATTTCCTCAAATCTCGCGATGGCTATAAGCAAGATGGCAGATACGGTAGAAGATATGGGACTTGAGTCCTCGTTTATGAATAAGACTGACCGTAGCAATATGACAGAGCCCCACGTTACAAACCTTTCTGAGCTTACGGTCAACGAGGAGACTGTGAACTTCGCGCTCCGCGAGTTTACCGAGAAGACCGAAATACCGATAGTAGTTGTGATAGACACCACCGAGAACGTATTTGGTAAGAGCTTCTCACCTACGGATATCGTAATCATCATCGCTTTGTTGGCGCTTGTTGTCGGTATGATAATATTCATAATCAAGACGGTTCGCAAGTACAAGGGTGAAAATAAGAACAACGGCAATAACGATAGATACGACACAGGCGAAGGAAACGGCAATCGCGGAAGTAACTATCAGAGAAGATATTGATGAAGATAGATCAAACGGGAACACTTCGGTGTTCCCGTTTGATTTCTTAAAATAAATTAATAAATATCGATCATACAGATTGCAAAAGAGTAAAAAAAGTGATATAATATCCTTTGTGAGAACTTTTTAGCAAAATTTTCCCATAGTAGCATGAAATCAGGTAGAAAAATGAAACTTCGTGAAAATAAAAGCGCGATGAACGCCATCTATCTTGGCGGACTTTGCTGCCTTGCATATCTCGCGGTATATTACGCGAGAAATATACTTAGTGCCGTAACTCCTCATATGATAGAGAGCGGCCTTTACGATGAGGCGCTGATAGGTAAGCTTTCCTCTCTTTACTTTATTCTGTACGCTGTAGGTCAGCTTATAAACGGGATCATCGGCGACAGGATCAAGGCAAAATATATGATGAGCGTGGGACTTCTACTTGCGGGCATCAGTAATGTCGTATTCGTCAACGTCTCGGCAACACCTCTTATGGCAACGCTTGCATACGGTTTTACCGGCTTCTCGCTTTCTATGATATACGCGCCTATGACAAGACTGGTGGCTGAGAACACCGAGCCGATATACACCACAAGATGCAGCGTTGGCTACACCTTCTCGTCATTCTTCGGCTCTCCCGTTGCGGGACTTGCCGCGGCTCTTCTGACCTGGCAGGGAGTATTCTATTCAAGCTCTATAGCGCTCGTGGCTATGGCTATCGCGGTGTTTGGTTTTGCGACTTTATTTGAGAGAAAGGGAATAATCCGCTACGATCAATTTGAGAAGCAGGAAAATCAAAAGGGCGTGGGTGTCAAAGCGCTTTTCAAGCGTCAGATAATTAAATTTACGCTTATAGCAATGATAACGGGCGTTATCAGAACCAGCGTAGTGTTCTGGATGCCTACATACTTCAATCAATAT
>CALCTA010000138.1 GCA_937893945.1 uncultured Clostridia bacterium | reverse complement strand
TTGCTAAGCTTTTTCTTTTGCGCCTTGTGTGTCAAAAGAAAAAGCGTTATCGGCGGAAAATGATCTTTAATTAGGAAAACGGACGACCGATGGTCGCCCCTACAGATTTTATTCTAAATTTATCGCGGTAGGTAAGGTATCTCCTATTCCAAGCCGCAACTTCCATCAAAAATTATAAAAATTAACAAATTAACGCTTGATAGAAGCGTTATTTTTTGTTATCATAAAGAGAGAGGGCGAATAATGCCTGATTTTCACCTTTTTTGCAAATTCCACAGAAAAGAGGACTTTATATAATTATGTCAAGAAAGCTTTTAACCTTGGTGCTTCTGGCGCTTGCTTGCCTTATGCTTTTTTCAGCCTGCTCGGACGACGGTGTTCCGAACGGTATGACTTCGGTAACGCTTGAGGGCGAGCCCTTCATTCTTTACGTTCCTGAGGACTGGAGCGACAACCGCTCGAGCGGTATCTCCTCGGCACACTTCGGGCTCAACGTTATCGCAAGCGCGAGATATTATCCTCTCGAAGATGCGAACGCTACGCTTGACGGATACGTTGCAAAGCACCTTGAGGAATGCACGAGCACCTACCCTGACTTCAGCTTCTCGAGAAAGGACTCGAAGCTCGGCAAGGACGCTCCTGCCGCGCGCATAGAATTTGACTTTTCCACAGCCGAGAACGCCACCACAAAGGCAATACAGTACATCTCTATTCACGGCGAGGATGCGGTAATTCTCTCCTTCTACTGCAACACCAAGGATTTTCCCGAATACGCCGAGACCTTTGAAAAGATAAGAAGCGAGTTCGTGCTTACCGAAAAATCCCTGAAGAACGACAACGAGACTGACAAAAAAACTCCCTCGGGAATGAAGCTTGCATCAAGCGACGACCATAACTACGTCTTTTACGCTCCTACAAGCTGGATAACCGACCTCTCCGACGAGCATTCCTACACCTACTTCGCTGAGAGCGGCAAGCCTAACGTAAGCGTTACAGCTTACACCCCCGACGAGCCGATGACAGTCGAGGAATACCTCGAGCTTTGCGACGAGGACTATAAGAAAAATCTTTCGGGATATGAATTTGTCGAGCGCAGCGAGCGCAAGGTCTTTGAGCTTGACGCGGTTTCTTACACATACAAGGCTATCTACGGTGGCAGTGAGCTTCGCGTGATGCAGACGGTATTCGTTTACAACGACCTGCTCTATTCCATAACCTACACCGCTCACGCCGACCGCTTTGACGCTCATCTTGAGGATGTGGAAATGATGCTTGACGCATTCAGATTCCGTTAAACAGGAACATATTATGACAGACAGAAAAGAAATATATCTTGACAACAGCGCGACAACGCCGCTCTCGGATGCGGCTAAGCGCAAAATAGAAGAAATGCTTGGTGTCTATGGCAACCCGTCCTCTCTCCACTCGCTCGGACAGAGAGCAGAGGCAGAGCTGAAGACGGCGCGCGAGGCGATACTCAGCGCGCTCGGAGTACGAAGCAGAGACGGAGAATTTATATTTACCTCGTCGGGAACAGAAGCTACCGCTCTCGCGCTTTTCGGCTGTGCGCACGCTAAGGAAAGACGCGACGCCACGAGAATACTCATAAGCGATTCCGAGCATTCCTCTGTATTAAACACCGCCGCGGCACTCGAAAAAGAGGGCTTCGAGATAGTAAAGATACCCACGAAGCGCGGTATTCTTGATATGGATGCGCTCCGCGCCTCGCTTGATAAGAAGATATTCCTCGCCTCGTTTATGCTCGTCAACAACGAGACAGGCGCAAGATACGCCGTTGAGGACGCCTTTGGCGAGATAAAAGAAAAATACCCCGAGGCTATCACGCATTGCGATGCCGTTCAGGGCTTTATGAAGCTGAGATTTTCCCCAAGCTCGCTCGGAGCAGACCTCGTCAGCGTAAGCGGACACAAGCTTCACGCTCCAAAGGGGGTCGGCGGACTTTATATCTCGGCTGAGATGCTTAAAAAGAGAAAGATATCTCCCGTGCTTTTCGGCGGCGGTCAGGAAAAGGGACTACGCTCGGGCACTGAGAACACTATAGGAATAGCCGCATTTGGCGCATCGGTCGCAGACCTTATGGGCAGGAGAGGCGAGATAGAAGCGCATCTTGAGGAGCTTTATCTCTATGCCACCGAGAAGCTCCAAACTCTCGGACTTCGCATAAACTCTCCCGAAGGCGCGCGCGTGAGCCACATCATCAACCTCACGCTTCCGCGCATAAAGAGCGAGACAATGCTCCATTTCCTCTCGGCAGACGGCATTTTCGTATCAAGCGGCTCTGCCTGCTCGTCGCACGCCAAAGGTCCGAGCGGTGCGCTCGTTGCCTTCGGTCTCTCAGCGGCAGACGCGGATTGCTCACTGCGCGTAAGCCTGTCGGAATATAGCACGAAAGAGGACATAGACGCTCTCGCGGCATCACTCTCAGCCGCTCTCTCGCGCCTTGTGAGGATAAAGTAAAGGTTTAAACAAATAATTAAAAACAGAGAAGCAACCGCTTCTCTGTTTTTTGTTTGTTCAAAATAAAGTAGGATAAGGCGTGAGGAGAGACCCCTTCCCTACAGGCAAATATTAAGGTAACAATTAAATCCGTAGGGGCGTTCATTGAACGCCCTTTAGGACAGTCAATTTGCGGAGCAAATATGGCCGCACTGTCCCTACAGGATTTGTGCGATATTTAATATTTTGATTGTAAGGACGACCGATGGTCGCCCCTACAGGTTTTAATTTTCGTCTTAATATTCTCCTGTAGGGGAGCATTCCATATGCTCCCGAAAAGGAACGGGCGGATATGGAATCCGCCCCTACAGGTTCGTGCGATGTAGATTTAATTTAATAAAAGCGTGAGAATAATATCCTCCCTACAGACGCATAAAGCATCTTTGTCCATAAATTCACCCAAAAATACAAAATCGGCAGTAGGGAGACCCATCTGCCGACGTTTGTAAGCGCTATTTAGGACTGTCAAGCTCAAACAGAACCGCTGATCAGAACTGAGACTTCAGCTTTTCAACACATGCAGAGCAAACACGCTTGCCGTTGAAATATACTACGTTATCCGCGTTATTGCAGAAAATGCAAGCAGGCTGATACTTCTGCAAAATAATTCTGTCACTGTCAGTGAAGATCTCAATAGCGTCCTTCTGCTTGATGTCCAGCACCTTTCTGATTTCGATAGGAAGCACAATTCTTCCAAGTTCATCTACCTTGCGAACTACTCCGGTGGACTTCATAAAGATTCTCCTTTGCATAAAAATAATCCGGGGGGTGAATTCGATTTTTGCCGCAAACATTCGGCTTTTGTCGAATAACACAATTATATTATATAGGATTCCGTAAGCTTTGTCAATACACTTTTTGAGAAAAAATTGTTGTTTACTCATCTTTTTTTTAAAAAAACACAGACAATTTATACATTTTCTCGGCAATGTGTTTTACAGACCGAAAAAAAGGAAAAACTACTAAAAAACAAAAGGGTGATCTTAATATGGTTAAAGGAATTCAAAGGCGATTCGTCGAGATGAAGCTGAGCGGCAGCAAGGCTTTCGAGAGCGCGTATTTTATTTTGAGACAATCGAGCGAGGCGGAGAAAAGAAGCGAGAGCGAGCTTATTGATGAGGCACGGAGAATAGTAGGCACGCTTGAACCGCAAAAAAGAAAAAATGCAGGAAAGCTGATAGGAAGGCTGTTGCTCTCTCTGCTTTTCGTGGTTATCGGCGCTGTAGTCGGCTTTTTGCTCTCTCTCTTCTTTCTTGGGTAGTGCGCCGTGTGGGGACTTTTATTTCTTTTTGCCCTTCCCTGCCTGATAGCCATACTATCGGGAATGGGAATGGGGAGCGGAGGACTTCTCGTGGTATATCTGCGCTTGCTCGGCGGAGACTCTCAGCTTGCTCTGCAGTCCTTCAATCTTATGTTCTTTATATTCTCCTCGGGCGCGTCTCTCGCGGTGCATCTGCCGCGCAGAAGGATATACGGCGGCGCGCTCGTGCTGATGGCGCTCTCGGGAATTATCGGCGCTCTGCTCGGCTCGTCGGCAGCCCTCGCGCTTGACGGAGATATTCTCCGAAAAATATTCGGCTATATGCTCATAGCGACCGGACTTTTCAGTCTATGGAGAAGCTTTAGAAAAGAAAGATCGATAAACGCAAAATACGACAGATAACGCGCGGCAGATATGCTAAAATACAGAGTACTATAAAAAGAAAGGAAGAAAAAATGGACAAGCTTCGCTCAGAGACGGAAACACGGGTCTCCTCTACAACAAAAATAATAAGAGGACTGCTCCCCGCTACTCTTTACGGCTTTTGCGGTTATCTTTCAGGGCTTTGCTCTCTTCCCTTTGGGGCGTATCCGTTCGGAGTTGCGCTTCTCGCGTCCGCCGACAAAAACGCGCCCTTTATTCTGATCGGGCTGCTGATCTCCTCACTTTTGCGATTTGACGGCGGCGTTGCGGCGACCTTCATCGGCGTATATGCGGCTCTTATTCTCGCTCGCGTACTGATCCGTCTGACCGTAGATTTTCCATTTCCTCGCTCAGAGGGAAAGCGCTCACTTCACGAGCTTGCAGCGATCCTCTTTCTTGAAAAGAGAGCCTACAGAGTTTTAGGCGCGACGCTTGGCTCTTTCGTTATCTCGCTATCCTTTCTCATAGGTGGCGGATTTCTCTACTACGACCTCTTTGGGCTTTTGCTGTCTGTAGTCATATCACCTATCGCCACATATATTCTCTGCGGATATTTTGACAGGACGCGCGAGGACGGCGTTGATTACCGCTACGAGATCGGACTTCTCGCGCTTCTCGGAATATGCGCCTACGGCGCGGCGCCCCTCAATATCTACGGAGCGTCTGTAGCGGTTACGGGGGGAATACTGCTGACACTTCTTATTGGCAGCAGGCGCTCGTTCTTGAGAGGACTTCTTGCGGCTACAGTCATAGGACTTGCATATTCCCCCACTATGACACCGATTTTTCTGTTTTGCGCGCTTTCGTCGGGCGTTTTTGCGAAAATATCCCCCACCTTGATCTCGGTATCATCCTTGGCGGCATCTCTCGGATACGCCTTTTATATCAAGGGAATATACGCGCTTGAGGGAACGGTAGGCGGAATTATTGCGGGATGTCTCTTGTTTTCGGTGATAGCGCGGATAAGCGTTAATTCTTCCAAAGAGAGTGAGAATTCCCGAGCCTCAAGCAAGGTTCGATGCAGAGTTCTTGAGGAAAGCGAGCTTGACAGCGCGCGGCTGTTTGAGATGAACAGACGAATGGCGGCGATGAGTGAGGCTTTTGCTCGCCTCTCGGATCTTTTTGAAGAAATGAAGCTGAGATTTCCTCGAATCGCTGAGCTGAAAAGCATATGCAAGAGAGGATTTGAAAGCTCCTGCGCAGGCTGCTCGGAATACGGAAGATGCCGCGAGGGCGGAAATATCGGCGCTGAGGCATCCCGACTTGCTTGTACGCTTGAGCAGAAGGGCTTTGTCGCTCGTGAGGATTTTTCGCGTGATATATCAAACAGATGCGCAAGACTGCCTGATATCATCGATGAGATAAACTATAATTTTGAGGTGCGAAACCGCCATGCCGATGAGGACGGCGAGCTTTTCTCGGGAGATCGAGGCTACAAGGCGCTCTCTGGCTTGCTTGGTCGCGGTATGGAGGACGAAAGCGAGGAATATATACCGGAGCTTTCCGAGAGCACTAAGCTTTGCAGAGTGCTTGACAGGCTTGATGCGGGGATCGTTGGCGTGGTAGCCTACGGAAAGCGGCAAAAAAAGGTATATATCAAGGGTGAGAGCAGAAAAATTCTTGAGGAACGAGCCGAGGAGATCGCGGATGCGGTATCAGAGGCGCTCGGAGTGAGTATGGACAGATCGGCTCTCGCGGTGCGCCGTTGCGGTCGCGGAGACGAGGGAAGCCTTGGTCTTTGCGAAGCAAATCGCTTTCGTGTCGCGAGCGTTACGAGAAGCGCCTCAAAGGGCGGAGAGAGCTACTGCGGAGACTCATTTTTGACCTTTGAGAACAAGGACGGCAGATTTTTCTCGCTCATCAGCGACGGAATGGGCTCAGGACGCGAGGCGGCGGCAATGAGCGAGCTGACGGTGGGATTTATGAAAAATATGCTTGCCGTGGGCGGTATGAACCGCGAAATATTGCAGATGCTCAATTCCTGCCTGAAAAGCCGCTCGGATACGAGCGCGCACGAATGCTCAGCTACGCTTGATATGATGGAGCTTGACAGAGTTTCGGGCAGAGCCGTGTTCTATAAGTGCGGCGCCGCGCCGACCTATATCTATCGCGGCGGCAGGCTCTTTAAGCTCCGCTCGCGCACGATGCCGCTCGGCATCCTTGATAAAACAGATGCGCGCGTGCTTGACCTTGAGCTTGACGTCGGCGACGTCGTGGTCATGATGAGCGACGGAGTTACAGGCGGCGAGGAGGAATGTCCTTACCTCTTTGACCTGCTCAGACAGAATATCGAAAGCTCGGGAGCGTCGCGCGTCGCCGACCTTATCCTCAAATACGCCCGATCTCATTCAAACGACGACGTCTCTGTCGCCGTGCTGTGCATAGAGGAAGAAAGCGCTTAAAAGTTAGATTTAAGGACGCGTTTTTCTGTTCTTTTCTTGAAAGAAAAGAACCAAAAGAACTTTAATGAAGGGAAAGCTTGGGT
>CALCTA010000137.1 GCA_937893945.1 uncultured Clostridia bacterium | reverse complement strand
TATGCTCCCGAAAAGGAACGGGCGGATATGGAATCCGCCCCTACGGGTTTAATTGATGTCTTATTATTCGTCTGTAGGGGAGGATATTATCCTCCCGTTTACGATTCTCTCTTATTAAAAAATACCACCCTCTCGGGTGGTATTTCTGTTTATCATTCAAAGAATATCGTCTCGCCGGGGGCGATGGAGTATTCCTTCTTATTAAGGCTGAAGAAGACCTCGGTTGAGGTGGGATTATGCACCTTTGTCATATCCGCAGAGAACACAAGCGCCTCGTACGCCTTGGTATATTCGTATATCTCCATATTGGTCGCATACCAAACGTCATCACAGCCTGAGATAGCCTTGCACATATCCTCTGCTCTATCCCAATTATTCTTCTGCTCAAACTCAAAGGTATGTCCCCATACGTAGAAGAGCTTAGGCTCGTCGCCCTTATAAGCCTTGAATTTTTCTATAAGCTCAAAGAGACGGGGATCATCGTGGTGGCAGGTCGGGTGAAGTCTGAGCCAATCGGTAGGCATATCAAAGCTTCCCGTGCTCTTTATTGTTCTCGCATAGACTATTCCACACTGACGGAGAGCCTCTACCACGCTATCGCTGTAGGTTCCGTAGGGGTAAGCGTGTCCGCGCACTATTCTGCCGAACATATTTTCGAGTTCTTCCCTGTCCTTCATTATCTCATAGACAACTCCCGCAGGTGTAAGCTTCTCGAGCCACGGGTGAGTGTAGCCGTGAGTTGCGACCTCGTTTCCGTTCTTGCCGTAGTACTTCTTAACGTCAGAGGCGGAAAGCATACGGTGTATCTGCCCCTTGGGGAATTTCGTTCCCTCGGGCGAGGTAATGCCCGAATTGAGATTGAACGTACCCTTAAGTCCGTACTTGTCCATCATTTCAATAAAGCGGATATCCTGCTCTACGCCGTCATCGTAGCTGAGCGTGAACGCCTTAGCGCGACTGCCGGGAAATCTCATAAAGAATTTAGTTCTCATAGCATTTTCCTTTCACAGCTTATTATTCGTTTCCGCCAAGCGTACCCTCGGAAACACGGTTCATATATTCTTCCATCGTAAGAAGCACGCGGCGCGGCTTGTTTCCGTCGGGCTTGGAGACGTATCCGAGCTGCTCCATGGTATCTATTATCTTAGCCGCTCTGCCATATCCCACGCCAAGTCTTCTCTGCATAAGCGAGGTGGATATCTTTCCTTCCTCTACCGCA
The DNA here is from genome assembly GCA_937893945.1 of uncultured Clostridia bacterium. Lineage (GTDB taxonomy): Bacteria > Bacillota > Clostridia > Oscillospirales > CAG-272 > HGM12713. The sequence goes on along the minus strand of CALCTA010000137.1, from coordinate 3,449 downwards.
AGCTTGACTGCGTCGCGGAACTTGGAGTCTCCGCCATCCTCAGAGCCACCGTCAGCATCACTTGCCGCAGCCGCTCCGCCCTTCTTGCCGAGCATTCCGCAGTTCTTGGCGTTCTCTTCCATACTGTTGATAAAGTCGCTGTTGTATCTTGCCGCAGAGTTGTTAGCCTTGATAAAGGAAACTATCTTCTCTACCTCAGCTTCGCTTACGAACGCGCCCTGAACTCTCATAGGCTTTGCCGCGCCAACCGGAGCGAAGAGCATATCACCTCTACCGATAAGCTTCTCAGCGCCCGCGATATCGATGATAGTACGCGAATCGACCTGAGACGCGACCGTGCAAGCAATTCTCGAGGGGATATTAGCCTTGATAAGTCCCGTGATGACGTCAACGGAAGGACGCTGAGTACCGATGATGATGTGTATTCCCGCGGCTCTCGCCTTCTGCGCGAGACGGCAGATGCAGGATTCGACCTCGTCGGGAGCGGTCATCATAAGGTCCGCAAGCTCGTCTATGATAATGACCATATGCGGCATTCTTTCCTTCTCGGGATCGTTCTCTGTTACCGCGTTGTAGGTGCCTATATCACGCACTCCGACCTCTTCTATAAGCTCGAAGCGACGCTCCATCTCGGCAACGGCAGAGGCAAGCGCTCCTGCCGCCTTCTTAGGATCGCTGACTATAGGCGCATAAAGGTGAGGAATATCCTTGTAGATATTGAATTCTACTTTCTTGGGGTCGATAAGTATGAGCTTTACGTCCTCGGGACGAGCCTTATAAAGCAAGCTGATGATGACAGAGTTTATACATACCGACTTACCCATACCCGTAGCACCCGCGATAAGCAGGTGGGGCATCTTGGTTATATCAAAGTAAACGGGGTTACCGCCTACGTCCATACCGAGACAGGATGTAAGCTTGCTCTTTGCCTCGGAGAACTTCTCGTTCTCGATAAGGTCGCGCAGATATACCGTCGCGCGTACGCGGTTAGGTACTTCGATACCGACAGCCGCCTTATTCGGAATAGGCGCTTCTATACGAACGCCCGAGGTAGCGAGGCTGAGCGCGATATCGTCAACGAGGTTGGCTATAGAGCGAACTCTCGTTCCGACTGCGGGCTTGAGCTCGTAACGTGTTATCGTAGGACCTCTTGAATACTGTATAGCCTCGATATCTACTCTGAAGCTCTTGAGCGTCTGCTGAAGACGGTTTGCTGTCTCGCGAAGCTCCTTTTCTCTTTCGGTATCGGCAGGGTTCTGATTGGGAGCGAGCATATCTACAGGCGGGAAAACGTAAGGAGTTACGATATCCTCTTCTTCCTCGGTCTTATCCTCGGGAGCGACCTCGGCAAGATCCGCCGCGAGCTCCTCGCTCGTCATCTCGTTAAGGTCAAGCGCTTTAGCGGGTGCTGCCGCGCGCGGCTTTGCGTTCTTCTTTATAGAATCGAGATCCATAAAGCCGCTATCTCCGTCAATAATAGAATCTCCGCCGTAATCCGCGGCAGTGCCCGCGCCCTTGGTTTCGGGCTTTGTCTCTGTGGGAATATCAAACATCTCGGGCTCTGAGCTATCCGCGGCAGTCGCCTCGGTTGCCTCAAAGGGAGCGTCATCTACAGCACCGATATCGGCAGTGAGATCGTCCACGCTATCACCCGTATTCATTGCCGCTGCTCTGGTTTTCTTTTTCTCGGGCATCTGGCGCACAGGCTGGAGAGTTATCTCCTCGTCCTCAAGCATTGCCGCCTCAGCCTCAGCCTGTCTCCTTGCTTCCTGCTTGCGAGCCGCCTCGAGCTGCTTCTTTCTCTTCTTCTTTGCTCTTTCAAGCTCCTTTGCCTTAAGCGCTTCTATCTTTCTCGCATCGTAATCGTCCTCAAAGTCAACGTTCTCCTCACGGAGCTGACGGCGATACTTTATCTGCGTGATGATATAATCGGGCGTAAGTCCTACCGCAAAGAGCAGAACTACCGCGAGAAGTATAAAGAGGATCACGAGCGATATGGTGGGCTGGAAGGCGATAGTCATAAAATAAGCCACCGGCGCGCCGAGAAGTCCGCCGCCTTCAAGATCCTCTACGGCAGTCTCCCAGAAGTAAGCAAATTCAAATACCGACGGGTCTGCGAACACTCCGAGTATCACCGAGAGCATATATACGGCGATGCACGAGAACACGGTTCTCGAAATAACGCTCTTGCGCGCTCTTCTGTAATCGTCGTATCTGTCGCTTTCCTTTCTCGCATCGGCTGCGGGGAAATTGACGTGGAATATACACCAGCTGACGCCTATATATCCGAAAAGCAGAGGCAAAAGGAATGCCGAGCTGCCAAGAAGTCCGCAGAAGAAGAGCTGTATGTAGTTACCCACTACTCCCGCTCCGTCCTCGATACCCGCGAGGCGCACGATAATAAAGCATATCGCAAGCACCAGAGCGAAGAGCATCAGGATATAAGGCACAGCCTTCTTAAATCCGCTCCTTCTGTATATCTTTTTTCTCTCCGACTTGCTCGGAGCGACGTGCTTTGCCACCTTTTTAGCCGTGGCGAGATCCTTTTTTGATATGGAGGAATTATTTTTCTTGTTTGCCATATGGGCCTCCTTTGAGAATTTCTATACAAAAAGAATTAAATTCATAAAAATGGGCATAAATACAGATAATACATTATAACATAAAATCTCAGATTTTTCAAGTTTTTTTGGAGATTTGCACTTAAAATTACTTTATTTCGGGCAGGTGGAGCGGTATGAGAATAAAAATAAGCAAAAAAGCGCTTGTTTCATTAGCGCTTCTGGTCTTTTGCGGAGCGCTCGGCGGATTTATCAACGGACTTCTCGGCGCGGGCGGCGGAATAATCATAACACTCGCGCTCTCTAAGTTGCTCCCAAAGGACGAGGAGAGCCGCCGCTCTGTCTTTGCAAGCTCTCTTTGCGTAACCGTTCCTCTCTCTCTGCTCACTCTCGCAAGATACGCTTCATCCACCGACGGCGGTCTGTCATCGCTCTTCTCGTCATTCTCAGCAGGCGGCTCTCTGCCGTTAGGGGCATACGGTGTCGAGCTTGTGTTCCTCGCCGCCGTGATAGGCGGAGTGGTCGGCGGACTTCTGCTCGGGAAGCTCGGCTCTACGACCCTCTCGAGAATATTCGCCATTATCTGCGCCGTCTCGGGCATTCTGATGATAATATAGTCTCTCTCTGCTTTTTTGAGGTTGACAAAGGCTCTCGTATGTGTTATAATAGGTCAGGTAAAATTTCATATCCGAGCCTTCGGACTACTGCAGGGAGCGGTGCTGCGGTATTTCCCGAGGGCTTACTCTGCCGCGCTTCTTAAGGCTTTCGGCGTTTTTTTCGCGCGCCTTGGCGTGTTTTCAATGCAGAAAGAGAGACCCTTTGCCTACAGACATATATTAAGGTAACAATTAAACCTGTAGGGGCGTTCATTGAACGCCCGCGGACGAC
>CALCTA010000136.1 GCA_937893945.1 uncultured Clostridia bacterium | reverse complement strand
CGACGGGCTTTTCCTTATCGTGGATACTGAGAACGTCCTCAAGGGTGAGGGGTTCGAAGTAGAGCTTATCTGATGTATCGTAGTCTGTTGAAACGGTTTCGGGGTTGTTGTTGATGATGATCGCCTCGTAGCCCGAGTTTTTGATGGTGGATACAGCGTGGACTGTTGAGTAGTCAAACTCAACGCCCTGACCTATACGGATAGGACCTGCACCGAGAACCACGATCTTCTTTCTGTCTGAGATAACAGAGGTGTTCTCACCTGTGTAGGACGAGTAGAAGTAGGGGATATAAGCGCCTGTGTGGCAGGTATCGACCATGCGGAACACAGGGAAGAGAGAGTGCTGCTTACGGAAATTATAGACTTCCATCTCGCTGCATTTCCACATTCTCGCGACGTACTTATCTGAGAATCCCATCTTCTTTGCCTCGGTGAGAGTCTCAAGCTCAAAGCGATGAGCCTTGAGTGTCTCTTCCATATCGACGATCTTCTTTATAGCCTCAAGGAAGAGAGGGGTGATCTCGGTGATCCCGTGGATCTTCTCTACGCTCACGCCGCGTGCGAGAAGCTCTGCGATTCCGAAGATGTTATCACTGCGGAAGGACGAGATGTAGTCGAGGATCTCGCCGTCGGTCATATTGTCAAACTTTGCGTGATATACGTGATATACGCCGACCTCAAGTGAGCGCATGCCCTTGAGAAGCGCTTCCTCGAGATTAGAGCCGATTCCCATTACCTCGCCGGTAGCCTTCATCTGCGTGCCGAGCTGGTTGGAGGCGGTGGTGAACTTGTCGAACGGGAAGCGGGGGAACTTAGCGATAACGTAGTCGAGCTGAGGCTCGAACGCCGCGGTGGTGTTTGCTATCTTGATCTCCTCAAGCGTCATACCGACTGCGATCTTTGCGGTAACACGAGCTATCGGATATCCCGATGCCTTGGATGCGAGCGCGGAGGAACGCGAAACGCGGGGGTTGACCTCGATGAGATAGTACTCGGATGAGTTGGGGTTGAGCGCGAACTGTACGTTACAGCCGCCCTCTATCTTGAGCTCCTTGATAAGCTTGAGCGCGCTGTCGTTGAGCATCTTGAGGTCGTGATCGCTAAGCGTCATGACCGGAGCTACGACGATAGAGTCGCCTGTGTGAACGCCGACGGGGTCGATATTCTCCATTCCGCAGATGGTGATCGCGTGGTCAGCGCCGTCGCGCATTACCTCGAATTCGATCTCCTTGTAGCCCTTGACGCTCTTCTCAATAAGTACCTGATGAACGGGCGAGAGCCTGAAGGCGTTTGTGCCTACCTCGATAAGCTCTGCCTCGTTGTATGCAAATCCGCCGCCCGTGCCGCCGAGAGTGAATGCGGGGCGGAGAACTACGGGGTAGCCGATGCGCTCTGCCGCAGCCTTAGCTTCCTCAAGGCTGTAGGTGATCTCGGAGGGGATGACAGGCTCGCCGATAGACTGGCAGAGCTCCTTGAAGAGCTCTCTGTCCTCTGCGCGCTCAATAGACTCGCTCGAAGTACCGAGAAGCTCAACGCAGCATTCCTTAAGAACACCCTTCTTCTCAAGCTGCATAGCGAGGTTAAGTCCTGTCTGACCTCCGATTCCGGGGAGAATAGCGTCAGGACGCTCGTAGCGGATTATTTTAGCGATATATTCAAGTGTCAGAGGCTCCATATAGACCTTGTCTGCTATGGTGGTATCGGTCATTATCGTTGCGGGGTTGGAGTTTACGAGGATTACCTCATAGCCTTCCTCCTTAAGCGCAAGACACGCCTGCGTGCCTGCATAGTCAAATTCAGCCGCCTGACCGATAACGATAGGACCGGATCCGATTATCATTACTCTTTTGATGTCTGTTCTCTTTGCCATTTTGCACCTCTGTATTAGTTTGTGAAGTTTATTTGTGAAGAGTTTATTTGTGAAGTTAGTTTATATTTGGTTTTTTGCCACTTTCTTTCGGAGAAAGTGGCGCAAAGAACTTGAATGAGGGGATTTTATTGTGAAGAGAAATGCCGCCATTGAAGTTTTTGCTCAAGCTTTTTTCAAAAAGCTTGCGGTTTCCAAAGGCGGAGCCTTGGTCGCTCGTCGCAACGAGCGAAACTCCCAAACGGTGTTTTCTTTTTGTTAGCTTTTTCTTTTGCACCTTTCGAGTCAAAAGAAAAAGCGGATATGGGTAAGGATCTTTTAACTTTCTGTAGCTACCGACTTATCAAGATAAGCAAGTTGTCCCTGCGATACTGTCGCTATGCATCTGCCAAAGACCTTTTTGCTCTCAAAGGGCGTGCATTTGCCCATCGAGGCAAACTCGTCGGTATTTATCTCGTATTCGTTTTCAAGATCGAAGATGCAATAGCCGTCGGGCTGTATTCCAAATCTCTTTGCGGGATTGTGCGACATAAGCTCAACAAGCCGCTCAAGCGTGATAAAGCCGCTTTTTACAAGCTCGGTGTAGAGCACCGCGAAGGCACATTCAAGTCCGACGATACCGTTGAGACTCTTAAGCCCCTTTGATTTTTCCTCTGCCGAGTGAGGCGCGTGGTCGGTTGCGATCATATCTATCGTGCCGTCCTTGATGCCCTCAAGCAGCGCAAGTCTGTCTGCCTCGGCGCGAAGCGGGGGATTCATTCTGTATCTGCCGTCGTCGCGTACGTCCTTGTCAGAGAGGACGAGGTAGTGGGGAGCTGTCTCACAGGTGATGTTCACGCCCTCGGCTTTAGCGCGGCGTATGAGTTCAACGCTCTCCTTGGTCGATATGTGGCAGACGTGGTACGCCACGCCTGTTTTCTTGCAAAGCGCGATGTCGCGCTCTATCTGCTTGTATTCAGCCTCGGGCGAGTCCTTCTCTTGCGTGCCGTCCTCGCAGTGCGCCGAGATGACCTTGCCGAGCGCTTTCGCTCTTTGCATAGCCTCCTCCATAAGCGAGGAATTATCAACTCCGCGACCGTCGTCCGAGAAGCCGCATACAGAAGGAGCAAGCTCCTCGAGATCCGAGAGGGCAAGTCCCATCTCGCCTCGCGTTATGCTTCCAAAGGGGATCACCTTGATCTTAGCGTCATTGTTTATTATATCTAACTGCTGTTTCAGATTTTCGTAGCTGTCGGGAACGGGATTGAGATTCGGCATCGTGCAGACTGCCGTATATCCTCCTCTTGCCGCCGCCGCGCTACCTGTCGCAATAGTCTCTTTATAAGAAAAACCCGGCTCTCGAAAATGCACGTGCACATCGACAAAACCGGGAAAAACAACGTATTTAGAACAGTTAACGGAGACATCACGGGAAAGAGATGTCTCGGCGACGAGGGCGGTATTCTTTTCAGCTGCGGGGTTCTGAAAAAAAACAGAAGGATCAGAAAAAGTAATTTTCATTTTCAAAAACCTCCCTCTTTGCGAATATTATTATCTTTATTATTATACAATAAAAGCCCTTGCTTGTCAAGGGCTTTTACCAAATTTCCTTTTGTACAAAGTGTAAAAAGAAAGCTTGATTTCGATATTATTCTGTGTATAATTCATCGCAATACAGACGGGCAGGGTTTTCGTAAATGTATTTTATGTGTTTCTCATAATCCTCACGATTTCGGATAATGTGATCGACGAAAAGTTTTTGCCAAATAGAATGGCCAATGCGTTTGGTGATATATCCTTTCAATTGTTGCACAACTCTTGACATTGTAGGGGCGACCATTGGTCGTCCGTATTCATCGGCGCGAACAATCAATAATATGTGAATATGATCGGGCATTATCACATAACAATCAACTTCTAATGCAGGGTATATTTTCGGAATATTGTTTATAGCTTCCTTTACTATATTTCCACGCTGCGATAAGGTAACGTCTTGCGGACGACCAATGGTCGCCCCTACATTTTCCCAAAAATAATTGCGCCTTTTCGACGTGCATATTGTTAAGAAATATCCGCCGGGAGAGCTGTAATCATAATTTTTAAGCCGTATATCTTTTCTTTTCGGCAATTCTTTTTCGCTGTTCATTTTATTTAAGATCTCTCAAGAATACAACCAATATTTCTCGCTATTTTTCTTGAACTCCGCTACCTTTTTTGAATGCTTGGCGATGAGCTGCTCGGCGCAAAGAGCGCCCTTGCGGAACTCGTCTGTGCCGAGGAGAAGGTCGATAAAGAGCTTCTGATCCTTTGCTTCTCCCGTCAGCGTACTCTCGCCCCTGAAGGAAAATTCGGGGTGGGTATTGCGGATATATTCAACGAGGTAGAGCCCTAAAGAGAAGGGATCAAATCTTTCGCGGTCTGTTATATGTATCTGAAATCCGCGGCAAAGCTCTCCTGCGTGCTTTGAGAATGTGGGCGTGAAGTAGGCAGAGCGAAGGATCGCACCCTCGATTCCTTTTGAATTGAAGTGCGACACCAGCTCGTCCGCGCGAAGCCAAGGCGCGCCGATAAGCTCAAACGGCTTGGTCGTGCCTCTGCCCTCGGAGAGATTCGTACCCTCAAAAAGCACGGTACCAACGTAGCAGACAGTGCTTTCAACGGTGGGGAGATTGGGCGAGGGAAGCACCCACGGAAGCGCGAGCGAGAATGCGTTATCCTCTCTTGAGAGATCGGCGCAGGGAATAACTCGCAGGTCGCAGCCCATAGAGTATTCAGCGTTGACGTAGCGAGCGAACTCGCCGACAGTCAGACCGTATCTTGAGGGGAGCGAGAATTTGCCTACTCCCGACGAGAAGCTGTCGTCAAGCAGAGTTCCCTCAACTCTCGTAAGACCGAGCGGATCGTATCTGTCAAGCACCACTACGGGAATTCCCTTAGCGGCAGCGGCAGTCATCGCCTCTGCAAGAGTGTAGATGTAGGTATAGAAGCGCAGACCCACGTCCTGAATATCATAGACGAGACAGTCGATAGAGTCAAGCGCCTCGGAGAGAGAGATCTTTTGCTTGCCGTACATCGAATAGACGGGAAGCGAGGTCTTGGCGTCGATATAGGTATCCACCTTCTCGCCTGCCTGAGCGTCTCCGCGAACGCCGTGCTCGGCAGAAAAGAGGGCGGTCAGCTTGAAATTGTCGTAGAGATAGTCAACAGTTGCGTAAAGCTCTTGTGAGACACCCGAGGGGTTAGTGATAAGACCGAGGCGCTTTCCTGAAAGCTCTTTTGCAAGAAGCTCTCGCCTCTCGGCACCGTGTAAATAAGACATATCTACCTCCGTCAGTTGTTCTGCGCCTCAATGCAGGCGTCGATGACGAGGACCGTCGCAAGCACACTTACCTCGTCTGCTCCCGAATCCTCGTTGATAAATATTTCGTAGGCATCGCCAAAGGTGAACCACTTCTTAGATACCTCAGCCACGGGCGCGCCGTTACGGGTTATCTCATATTCGTGGTCAAAGAAGTCCCCAAGCACCGACCAGCCGGGGCCGTCAACCGTGTATTCCTGCTTGAAAAAGGAGAATTCCTTGGTTATCTCGGCGACCGCGTCGTCGCCCTTGTATATGGTATATCTCGGGAAGAACGAGAAAAGTCTCTGCTCTATATAAGCGACCTCGTTATCGGCGAGGTCATAGATATGGAGCTTCTTGCCAAAGCTGAATATCTCACCCTCAACGTAGTATTTCTCTCTGCCGTCTATGTCATATATAAAAAATCTGTCGGCCCAAGAAAAGAATTGTTGCTTTAAATAAAGATTCATTTTGTCTCCTTGATACAAAAGGACTGCGGCGACGCCGCAGTCCTGAGTGTTTAAAATTATTCAGCGTCGGTTGCTTCTACAGCTTCTTGGGCCTCTGCAGCCTCCTCGGGCATAGCCTCAGCTGCTGCCTGAGCCTCATCAAGAAGAGCTCTGATGGAGAGGCTTATCTTCTGCTTCTCCTCGTCGATAGCGATGATCTTAACGTCAACTACCTGACCAACCTCGAGAACATCAGCGGGCTTGCCGATCTTCTGCTGAGCGATCTGGGAGATGTGGATAAGACCGTCAACACCGTCAGCGATCTCAGCGAATGCGCCGAAGGGCATAAGGCTTACGATCTTAACAGATGCAACGTCGCCAACCGCGTACTTGCTTGTAAAGAGGTACCAGGGGTTAGTATCGTCGGTCTTGTAACCGAGAGAGATTCTCTTCTTCTCAGCGTCGAAGCTCTTAACGAATACTGTGATCTCGTCGCCAACAGATACAACTGCTGCGGGGGAAGCGATAGGCTTCCAGGAAAGCTCGGTCTTATGTACCATACCGTCAACGCCGCCGAGGTCAACGAATGCGCCGTAAGCGGTCATGCTCTTAACTGTACCTGTATATACCTTACCCTCCTCGATGTTCTCCCAGAAAGCTGCCTCGTTTGCGCGGCGGATCTCTCTCTGAACAACGCGGATAGAACCGATAGCTCTGTTGCCCTTGATCTCGATGATCTTGAGGCTTACTTCCTGTCCCTTAAGAACTGCGAGGTCGCCGTCCTTAGCAACACCGCTCTGAGAAGCGGGAACGAATACCTTAGTAGCGCCAACGAGAACGTTTACGCCGCCCTTGATAACTTCAACTACCTTACCTGTAACAACAGCGTTCTCTTCGTTGGCAGTAACTATCTTCTGCCAGTTTCTTGCGCTGTCAACAGCCTTCTTGGAAAGCTCTGCGATACCCTCGATATCGCTTACTCTGCCTACTCTGCCTTCGATCTGGTCGCCCTTCTTGTAGAGCTCGGTAAGCTTTACAGAAGGATCGTCTGTGATCTGCTCAGCCTTGATAATGCCGGTTACCTGTGCGCCAACGTCGAGCTGGATCTCAGCGTCGGTTACGTAGGTTACTGTTCCGGTAACGATGTCTCCTGTATTTAAAGTTTTGAAAGATTCTGCGAGCATTGCTTCGAAATTTTCATTCATTTCGCTCATTTTGTTGTGTACCTCCTGAATTACGCCTGACGGGGTCGATGCTCCCGCGGCAATACCCACTCTCGTGTGGGCTGACGTTTTTATTAAATTGTCAACCGCAAGCTCGTCCGCTCTTTCAATTCGGAGAGTATGCGGGCAATTTTCTTTGCAAACGGCAAACAGCTTTGCCGTATTAGAGCTCTCTCTGCCGCCTATGACAATCATAAGGTCTGACTCTGCCGAGAGAGACGCGGCTTCTCTCTGCCGCTCATCCGTAACACTACATATTGTATCAAAAATTAATGGATTTGTACATACTTTTTTTAAAAGTTTTTGTGCTTTTCTCCATTCTGACAGTTTTTGAGTTGTTTGAGCCACCAAAATCGGCGTTTTATTGTTCAATTTGACGAAAAGCCCATTTTCGAGCGCCCTCGAAAACTCCTCCGAGTCGGCAAAAACGTACTTTTCGTGCTCAAAATAGCTCAGAATACCCACTACCTCGGGATGCTCACTGCCGCCCAGCACGAGCAGGATATTGTCTTTATCCGAGTGCTTGCTTGCGATATTGTGTATCTTTTTTACAAACGGGCAGGTGCAGTCGAGATACTTGAAGCAGGGGTTTTTCTCGGCGAGAGAGCGGAGCAGAGCCTCGTCCTGCTTTCGTATTCCGTGAGCGCGTATGAACACGGTAACGGGAGAGGATACGTCGGCGCTGTTTGCCAGATCCGAAACCTCATCTATCGAAGTAACCCGCACGCCCTTTTTCTCGAGCATAGAGTTATATGTATCGTTATGTATCAGCGTGCCGAGCGTGAATATCCTCTCGCCCTCGCGCCTCTTTTCTATAGCTGCCTCAAGGCTGTCTGTGGCGCGCTTGACGCCAAAGCAGAAGCCCGCGTTTTTTGCAACTGTAATTTTCATTTTTGCCCTTTCGGCTCGGCAGGAGATGCGCCGAGCTTATTTTTTCTTGCTTTGCTTTGCCTCTGCGCGAGACCTTTCAAATTCCTCACCTATGGTGCAGATCTTGTCAAACGCGATTGAGGTTATTCTCGCGTATTCGCCCGAGGCGTCGGGGTCGTAGCCGAGAGAATCGTAGGGAATAACGTCGCCGAGGATGATATAAGTTCTGCGGAAGAGCTTAAAGCGGTTGTCCTTTCGCCAGATGTAAGCGGGAACTATGTCCGCCTGCGCCTTGGTAGCGATGAGTGCCATTCCGTTCTTTGTTCTTGTTTCTCTGGGGTCCTCGCCGGGATAGCGGTGTCCCTGGGGGAAGATGCCGAGCGTTTTGCCCTCGGATACAAGACCGATAGCCGTCTTTACCGCTCCTACGTCATTGCCGCCGCGGTCTATGGGGAACGCGCCGAGAAGCTTTATCAGGGGAGCGAGCACGGGAACCTTGAAGAGCTCCTTCTTAGCCATGAAATACACCTGATTTTTCTTGAAGGCGTAGCAGAGCGCGATGGCGTCTGTGGCTGAGACGTGATTGGCACAGACTATGCAGCCGCCCTTGTCGGGCTCTTTTTCGGGATTGATGACCTTGTAATTGAATATGAAGGAGACGATACCCGCAAAGATGGCGTATATTATTCTGTACGCGCGGCTTCCGCCCTTCTTTACCTTGTTTTTCTTACTCACCTATTTCTCCTCCGACCTTTTCTTTTGCTATTGCGATTACTGCCTGAACGCTTTCCTCAAGCGAGAGGTCGCTGTTGTCGAGAAGCACAGCGTCGTCAGCCGCCTTTGTGGGCGCTATATCGCGTGAGCTGTCGGCGTTATCACGGCTGTTCATCTCGGAAAGAACGTCCTCATAGCGCACGTTCTGTCCCTTCTCGCAAAGCTCTCTGTAGCGTCTTTGCGCTCTGCATTCGGGAGAGGCGGTGAGGAATATCTTGACGTCAGCGTCGGGAAGGATGACAGTGCCGATGTCTCTGCCGTCCATGATGACGCTGTTGTGTCTTGCTATCTCCTTCTGCGTTTCGAGCAGGAATGCTCTTACCGAGGGAATAGCCGATACGGCTGAGGCGTACATAGACATCTCGGGCGTGCGTATCGCGTCGCCGTGGTTGACTCCGTTGAGATAAACTACCTGCGCGCCGTTTTCATATTTTACTTCTATTGAAAGCTTTGGCAGAAGCGCGCCGACACCCTCGGCGTCCTTTGGATCGACACTGTTCTGCTTTACGAAAAGTCCTACCGTGCGATAGAGCGCGCCAGTGTCAACGTAGAGTATATCAAGCTTTTTTGCAACTGCCTTGGCTATTGTGCTTTTTCCCGCTCCACCGGGACCGTCGATAGCGATATGAAACATAAAAACCCCCTCGTGCTCAAGGCTTTCCGCCTGAGCTTTTTGTTATTCTTCTACAGACAGAGCCGCGCTCTCTCCCGCGAGAACTGCGGTAGAGAAGGCTATCTGCAGATTGTAGCCGCCCGTGTAGGCATCTACGTCTATTACCTCTCCCGCGAAGTAAAGTCCGCGGCAGAGCCTTGATTCCATAGTTTTAGGGTTTATCTCCTTTACAGAGACGCCGCCCTTGGTTATTATAGCCTCGTTTATAGGTCTGAAGCGCGAGAGCGGTATGCGTAGGCAACGAATGACCTCGCAGAGTGCGCGGCGCTCCTCTTTTGTGATAGAGTTGACCTTTTTGCGCGCGTCTATTCCCGAAAGCGAGACTATAACGGGAATGAGCTTTTGAGGGAGAAGATCGCCGAGCGCGTTGAGAAAATCCTTGTTTGCATACTTGGAGAAGTCCGAGACTATTCTCGCGTCAAGCGTTTTCTCGTCAAGCGCGGGCTTGAGATTTATTCTCGCCTCGTATTTTCCCTCGGCAACGTCGGGAATGTGAGCCGACGCCGAGAGTATCATAGGGCCGGTGAGACCGAAGTGCGTGAACATCATCTCGCCAAAGTCCGAATATATCTCCTTGCCGTCCTGCTTGCGAACGACAGAGAGCGATACGTTCTTGAGCGAAAGCCCCTGAAGCGCGGGGCAGAGCTTGCTCTCCGAGCAGATAGGCACGAGAGAGGGAAGAAGCGGCGTTACGCTGTGGCCTGCCGACCTTGCGAGCGCGTAGCCGTCTCCGTCCGAGCCTGTTCGGGGATAGGATTTTCCACCCGTGCAGACTATGACCGCCTCGGCGTCATAGCTGCTTTTTTCGGTAGTAAGCCCCTGCAATTCGCCATTTTCTATTCTGAGCGCCGTAACACGCTCGTAGCGGATATTAACGCCCATCTCCTTACAAGCGCCAACAAGCGCTCGGACTATGTCCTCGGCTCTGTCGGATACGGGAAAAACTCTTCTTCCGCGCTCTACCTTGAGCGCGACGCCGCGCTCCTCGAAGAAAGCCTTGGTGTCTGAGGTATCAAATCTTCCGAGAGCGCTGTAAAGAAAGCGAGGATTTGTGGGGACGTTCTGCAAAAGCTCCTCTACAGAGCAATCGTTGGTAACGTTGCATCTGCCCTTGCCCGTGATAGCGAGCTTTCTTCCGCAACGGTCGTTCCTCTCAAAAAGAGTAACCCTCGCTCCGTAGCGAGCGGCACTGTAAGCCGCCATAAGTCCTGCCGCGCCGCCGCCGATGACCGCGACGCCTGCGTTAGTTAAGCTGCTCATATATTTTATCCTTGATTGGTGTCATATACGTTGTATTCTTCCCAGATCTGCTCAAGCTGGTGCAGGCGGACGGTAAGCTCGTCCTGCTTTCTGCGAGAGACCTCTACGACAAGCGCGTTGATAACGCTAAGAGGCGCTACGAGCGAGTCTGCAAAGGATGCCATATCGCTGCGCGCGAAGAGATTTTGGTCTGCAACGCTTGCGATGGGGGAAGCGGAACTGTCGGTGAGAGCGATTACGTCCGCTCCCGACTTCTTAGCGAGGTTGACGGCAGAGACTACCTTCTTTGAGTATCTCGGGAAGCTGATAGCCACCATAACGTCGCCCTCTCCGATAGAGATCATCTGCTCGTATATCTCGTTAGCCGAGGAAGCAACGATGAATCTGACGTTGTCGAAGATCATACGGAGATTTATGTTGAGTGCGCTCGCGAGCACAGATGCCGAGCCAATGCCTATGATGTAGATGTTTCTTGCCTTGACGATACTGCATACAGCCGCCTCAAACGCCTCGTGGTCTATCTCCTCGACCGTGCGCTTTATCTTGTCTATATCCGACATAAGTACCTTTGTGAGCGCGTCTCCGTTTCCGATGAGGTTGTTTGTAACCTCCATTCGCTGAAAGGTGGTGAGCTTAGTGCGGACTATCTCCTGAAGAGACTGTTGGAATTCGGGGTAGCCGTCAAAGCCGAGCTCGATAGCGTAGCGCACGACTGTTGATTCCGAGACCTTTACGGTAGCGCCAAGCTTTGAAGCGGTCATATAAGCCGCCTTGTCGTAGTTTTCAAGAATATAATTTGAGATCAGCTTCTGGCTTTTTGAAAAGTCAGTCATTCTGCTTTGAATTTCGCCCAAGAGATTTCTCGCCATTTCGCTTTTACCGCCTGTTCAAATTGATTTTAAAATGGATACGCATACACAAATATTATATCTCTAAATCCTCTGAAAGTCAATATTTTTTGTTATTTTTATTATTTTGGAAGGATTTTTTGAAAATTTCGCGAGAGAGAGGGCAAATCACGGGAGGATAATATCCTCCCCTACAAACGAATGTTAAGACAATAATCAAACCCGTAGGGGCGTTCATTGAACGCCCGTTAGGACCGTCGAGGACGCCGGTCCCTACAATCAAGAAAGATAATATCAAATTACAAGGCGAGAACCATAAATAAGCCTTCTCCAGTGGGAGAAGGTGGCAATTGAGGAGCATTTTGCGACTCAATTGA
>CALCTA010000135.1 GCA_937893945.1 uncultured Clostridia bacterium | reverse complement strand
GGGCTTTGTTCTGCCGATGGACTTTCTTACTGAGAGATAGTCATTATAAGCCGCCTCAAGCTTCTCATCCTCAAACTTAACGCTGTCAACGGTGGTAAGGAATGTAGTATGACGGCAGTGATCCGACCAATATGTATCTATCATGCGGATCTCGGTAATAGTAGGATCTCTCTCTTCTGTTCTGAAATAATCACGGCAGAAGCGGATATCGTCGATATCCATAGCAAGTCCGAGCTCGGAGATCATCTTTGCAAGCTCTTCCTCGCCAAAGCCGATAAATCCGTTTATAGTAGCAACAGACGTGGGAAGATCGTATTCCGCAACGAGAGTATCAAACTCCTCAAGAGTTGCCTCACGGCTCTCTACGGGGTTGATAACGTATTTCTTTATTGCGGCAAGCTCGTCCTCGTTTACATTGCCGTAGAGACAATAAACACGTGCCGTACGAACGAGAGGACGATTCTTCTGAGAGATAAGCTGAATACACTGTGCCGCGGAATCTGCTCGCTGGTCAAACTGACCGGGGAGATATTCAACAGCGAAGGTAATGCAACCGTCATCTGTAAGTGAGTAGGAGACATTATCAAGTTGAGGCTCGGAAAATACCGTGTTTACCGAATAGTCAAACAGCTCCTTTTCAATGTTTTCAACGTCATATCTGTTGAACAGGCGGACCTTCGTAAGCGAGGAGATGCCAAGCATCTCTGTAAGCTCACGGTAGAGGCTGTTTGCTTCATGCTCAAGTCCTTTTTTCTTTTCTACGTAAACTCTGTAAACCATATTGCCTCCGAATTACTTGTCGTTAAATACTTCCATAGCGCGTTTTCCTATGTCCTTGCGGTAGAAGGCATTCTCAAAATGAACCTTCTTTACGTTTGCGTAGGATGCGTCGATCGCTTCCTTTAGCGTATCGCCAATAGCAACCACGCCAAGAACTCTGCCGCCCGCGTTGACGAGCTTGCCGTCAACTATCTTTGCACCCGCGATATATACCTCTCCATCAAGGTCGGCGTCTCTCGTTATCTCATAGCCGCCGGCATATTTTCCGGGATAACCGTCGGACGCCATGATAACACAGCAAGCAGATTTGTTCTTGAAGGATACCTCAACTTCAGCGAGAGTTCCGTTTGTGCAAGCCTGCATTACTGTGAGGAGATCGCAATCAAGCAAAGGAAGAACGACCTGAGTTTCGGGATCTCCGAAACGGCAGTTATATTCAATTACCTTAGGACCGTTCTCGGTTATCATAAGTCCGAAATAGAGACAACCCTTAAAGGTTCTTCCTTCCTCGTTCATTGCGTTTACCGTAGGAAGAAAGATATCTCTCATACAGATCTCTGCGATCTCGTCTGTATAATATGGGTTGGGCGCGATAGTTCCCATACCGCCTGTGTTAAGTCCCTTGTCTCCGTCAAGAGCGCGCTTGTGGTCCATCGAGGATATCATAGGAACTACTGTCTTTCCGTCGGTAAAGGAAAGCACTGAGACCTCAGGACCTGTGAGAAATTCCTCGATAACGATGCGGCTTCCGCTCTCGCCAAACACCTTATCAGCCATCATAGAGCGAACCGCGTCATACGCCTCGTCTCTTGTCATAGCGATGACTACGCCCTTGCCAAGAGCAAGACCGTCAGCTTTTATAACGGTAGGAATAGGAGCGTCCTTGAGATACTCAAGAGCTTCATCTATAGCCGTGAATACCTCGTATTTAGCGGTAGGTATTCCGTATTTCTTCATAAGATTTTTGGAGAATATCTTACTTCCCTCAATTATAGCCGCGTTTGCGCGAGGACCGAAGCAAGCAATGCCTGCCTCGCTTAACTTATCAACAGCTCCAAGAACGAGCGGATCGTCGGGAGCTACGATAGCGTAGT
>CALCTA010000134.1 GCA_937893945.1 uncultured Clostridia bacterium | reverse complement strand
TACGAGGTGCTTGGCGGGCGCGAGAACGGTATCTCCGATATTATTACCGAGAATATAGACGGTATTTCTAAGCTCGTTCGTCGTGGTGTCAAAATACTGAGCGTAATATCCGCCGCCGTTGACAAGGCGGTCGCCTATTATCATCTTATGAGATACCTTCTCGCCCGTAGCCTTATCTATTCCGTAGATCACGAAGGTGGAGGGAGCGTGGTTGTAGGTCTCCTCATACACCAAGAGAGAGCATTCTATCTTTGTGTTTCCATCGTAGTTAAGGTCGTTCTTCGCAAGGGTTACTGCCTTGGAGAGAGTAATTCCTTCCGTCGGGAGAGTCATATCGTAGGTCGGCTCGATAGCGTCCTTGACAGTCTCTGCGGAAAGGATCTTGCCGTCCGCCATATTTACGTAATAGTAAATTTCGCCCTCGGGGGTACCAAAGGTTATCTTATAAGCCCACGCTCTGCGCGTTCTGACCTCTTCCTCAAGACCGTACTCGCCGTAGCCGTGCTTAGCTACCTCTTCGGGATCCACCTTGCCTGAGGCAAGCGCGTATCCCGCGCTTACGTAAAGAGCCGCTATAGACTCTTTGTTGAGCTCAAGCATCATAGAATCGAAGTTGTTATAGTCGAGAACGAAGTCGGATTTTTGGTCGGGAAGCTGAGTCGCAAGGTTATAGCGGACAATTCTGTAGCCTTCGGACTCGTAGTCGTTGACTATCTCTATCGCGCTTATATTCTCGCTTGAAAGGTGGGGGAAGATAAGTATCTTCTCGTGGTCAACCGACTCGGAAAGCGAGGGGTCGTAGAAATCGGGAATTACCTTTTCCTTTATATCTCCCGTCAGGGGATCAAGCTGTATCATAGTTCCCACGTCGGTTATGTAATACTTGAACTCCGGTTCGATAGGAAGGAGAGTGCCGTCCTTGTGGCACATTACGTAAACGCCGCCGACTAGCTTTATGTGGTACTCGGTGTCATCCACGTCGTAGTAGGGAATGACTGTGTTGACGTAGTTATAAACGAGCGTGAGGACAACAGCGAGAAGCGCGACGACAGCGAGCGTAACGATAATTCCTATTTTTCTTCTGCGCATAAGCGTAGAAGCTTTGCGTTGTGCTCTGGTCTCTATCATCTGTTCTTTCTCCTGACTATTACGAATACTCCCGCGCAGAGAGCTACGACTACCGGAACGATGGTGAGAACGAGGGTATATTGCGTAGCTTCCTCAGAGGTTACGCTCTCGATCTCGTAGTTTGCGAATTCCTTGAAGTCAAGTCCCGTAGGAACAGGCTCACGGCCGCTCATCTGGATAGCAGAGAGCAGGAAGTCGTTGTTTCCGTAAACGTTAGACTGAACGTACTTCTCAAGCATGAAGTTAGTAGAGCCGCAGAGCATTACGTAAGCAGAGTCGTCCATCGTGGTGTACATCTCCTGCTCGTAGTTGCTCTCTACAGACACCATCATAAGCTTGAAGGGGTCGGTCTTAGTAGCGGCAGCTACCTCTCGGTCGCCTGCCCAAGCAGTCGCGCTTGCGCTTGAGGTGAACATATCAAATACCGTTCTGTCAGGGAACGCGGGGTTCTTACCGATGGTAAATTTCAAGCCTGTCTCCTCGTCCTCGATGGTGTTTATCTTATAGCTCTCGGAAAAGTAGAGTGCAGTCGCGTTATCAAATACTACCATAGGAGCTACGGGGCGGTCGATAAGATCCTCGCCCCACGCGTTCATAAGGTCATTCTTAGCGTAGGACGCTACTACAGCCGAGCTGTTTCCGAGCAGAGAGCTTGCGCTGTCGCGTACTCTGTAAACGTCCTCACCGGGCTGACGGATAGCAAGTCCCCAGTCAGCAAGGAATTCCTCAAGCTGAGGAAGCTCGCCCGTAGAGGGATCGATGAATACCATATAAGAGTTTCTGTCCTCAAGGAAGGCGTCAAGCTTTGCTATCTCGCTCTCCTCGGATACACCGTCGTTGCCCGAGAGGAAGTCGGTCTTGGGGTCGAAGGTGATGAGTATCCTGCATTCCTCGGGAATATCCTGTGTTCTGAGGTCGATAGGCATATACTTGTATCCCGCGTCCTCAAGAACGCTGAAGAAAGAGTACACGTTGTTGCCGTCGGTGTCGAGCGCCTCGATGGTCTCACGGTGATTTATGGTGTAGCAAGCGAGAGGCGCTTCGGCTCTCGTTACCGCGAGGATAGAGGAAGCGAACGCCTTTTCTCCGTTATAGCCGTAGGGCTCGTCCTTGACGAAAACGAAGAAGCTGCGGAGAGTGCGTATTCTGAATTCTGTTCCGCACTCTATAATAACGCTGTCTGTAGCGATAGAGTCGGTGTTGGACGAGAGATACTTTGTAAATCTCGAGGGATTGGACTTAGAGTTCTTGTACTCGGTGGTTATGTAGTCGGGGAACGCGGCGCGAAGCTCCTCGGCGTTCTGAACGACGTAATTGGTCGTCTCGTCAGCCTCAAGCACGTCCTTCTCGGTGCCAAAGAGAATATTTATCTTCAGCTCCTCGTCGCGCCAGCCCTCGTCTCCCTTGGAAAGATCGTTCTCAGTGTTATAAGCCTTGTTCTCGGCTCTGAACTTGTCTATCATCTCTATAGGGGAGTCCTCATCGTTGCTCGCATCACTTTCCTTTATAAGCTCAAGGCATTCCTCGGAAATAGTGAAGTGAAGATCGGGCGTGAGGTCGATGTACCATCTGAATCTCTCGGTAAGGAGAGAGAATACTACGTTGAATATGATTATAGCCGCAATGATAAGCGCGGTGATGGCAACTGAAGTGCCACCGTAACGGAGCTTACGGCCTGTTGATGCTTTTAATCTCATAATCGCTTTTTCCTTTCTGCTTTATTGCGATCAACCCCAGCGGCGCTTGTCGTAAACGCGCACCGTAAGGAGAAGGAATACAGCGGTAATAGATAAGTAGTAGAGCAGAGCGGCAGGATCAAACATTCCGCTCGCGAAGGGAGCAAATCTGCTTACAAAGCAGATCCAGTCGATGACGAAGCGTACTGCGTAATTCTCAATGCTGTCGTTTATAAGGTTGAGAAGCAGCATAGTAACTATGATAGCTACCGTGATTATCGCTGCGGCAAGCTGGTTCTCGGTAAGAGAGGAGACGAACATACCGATAGCGATAAATGCAGCTCCGATAAGAACGATACCTACAGTACAGCAGATAATGCTTACTCCTACAGGGCCTACGGCGCTTGCGTAAGCATCGTTGAGTCCCTCGGCGTTAGCGTAAACGTAGAGAGGGAAGAAGTTGATGCAGGATACGATCACTGTGCTAAGGAAGAGAGTGAATGCCGCAAGGAACTTGCCAAGCACCATTCCCCAAAGCGATACGGGCGCGGTAAGGAGCAGCTGCTCGGTCCTCAGCTTCTTCTCCTCGGAGAAGAGCTTCATCGTAAGGAGAGGAATGAGAACGATAAACGAAAAGATTATGTAGGTAAAGTAATCGGTGGTATCATAGGTCTTTGCGCTGAGCGTGGTAAAGCAGCAGAGCAGAGCCGATACCGCGAGGAAAACGCCTACGTAAACGTAGCCTATGGCGTTCAGAAAATAAGAACGCAGCTCTTTTTTGTATATAGCGAACATATCTTACTCCTTTCTCACTTCTCGTCGTCGTCGCTAAAGAGGGCGGAGAACTCGTCTTGCGCGCTGCCCTTCTTCTTTTCGGCAATAGTCTTTGCGACCTCTTGCTCGGCGCGAGTTCTTCTGGGAGCGCGCTGACCGCCCTTGCGCTCGTAGCCGTATCTGCCCGAGCTTTCTGTCTGGTCAACGATAGCCACGAAGATATCCTCAAGGCTCATGCCGAGCGCTTCCATTCCGATAAGGGGCCAGTTCTTTTCCGCGAGGGTGTAGAAAAGGCTCTTGCGAACGTCAACACCGACCTCGCTCTCAATGAGGAAGGTATAGGCGTCGCCGTCTCGTCCCGAAAGAAGCTCAGCGTGAATGATGCCGGGCTTAGACTTAAGAGCGGCGAGGACCTCCTTCTGAGGACCGCAGATCTTAAGCTGGAAGCGGCGGTTGCTCTCAACGACGCGAGTGATGTTCTCGGTCTGCTCGTCGGCAACTATCTTGCCCTTGTTGATGATTATAATTCTGTCGCA
>CALCTA010000133.1 GCA_937893945.1 uncultured Clostridia bacterium | reverse complement strand
TCCGTAGGGGAGACCTGCGGTCTCCCGCGGGCGAACATAGTTCGCCCCTACCGTGGTTAGGTAAATATCCTTATGAGAAGTTTGCTTTAGCGACACTCTTTTGATGTTGGTTATCTTACGGCTTCTCCTTGAGCTTCTCTGCATCCTGCTCGGCGTAATAATTCTCGGTCTTCTCTGCCGCTGCCTTTACACGCTCTACAAGGCCGTCTGCATAGATGTCGGAATATAGGAATTCGCTTATTTCTACATTCCCGTATCTGTACTCGGCGTTCTCATCCTGAGGATACTCAAGAACGCAGTCGATAGTGTAAAATCCTACTCCCACACTGTCAAAGCATTCGCGGATACCGAGAAGTATCTCCGCGAGGCGCTCCTCAGAAACGGTCTCATCAGCGATGTAGAGAGTAAGCACGCCTGCCTTTGCTCCAAGCTCGTTTACGTTGTAGTAGGCATCAAGCTTCAGATCATTAGTAAGCAGCGCGTATTCGGGAACGTCGGGCATATCCTCATATTCAGCCGTAATAAACTCGAGGTCTCCATAGCCGAGGATGACGGCGTATGGAAAGCTGTCGCTCTCAATCAGAGTATCGACCGTCTTGCGATAATCGTCTCTCAGTCTGTAAGCGGTGTTCCAGCCGTTCGTTACGTTATTTTCGTAATAATCGTATCTCAGATTGCCAAAGCCATTGATCAGGAGCGAAAAGCTTGAGTCTATACTGCTCGGCGAGGATACTTGAGCGTGATAATATCCGTCCTTGAAGCTGTAGCTCACGTCTTCAAGCTCATAGTCGGTGTTCGCGTAATTTTTCTCAAGATGCTTCTTTGCGGTGCTTGTTGCCAATGCCTTTGATATCGGATTTCCGACGAGTGAGTTTGCGAACCAACAAACTCCGAGTATGAGTATTATTCCTGTACAGAGTGCGAGTATT
Source organism: uncultured Clostridia bacterium (assembly GCA_937893945.1). Classification (GTDB taxonomy): domain Bacteria; phylum Bacillota; class Clostridia; order Oscillospirales; family CAG-272; genus HGM12713. Next base: position 19,335 of record CALCTA010000133.1, on the reverse strand, counting down.
TTCAATATACGTTTTTTCATTTTCTTTCCTCCTTCTTAAATGCGTAGTGTAAGAGGAAGGCGATTGCTACGCCTACAAGAGCAAAGCCCGAGTAGATAAGCGTCCAGAGAAGTGTGTCGACAAAGCTTATTTCTATAAGCTGACAAGCGAACACGCCAAGGTCTATCGCAAGTAAGAGTATGGGAAGCTTATAGACAGCCTGCCACTTGAATACGTAATATCCGAACACGCCCGCTATTGGCATTATCAGACTGTTGTACATCAGATTTTCTCCGCCCGTCCAGCCAAAGCCGAGGAATATCAAAAATATAAGAGCGGCATAAGCTACCGAAAAGAACTGTCTGTTCATTCTTTTGACGATCTTTTTAAAGGGCTTTGCGCTGTCAACACTCGGGGTAGGCTTTTCTTCTATTGCCGCTATCTCCCCGCCCTCCTTAAGTCTTTCAAGCTCCGCCTTACATTCCTCGCAGGTCTTAAGATGCTCGTTTATACATTTTGCCGTCTCCTCACTTACCATATCCTCAACGTAAAGAGGCAACAGATCTCTGATCATACTGCATTCAGTCTTCACTCTTTTCTTCCTCCATTTCTTCTAAGATCTTTTTTCTTGCTCGGTGATAGGTAACGCAAGCCCAGTTTTCAGTCTTGCCGAAGATCTGAGCTATCTGCTTGAAGCTTAGGTCGGCATATACACGCCACATAAAGACTTCTTTGTACGGCTCGCCTACAGAGTGCAATGCCTTTTGTATTCTTTCTACCTCGTCGCGCCTGACATACGCGTCTGCCACGCTTGGAGCGAGATCGGGAATATCCTGCATTGCCTCTTCGTCGATGTGCTCTGTTCGCTTGCTTTTCTTTACGTGCGAGTAATAGCAATTCTTTGCTATCTGGCAGAGCCATACGCGAACGTCGCAATCTCCGCGAAAGCTGTCGATAGATCTCATCGCCTTGAAGAAGGTGTCGCTCGTTATCTCCTCGGCTATATGCTCGTTGCCCGAAAGCCGCAGGATATACAAATAAACGTCGTTGAAATACGTATCGTAGAGTCGCTCAAAATCCGTCATCCTATCACCTCCTTCACCTATAAGACTCTGTGGAAAAGAAAATCTTACAAAAAATTTTTGATTTTTTAGAAATTTTTTCAAAAAACAAAGCACCGCGGTTTTATCACCGTGGTGCTTATGCTGTTTCACTCCGCAATGTCGTTTTGTTCCTCGCTGTCTTCACTTTTCTGCTTTTGCTTTTTGCGATCACTGAGCTTCTGTATGAGAAGATAGGCGAGATATCCAAGTCCGCTGACGAGTGCCGCCACGGCGAAAATAATTATTCCCTTGATTATCTGTCCCTCACCAAACGCGTCGCCGCCAAGAGTTGACATCAGTATCGACGGAACTCGCGCGAGTGTGGTAAGCAAAATATACATAGGTATGCTGACCTCGGTAAGACCTACGACGTAGGTAATGAGGTCTTTGGGGGTACCTGGGATAAAAAAGAGCAGAGCTATAAGGAAATTTCTGCGTTTGTGATTGTGCAGTATCGGAAGCGCGTCTATCTTTTCTCTCGGATAGAGAGACTCAACGAAGCGGCGGCCGAATTTGCGCACGAGCAGAATAACTATAACACTTCCCGTCATTATACCGATAAGACAGAGCACAGTTCCCCAGAACGAGCCGAATATAACTCCCGCGGCTATCTCCACCGCCTCTCCGGGAATGAGGGCGATGATGACCTGAGTGGCGCATATAGTCATAAATATGAGCGCACCCGCAAGCCAATGATCAGAGACGAAGTTCTGAAGCCTGTCGAGATTTTCCGCCGAAAAATAATCCCGAAGGAGTATCGCGCCTATTACCGCGAGAATGCAGATAACGGCAGAGGCGATAGAAATGACGGTCGCGGCAGTGCGCTTAGAATAGTGTTTGGTTTCTTCAAGATGCTTGTCCGCAAGCAATTTTTTTGCTTTTTCTTTTCTCTTTCCCATCGCTTTCCCCCTTTCTGCTCATATTCACAGATATTATATCACATTTTCTGTCATTTAAAGTTATCAGTTTGTAAATTTTTTAGAAAAGGAACACGAGCCTCTGCTAAAGCAGGCGCTCCATATTTAAAACGCGGATACAAACTGCGATATCACAGATGTCTGTTTGTAGGGACCGGCGTCCTCGACAACCCAAGGAATCTTGAAATAATAACCTCACCCATTTTAACAGGTCATCCTGAGCGGAGCGGCGAGATATTGGTACGATAAGGTGATACGGCAAAAACCGCCGCGCAGCCGAACCTTTTTTCGACCGTGTTAGACGAAAAAGGGCGAACAAGCAGCTTGCCTGCGCCGTGAGGAATCTCGTTTATGTTCGGATGCCTTTGACCTCTCAGGCGGTTACACCGCCAGCTCTCCTAAAAGGAGAGCCTTTTTATTAGTGAAGATCCCGTTCAGCGTAACCTTACTTTAAGCCTCTCCTTTCAGGAGAGGTGGCTGCGTATGCAGACGGAGAGGTAAAAAAGTAACATTATTACACGCAAGACAACCAAATCTTTTTGTAGATCCCGAAAAATGTCTTGACATTTTTCGCTTCCGTATGAACTCGCTATATTACCGCTCATTCATCCGAAAGTTCGACTCGCTTTGCTCGCTCAGGATGACTTGCTGAAATGGGTATAGCTATAATTTATAAACAACGGGAGGATGATATCCTCCCCTACGGGCATTATTTCAGGAAAACAATTAAACCCGTGGGGGCGATTTACGAATCGCCCCCACGGAATTGTAAATAGCCTTATGAAAACGCTCTATCTATAAGTATCAGCTCTCAAGCTTCATATCTCCCGTCTTTATCCAACCGAGCTTTCTGAAAAGCTCGTTAAAGAGAAAGGCGAGGATCGCAGGGAGAACTACGCAGACAAGCACGAGTCCTACCCACTCAAAAACGCCCATTTCGGTAGCGTCGATAACACCTATCGGGCCTACAAGTCCGCAGGTTCCCATACCTGCCGCAACTCCCGTACACTTGAGCTTGAAGATCATCGTGGAGACAGGTCCCGTGATCGCCGCCGCAAGAGTAGGAGCAAGCCAGATAACAGGCTTCTTTACGATATTGCCCATCTGGAGCATAGACGTGCCAAGTCCCTGAGAGACTATGCCGCCCCACTTGTTTTCTCTGAAGCTTACTACCGCAAATCCGACCATCTGCGCGCAACAGCCTGCTACCGCAGCGCCGCCCGCGAGGAGAAAGCCCTCCTCAGTTCCGTTAAGAACTGCCGCCGCGTAAGCCGACTCAGAGAATATCATAGCGCAGATAGCCGCGCTCGAGATGGGGAGCGTGAGTATAACGCCGACCACTACCGACACCACGATACCCATAAGCAAGGGCTGGAAGGTGGTTGCGGTCGCGATGAACACGCCGAGATAGTACATAACGAATGCAACTATCGGGCAGAGCAGCCAGGATGCCGCAAAGCCGACGAGCAGAGTTACTACGGGAGTAACGAGAATATCGACCTTCGTCTTCTTTGAAACGAGACGGCCTATCTCGCAAGCGATGATTACCGCGAAGAAGGCGCCCGCAGGGCCTGCGGAATAGAAGATATTGCCCTCTCCAACGTTTGCGGTAGCCGCCCACTTGACGATGCCGCCGCTCTGAGAGATTACCGCTCCCATAGCGTTCGACATAGCGCCGACAGCCGCCGCAGAGAAGATAACGAGCGGATCGCACTGAAGCTTGTAGGCTATAGCGACACCTATCGCCATACCCGTAGCCGCCTTGGCATAATTTGCTATAGTATTGAGAAATTCGAGCCCCGTGTATTTGCCGACAGTACCGAAGATAGTGCCGATAAGCAGCGAGGCAAAAAGTCCGAGCGCCATTGCGCCCATGGCATCAATAAAATACCGATGCAGATACTTTTTCAGAGTTTGCATGATTTTTCCTCCTTAAAACAGTAAGTAGATTTTATTGAAATAAGTATATCACATAAAAATCCTCTTTTCAAGATTAATAGACAACATTTTTTCGCTTTTTTACGGTAAATTATTAAAGCAAAATGCACAAAATCTTCTCTATTCTATTGACTTATAGCCATTTTTGAGTTATAATGTAGAATAGCAAATTATTTCTCCAAAGGAGCAATTAAAATGGTAAAACTTACAGACCACGGTGTCTTTCTTGAGAACGGAAAGGTTTCGGACACGTCGTCCGTCTCCCCCGCTGAAGCAAGAAAGAACACTATCGCGTATTCTATTCTCAACGAGCATAACGTAGGAGAGAGCGACAGCTCCGACCTGCGAATCAAATTCGACGCTCTCGTATCTCACGATATAACCTACGTCGGTATCATACAGACGGCAAGAGCGAGCGGAATGACCGAGTTCCCGCTCCCCTACGCTATGACCAACTGCCACAACTCGCTCTGCGCTGTCGGTGGCACTATCAACGAGGACGACCACGTGTTCGGTCTCTCGGCGGCAAAGAAATACGGCGGTATCTACGTTCCCGCAAACCAGAGCGTTATTCACTCCTACGCTCGCGAGGAGCTTGCGGGCTGCGGTAAGATGATACTCGGCTCGGACTCTCACACACGCTACGGCGCGCTTGGAACTATGGGCGTTGGCGAGGGCGGTCCTGAGCTTGTAAAGCAGCTTCTTAAGAATACTTACGATATAAAAGCTCCCGAGGTAGTTCTCGTTTATCTTACGGGTACTCCCAAAAAGGGCATCGGTCCTCACGACGTAGCTATCGCGCTCGTCGGCGCGACCTTCAAGAACGGATTTGTAAAGAACAAGGTGCTTGAGTTCGTCGGCCCCGGCGTGAAGAACCTCTCTATCGACTTCCGTAACGGCATTGATGTTATGACCACCGAGACGACCTGTCTCTCGTCTATCTGGGAGACTGACGAGGTAACCGAGCAGCATTATATCGCTCACGGTCGCCCCGAGGAATACAAGCGTCTCGCGCCTCGCGGTGTCGCATACTACGACGCTATGGTCGAGATAGATCTCTCGGATATGGAGTCTATGATAGCGCTTCCCTTCCACCCCTCGAACGCCTACACCATTCACGAATTCCTTGAGAATGCGGACGAAATTCTCGCGAGCGTTGAGGAAGAAGCAAAGAAGAAGTTCGGCAAGTGCAATCTTGACCTGCGCTCAAAGGTAAACGGCAAGACCGTAATGGCAGATCAGGGTATAATCGCAGGCTGTGCCGGCGGTATGTTCGACAGCATCGACGAGGCGGCGGCAATTCTCCGCGGAGAAAGCACGGGCAACGGCTATTTCTCACTTTCGGTATATCCCACAAGCGTTCCGGTCTCTCTTGAGCTTACCAAGATAGGCGTTACCGCAGATCTGCTCTCGGCAGGTGCGGTCATCAAGCCCTCATTCTGCGGTCCTTGCTTTGGCGCAGGCGACGTTCCCGCAAACAACGGACTCTCGCTCCGCCACACAACTCGTAACTTCCCCAACCGTGAGGGCTCTAAGCCCGGTGAGGGACAGCTTTCGGGCGTTGCTCTTATGGATGCGAGAAGCATCGCGGCTACCGCTCGCAACGGCGGTATCATAACCGCGGCAACAGACCTTGATTATGATTACACTCCTCACGAATACCACTTTGACAGCAGCGTTTACAAGAAGCGCGTTTACTACGGCTACGGCAAGGCTGATCCGTCAGTCGAGCTGATTCTCGGTCCTAACATCACCGATTGGCCTGCACAGTACGAGCTCTCTGACAACCTGCTCGTGAAGCTTGCGGCAGTTATCCGCGATCCTGTAACCACCACCGACGAGCTTATCCCCTCGGGAGAGACCTCGTCCTACCGCTCTAATCCCCTGCGTCTCTCGGAGTTCGCTCTCTCAAGACGAGTTCCCGAATACGTAGGTCGCTCAAAGGCAGTAGCGGCAGTTGAGGCGGCTCGCAGAAGCGGTGAGAAGGCAGACGAGCTTATGAGCGTTCTCTCCAAGGTGGGAGATGCCGACGAGCTGATAAAGAACACACAGTTCGGCTCTTGCGTATTCGCAAACAAACCGGGCGACGGCTCGGCGCGCGAGCAGGCGGCATCCTGCCAGAAGGTACTTGGCGGCTTTGCCAACATCTGCTACGAGTTTGCGACAAAGCGCTATCGCTCCAACTGCATCAACTGGGGCATACTTCCCTTCACTCTTGCCGAGGGCGCTGAATTCCCCTATTCCGAGGGCGATTACGTCTTCGTGGGCGGCATCAGAGAGGCTATAATTAAGGGCAAGGAAGAATTTGCCGCTAAGGTCATCAGAGCAGACGGCAGTGTTTCCGACCTCACTCTTTACGTCAAGGGACTTACCGAGGACGAAAAGGAGATAATCCTTGACGGCTGTCTTATGAACTACTACAGAAATCATTCCAAATAAAAACTTTTTTCAAACTGTTCGGAGGTATTGAACTATGAAAAAGATCAAAATGACAACGCCGCTCGTCGAGATGGACGGCGACGAGATGACCAGAATTCTCTGGCAGATGATAAAGGACGAGCTTCTGCTCCCCTTTGTTGACCTCAAGACCGAGTACTACGACCTCGGACTTCCCGAGCGTGAGAAAACTCGCGATCAGGTTACTATCGACAGCGCAAACGCAACAAAGAAGTACGGCGTTGCGGTAAAGTGCGCTACTATCACACCTAACAAGCAGAGAGTTGAGGAATACAACCTCAGCGAGATGTGGAAGAGCCCCAACGGCACTATCCGCGCTATCCTCGACGGCACGGTCTTCCGCGCGCCTATCCTCATCGACTCTATCAAGCCTGCGGTGAGAAATTGGAAGAAGCCCATCACCATCGCCCGCCACGCTTACGGCGACGTCTATAAGTCCACAGAGTTCCGCCCCACCGTTCCGGGCAAGGCTGAACTTTTGTTCACGGGTGAGGACGGTTCGAGCTTCAGAGAGACTATCTACGACTTTGAGTGCGGCGGCGTTCTTCAGGGACAGTACAACAAGGACAGCTCTATCCGCTCGTTTGCGCACTCCTGCTTCCAGTACGCGATAGATACAAAGCAGGACCTCTGGTTCGCAACAAAGGACACTATCTCCAAAAAGTACGACCAGACCTTCAAGCTCATCTTCCAGGAGATATTTGATAACGAGTACAAGGCTAAGTTTGACGAGCTTGGCATCACTTATTTCTACACCCTCATCGACGACGCTGTCGCGAGGGTTATTCGCAGCGAGGGCGGCTACATCTGGGCTTGTAAGAACTACGACGGCGACGTTATGTCGGATATGGTTTCCACCGCTTTCGGCTCGCTCGCTATGATGACCTCAGTTCTCGTCTCTCCCGACGGAAACTACGAGTACGAGGCGGCTCACGGCACGGTAACCCGCCACTACTACCGCTACCTCAAGGGCGAGGACACCTCGACTAACCCTATGGCTACTATCTACGCGTGGTCAGGCGCACTCCGCAAGAGAGGCGAGCTTGACTCTCTCCCCGAGCTCTGCGACTTCGCGGACAAGCTTGAGGAAGCGTGCATAGATACCCTCAACGACGGAATTATGACAAAAGACCTCGTCGGACTTGTCAGTGAAGGCTACGAGGCACACGCGGTCAACTCTATCGGCTTTATAAAGGCTATCAGAGAGAGACTTGAAAAGAAGCTTTCTTAAATCAAAACAAAAAAGGCTTACTGCGAGAGCAGTAAGCCTTTTCTTTTATTTAGCTGTTTGATTTAGCTATATCTCCGTCAGTGCAGTGGATAACGTAGTCGGGGGTATTCGAATTCCAATCCAACATTTTATTTATCTTTTTCCATTGCGCTTTCGTACCACCGTAATTGATACTTGTAAGTTGCGTGCAACCTCCAAACGCAGAATCACAAATGCTCACTACGCTATTGGGAATAGTTATATTTGTAAGGCTTTGGCAAGATGCGAACGTCATATTACCAATGCACGTTAAACTATCAGGGATAGTTACACCTGTAAGACTAGTGCAACCTATAAAGACGTGGCTAATACTAATTATGCCGTCGGGGATATTTATGTCCGTAAGACTCGCACAATTCTCGAATGCGGCCCCCCCAATACTCGTTACACTGTCGGGGATAGTTATGTCCGTAAGACTTACACAGTTCTCGAACGCATGATAGCCAATGCTTGTTATACTGTCAGGCATAGAAATGTTTGTGATGTTGATACATCCTTTAAATGCGCCTTCACCAATGCTCGTTACTCCATCAGGCAGGTTTATGCTTGTAAGGTTGCTACAATTTTGAAAAGCGAAATCTCCAATGCTCGTTACGCTGTTGCCAATCGTTATGTTTGTAAGGCACTTGCAATCGGAAAATCCCCTCTTTCCAATGCTATTTACACTATTACCAATCGTGATTTCCGTAAGGCTATTGCATTCACTGAACGCTGATTCCCCTACGCTCGTTACACTGTCGGGAATGGTTATGCTAGTAAGAGTCTGACAAAAGTGAAACGCTTTCGAACCAATGCTCGTTACACTATCCGGAATGATTACGTTGGTAAGACTTCGGCAATAGGCAAACGCTTTCGAGCCAATGCTCGTTACGCTATCAGGTAAAGTTACGCTAGTAAGGCTCGTTTGTTGAAACGCACCTTCGCCAATGCTCTTTACACTATCGGGGATGGTTACGCTTGTAAGTAAATTGCAACCCCTGAATGCAAAATTTCCAATGCTCGTTACACCATCGGGGATAGTTACACTTGTAAGGCTATTGCAATTTATAAATGAACCTTCTCCGATACTCGTCAAGCTGTTACCAAATGTTATACTTGTTAGTTTATAGCAATAATCAAACGCATAATCACCAATGCTCGTTACGTTGTTTCCAATACTAACGGTCTCAAGGCGCGGACAATTTTCAAAAACATAGTCGCCAAGGCTAGTTACACTGTCAGGGATGGTTATGATTTTAAGGTTTTCGCAACTTGCGAACGCACTGTTTCCGATTGTCTTTATACTATTAGGAATGGAAAGAGTTATAAGACCATCACAATCCACGAACGTACGCTCAGCAATGCTCGTTACGCTATCGGGGATGGTTACGCTTGTAAGATGTGTGCAACCCTCGAACGCAGAATCACCAATATTCGTTACACCATCTGGGATAGTTATACTGGCAAGGCGTGTGCAATTCTTGAACGCAGAATTACCAATGTTCTTCACACCCTCTGGAATAGTTATACGCAAAAGACACGTGTAATATGCGAACGCACCGTCGCCAATGCTCGTAACGCTGTCGGGGACTACGAAAGAAGTGGCAGTTTTTCCAATAGCGTATTGAATCAACACATCGCCATCCTTTGTGTACAAATTTCCATCTATAGATTTGTAATAGGAATTATTTTCGCCTACTGTAATACTTGTAAGATTAACACAATAATAGAACGCCATATAACCAATACTTGTTATACTATCAGGGATAGTTATACCGGTAATTCTCTTGCAATTGCGGAATGCCTCATCTCCAATACCTGTTACTGTTTCTCCATTATAGTCAGAAGGAATGACTATTTCAGTTTCGGTACAAGTTCCAATGCCCGCAACATAGCATGTTCCGTCGCCGTTCGAGGTAAACTTAAGCTCTCCGTCCGCTTTTGTTCCACATCTCTTACAAACGTTATTCTCCATATCGTGTCCGAGTGGATCAGATTCATGCCGTTCCTTCTCACCGCACTCACAGACTCTTTCCTCAACTCCTGCTACGGTGCATGTGGGAGCTGTTGTTATCTCCCATTCTCCAAACGCGTGAATATGTTCGTCAGTGGGAGTATCCGTGGGCTTCTCAGTAGGCTTGTCTGTCTTCTTCTCGGTAGGCTTTCCGGTGTCGTCCGTAAGATTGCCCGTATCATCGAGCAGAACATCGAGACTTTCCAAATCACACGAACTAAAAAGCAACGAACACACTAACATAATAATACATATAAGGAACACCTTGCTATTTTTTCTTTTCATTTTCTCCTCCAAGTATCCCTGTACTTTATGCCGATTATAGCACTTTTTTGCCAAAATGTCAATACTTAGGATGATAACATATTCAAAAAAGGCTTACTGCTTTTGCAGTAAGCCTTTTATTTTTCTAACTATTACTCAGCGTCGCCGTCGAGGAAGATAACTATCTTTCTGTTGTTCTCAGAGCCGATGGAGTTTGTGGAAACTCCCGCGATGTTCTGGATCTCAGAGTGGATGATTCTTCTCTCATAGGGGTTCATGGGCTCAAGCATAACGCTCTTCTTGTACTTCTGTACCTTAGAAGCCATTCTTCTTGCGAGTGCGCGGAGAGTTTCCTCTCTCTTTGCGCGATAGCCTTCAACGTCAACGGTGATTCTTACGTAATCTTCCTTCTTGCCGTCAACCTTCTTGTTAGCCGCAAGGCTTGCAAGATACTGCAAAGAGTCAAGAGTCTCGCCGTGGTGTCCGATAAGGATAGCTGCGCTCTCGCCGCTAACGGTGATTCTCTTCTCGCCTGCCTCGCCATCGGTCATAGCGACCTCGGCGTCAATGTTCATATCCTCAAGGAGCTTCTTTACGAACTCAAATGCCTTTTCCTCGCCGCCTACGGTGTAGGTAGCGCTGATCTTAGCGTCGGATGCGCCGATACCGAGGAAGCCCTTCTTAGCATCCTCAAGAACGGTGTACTCGATCTTATCCTCAGAAGGCGCGCCAAGCTCGAGAACAGCCTTTGCAACTGCTTCCTCAACGCTCTTTGCGCTTACAATTATCTCTTTTTTCACTTTTTCTCTCCGTTATCAGTCCTCGGACTTATTTTCGTCCTGAGGGTCATTATTATTGTCGTTATTTTCTTTTTCTTCTGCCTTTCTGTCGTCCTTCTTCAAGGTTGCGCCAGAGAAAAGGCCTGATCTCTTGGGTGCATTCTTTTCTTTATCTGCTTTTTCCTGAGCCGCAAGTGCTTCCTTGTGCTTGAGAGCCGCCTCGCGAGTGTCCTCAAAGTCCTCGTCGTCTATATGGTGCAACGAGCGAACGACTCTTCCTGACTTCTCAACGCGCTCAGACTTATCCGCGCGAGCAAACACCTCTTTTTCAGCCGCCTTGTAGTCCTCTTCTGTGAACTTAGGCAGAGGAATTGCGTAATAAAGGATTATCTGCTTTACGATACCGAGCAAGCTCTTGAATATCCAGTAGATACCGAGAGCCGCGGGAACGCCGAAGGAGATAAATACGCTGAAGAGAGGCATTGTGATGTCCATCATCTTGTTGGAGCATCCCATCTGCGACTGCTGGGTGTCGGTAACGGGCTGGTAAGAGAACTTTCTTGTCAGCTTCATGCTGAAGAAGTAAGAAAGGAAGGTAAGCACGGGAACGAGAAGCACGAGCCATCCCGAAACCGTCTTGATAGCCTCGAGGTTCATGCACTCACTCGGCATTACCGAAAGGTCGAGGATGCCGAAAACGGTGAGGTTAGGCATATTCTCAAACACCTCGGGAGTAAAGCCCTCTACGTTCTGGAATGCCTCGTATCCCATCTTTTCGATCGGGCCGAGCATTGCCATAGTTCCTCTTGAGGTGTCCATGCCGATGATGTTCGCCACCTGCGCGATAGCGTCCTGACTGAGTCCGCAGATATACTTAAGGGGGTCTATAACGATATTATAGAGCGCTATCAGGATCGGGAACTGGATAAGCAGAGGGAGGCATCCGCCCATGGGGTTGTAGCCCTCCTTCTGATACAGCTCCTGTATCTCCTGAGTCATTTTCTGCTGTGTGGGTTTGTCGTCTCTGCCCGCGTACTTCTTACGGATAGCCGCTTCCTTGGGGCGCAGACGAGCCTGCTTGATAGAATTTTTCTGCTGTCTTATACCGAATACAAGCGCCATTATCAGCTCTGTGAGAATAGCGAAGAGCAATATCGCGAGAATGTAGCTGTTTCCGCAGATATTACTGAAGAACTTCAGTATATAGCCTATCGGGATAGTAATAAAATCCATTACCTAATTTTTCTCCTCTCTGATTTTTACAGAGTTGTCATTGTTCTTTTGTGTGTCGTCTGTATTTTCGTTCCCTTTATCCTTTTGATATTTCGGTATCCGCTTGGGCGCTCTTTTTCTCTCGGGAACGGGATCGTATCCGCCCGCCGAGTAGGGATTACAGCGCAAAATGCGCCATATTGAGAGCCAAGCGCCAACGAAAAAGCCACGTTTCATAAACGCCTCAGCGGCGTAGGCAGAGCATGTAGGCGTGAACCTACACGAAGGATTTCGTTTTAAGGGCGACAAAAATTTTTGATAAAAGCGAATCAGCCAAACGCAAACATGCTTCATATTAGTTTACCGTTTTTCTGCAATTTCGTGTTCGTTTTAGTGAAAAGATCTCAGTTCGTTCTGTCATCGGGAAGAAACATATCGAGAGAACTAAAGGCGAGCTCAAGCTCTCTTGCCACATCGGTGCTCTTCTTGCCGACCGACGCGCCGCGAGCGCTGATAACTATAAGGAATCCCCTCTTGAGACGGGGCTTGCAGGTGTCGTATGCCGCGCGGATTATTCTTTTCGCGCGATTTCGCGCGACTGCTCCGCCAAGCTTTTTTGACACCGAAAGTCCGACTCTGTTGACGTACTCGTGAGTGGGATTTGCCCGAGCAAGCTTTGCCGACGCAAGATCGCGCAGCACATAGACCGCGACGAGCCTGCCAACGTAGCTCTTCCCTTTTCTGTACGCCTTATTGTAAAGGTGATTTTCCTTGATAGCTAAATTCTTCATCGAGCCTTCCCGCCTGCTTCTCTTTTTAGCCTAAATACCAAAAACCCCGATGCGCGCAAAAAACAGAGGTCTGCTTTTGAGGACACCGGCGGTTTTTATGTGTCAGGCTATCGAACGATCGTCCGACCAAATTAATAGGTCAATCTTTTTCTGCCTTTAGCGCGTCTTCTCTTAAGTACGTTTCTGCCGTCAGCAGTTGCCATTCTCTTTCTGAAGCCGTGCTCTTTCTTTCTCTGACGCTTTTTGGGTTGATAAGTTCTGAGCATTTACTTGCACCTCCTTAAATTTGTCTTTATTCCGGATTGTGAGATATCCGGAACTTTTTCCGGAAGCGTGTTGCTATACAGCCAAAATAACGCTTTTACACAATGACATCTTATATTTAACCACATTTTCATCTATTTGTCAAGAGATTTTTTAAATTTTTTTATTCTTTTCTTTTTATTTTACCTTTTTGATAAAATATTATTGCGAATATTGCGATTTTGTGATAAAATGAATATATAGAGTACGAAAGGAGGTACGGTATGGATATCATAAAAGAGGACGTTTTCAGAAAACAGTTAAAAACCGGACTTAGCGGCGGCTATCTCTTTTTTGGTGAGGAGGATTATCTCAAAAGCTTTTCGCTTCGCTCAGCACGCGAGACTATTGTTTCGGACGAGACCTTTGCCGTATTCAACGACGTATCCATCGCTCCTATCGACTACACGCCGGGGGCTCTCCTGAACGCGCTTATGCCCCCTCCGATGATGGCGGATAAGAAGATAATCACTATCAACGGACTTGCCATCTCCGCTATGAAGCAGAGCGAGCTTGACGAGCTTTACGACGTTCTCGGCACTCTTGAGGATTACGATTACAACATTCTTATAATATCCGTCCCTGACGGACTTATAGACGAGGGCAATCTTCCAAAGCGCCCCTCGGCAGTTCTTACCGAGCTTTCAAAATATCTCACGCCCGTGAGATTTGAAGCTGTTACGGGAGCGCGACTCGTCGCGTGGGTAGGAAAGCATTTTTCTCACCACGGTGTAGGCGCAACTCCAGAGGTCTGCTCGCTTCTTATAGACCGTTGCGGAAAATCAATGTTCACGCTTGCCGAGGAGACCAAAAAGCTCTCCTACTACGTTCTTTCGCACGGAAGAAATACCGTAAGCGCAGACGACGTGAGAAGCGTTTCGATATCGGTGGTGGATTCTGACGCCTATGCTCTCGCTAACGCGATACTCGACGGAAGATATTCGGATGCTATCGACGCGCTCAATTTTATGAAGTTCCAACGCGTTGAGCCGGTAATAATTCTCGGTGAGGTATCCCGCGTGATATGCGACCTCGTGTCTGTCAAGGCGCTTCAAGAGCAAGGAATGCCCACGCCCGAGATAGCGGCAACCCTAAAAATGAATGACTACAAAACGCGCATCTATGCCTCCGCGGCGGCATCAAAGCCGTCCGAGAAGCTCAAGCGCGCGTTGCTTCTCTGTTCCGAGGCAGACCTATCTCTCAAGCTCTCAATGCAGGGCTACACCGCAATAGAGCGGCTTATATGCACGCTCTGACAGAGATATATAAAACAACACCTGTACGGGAGGCGTTTCGCCTCCCTTTTGTTTTTTCTCCAATTTGTCGGTATGGGCCCCCCTCCCCTGCCGATATAATTATATTTCTACACCTAAAAACGCATATTTTATTGAAAATTCGCGGCGTATATGCTATAATACCTTTGGAAATCAAAGCCAAACTATACTTTATCTCAACAAACGCTTCGTGGTAATATTCTTACGATTTGATATAATAAAATCACAAAAGCGCTTTTGAATACTTTTTGGAGGACAAATTTATGTCTATTGGTTCAACCATAAAACGTCTGCGTCGCGAGAAGGATATTACGCAAGAACAGCTTGCCGAGTATCTTGGAATTACCTCGCGTGCGGTCTCGCAATGGGAGTGCGACAGGACCTCTCCCGATATTTCTCAGCTCCCCGCCCTCTGCCATATCTTTGACGTTTCATCCGACGTTCTGCTCGGAATCGATATCGAGAAGAATAGTGAAGAAATAAAGAAATATTTGAGCGATGCGGCTGAATTGGGATATCAAGGAAAGGGTGCTGAACGCACCGTACTTCTCCGCGAAGCAAACAAAAAGTTCCCACGCGATTATAAGATCATGCAAAGCCTTGCCTACTCGTTGGTGTGTGAATATTCTCGAAAAGGCATCAAGGAATACGACGAGGTGTTTGATCTTTGCAATCGGATCCTTGCGGAATGCACCGACAGTACTACACGATATGAAGCGATAGATACTCTTGGAACCGCCTACGGATATGCAGGTAAAAGAGAGGAAATGCTAAAGCTTGCAAAGGAGCTGCCGCGCGCGGATTTTTCGTACGAAGACTTTATGAGGTATCATTGGAAGGGTGACGCGGACTTCGAAGAGTTTCAAGGCTATTTATCATTTTTGCTTTACCGTACTGCCGAAATGATTGAAAGTGCAGCTGTTCAAAGGCACGATAATGGAGAGTTTATTTATTCGCTTGAAGACAGTATTCATTTATGGAAAACCGAAGTAGGTTTTCTTGATTTGCTTTTCCCTGACGGTGATTATCAATACAAGGCCCAACTTGGCGAAAGTGCCTGTAGTCTTCTGTGCACCGCATATCTGAGAAAGCAGAACTACGAAGAAGCGTGGAAGTGGCTGGAGAAAAGTGCGGACTTTGCTATTCATATGGACACCTATGATTTTGATGCGCCGCACACCTCGCCCATTCTTCGCGGATATTCAAGTGGCGGCTGGATCATGGAGGCAGACGGCAATCGTTCGCAATCTCTGCTTGAATGGTTGGAAATTAATAATGAAGTTGCCATTTTGCGTTCCGATGCTCGTTATGAAGTACTTGTTGACAGATTGAAAAAAGTTGCAAAAAAGCCGCAGATCTAAACTAAAAAAGGACAGCGCGTGCGCTGTCCTTTTTTCAATAGTTATATAGCTATATCGTTTGCTATCTTGTAAAGCTCCTCGATCTCGTCGCGGCGCTTCTGGCAGATAGCCTCCATCTCGGCGATCTCCTCTGCCGAGTACTTATCAAGGTCGCCCTCTTTAAGCTTCTTCTTATACATACGGTCGGTGGTGAGCGCGAATACGATATCCATAGGAACGTACTTGCCGTCCTCCTCGATAACTACGAGGTTGCTCTTGCCCTCGAGTATAAGCTCTACAGCCTTAACGCCCATTCTGGAAGCGGTAAGTCTGTCGCGGAGGGTGGGATGTCCGCCTCTTACCATATGAGCAAGGCGCGCGAACTTAGTCTCAACGCCGGTCTCAGCCTCGCACTTGCTTCTGAAGTACTCGCCGTAAGGAACCTTGATTCCGTTGCCCTCATCGTAGAACACGCCCTCGCTGACAACAACTATCATTCCTCTCTTGCCTGCCTCACGTGCCGCCTTGATTCTCGCAAGAGCCGCCTCCTCGTCGAAATCGACCTCGGGGATAGCAACTGCGATAGCGCCCGAAGCGATAGCAGTCATAAGCGCGATCTGTCCGCAGTCTCTGCCCATTACCTCAACGACGTTGCAGCGAGCGTGCGACTCGCAGGTATCCGCAAATCTCTCAAGTGCGCCAAGCACTGTGTTCATCGCGGTATCAAAGCCAACGGTGTAGTCTGTTGCGGTGATATCGTTATCTATAGTACCCGTAACTCCGATAGCGGGGATGCCACGAAGAGACAGGTCGGTAGCGCCTCTGAATGTACCGTCGCCACCTATTGCGATGATAGCGTCAATATTATTCTTCTTGCAGGTGTCTATAGCCTTCTGCATACCCTCTTCTGTCTTGAACTCGTTGCAGCGGTCGGAATAAAGCTTTGTGCCGCCAAGACCTACGATAGAATTCACGAACTCGGATGTAAGGGGGATGATCTTATTGTCTATAAGACCTCTGTAGCCGCCAATAATTCCAACTACCTCTATTCCCTGCTCAAGCGCCTTATCTGTTATTGCTCTGATAGCGGCGTTCATTCCGGGAGCATCTCCGCCCGAGGTAAGCACGCCTATCTTCTTTATCTTTTCCATATCTTATTTTTTACCTTTCCGAAAGAGCCCTACGGCTCGTTAATAAACTATCAATGTGTGATCATACTAAGTTATTGTAATACACATTCACAAAAAAATCAATAGTAATATGAAAAAAACTTTAAAAAAAGTTAAAAAATTTGCTTTTTTGCCTATTTTTTCGCTAAGATCCACTTGAGCGCCATATCGTAAGCGTTGGTTGCGCTGACTATACGGATAAAATCTCGGCTCCTTCTACCCGAGAGAGACAGGCGACGGAAGTCCTCTCCGTCGGGGGTGGATATGCCGAGGAACACCGTTCCCACGGGTGTCTCGTCCGTGCCACCGCCAGGGCCTGCTATTCCTGTTGCCGAAAGTCCTATATCACTTCCCGTCGCGATACGAACGCCGCGTGCCATCTCCATTGCCGTTTGCGAGGACACCGCACCGTATTTTTCAAGAGTTTCGTGCTTTACGCCGAGCAGCTTTTCTTTTACCTCGTTGGTATAAGTAACACATCCGCCGAAAAAGACGTCCGAGCAGCCCGGGATATCTGTTATTCTCTTAGCGATAAGTCCTCCCGTGCAGGACTCTGCTGCGGAAAGCGTGAGCTTCTTCTCGTGAAGCTTATCGAGAAGCACCTGCTCCATGCTCTCAGCGTCAATTCCGTAAACAAAGCCACCGACCTCGCTCTCAAGTATCTTTCCTACAAACTCGTCGCACATGCGCTCTGCCTCGGTCTTACTGTCAGCGCGCGCGGTAACACGCAATCTGACCTCGCCCTCTTTGCAGTAGGGAGCGACTGTCGGATTCTGCGACTCGCAAAGCAGAGCGTCAAGCTTTTCTGCCACTGCCGACTCACCCATACCGAAGATATTTACGTTTCTGCTGACTATCGCGTGTCCGCTTCTTTCCTGAAGATAGGGCGCTACCTCCTCAAAGAACAGAGGAATAAGCTCTACGGGCGGTCCGGGGAGCATAATTACCGTTTTACCGTCCTTAGCTATCGCAAGGGCGGGAGCAGTTCCGTAGCGATTCTGAAAAACTCTCGCGTCCTTAGGCATATACGCCTGCTTTTCATTGTTTGCGCTCATAGCTCTGCCCGTGCGCGCAAAATACTCGCGTATAGCCGTAAGCGACTCGCCGTGAAGCTCCATAGGAAGTCCGAAATAAGCCGCTACCGTCTCTTTGGTGAGATCGTCCTTGGTAGGTCCAAGTCCACCGCTCATCACAACGAGATCTGCCCTGCCAAGCGCAAGCTCAAGGGCTTTCTTCAGCCTTTCGGGATTATCTCCGACTACGCTATGGTGATACACACCAAAGCCAAGCGCGGCAAGCTCTCGCGAGAGAAAAGCCGCGTTTGTGTTAACTATATCTCCGAGCAAAAGCTCAGTTCCCACGCAGAGTATCTCCGCGCATTCGCTGCTATTTATCTTACTTTTATTATTATCCATAACCAAAGCTCTCTTTCAAGAATTTCAAGGGTACAAGAAATATTTTACCATAAAACGATACCTTAGGCACACTATCTTAGTGAACTTTTTGTAAACTTTAAGAAAAAGTCTGCCTAAAGCGCGAAAATCTGTTAAAATATCTTTAAAGAAACTCATGGGAGGTGCGCTATGGCGCTTTGCACGCTGTGTCCGAGACAATGTAATACAGACCGAGAGAGCGCCGCAGGCTATTGCGGACAGCAGGACGGGATAAGGGTAGCAAGGATAGCACCTCACTTCTTTGAGGAGCCGCCCATAAGCGCCTCTCGCGGCTCGGGAACGGTATTCTTCTGCGGTTGCTCGCTCGGTTGCGTTTTCTGTCAGAACAAGGATATCAGCCGTTCAAAAAACAACGGAGAGCTTCTGTCGGACGGTGAGCTTTACTCACGGATAGTCGCGCTTCTTGAGAGCGGTGTACATAATCTCAACCTCGTAACCCCAACTCATTTCGTTCACCGCTTAGCTCCGATACTCGAGCGTCTCAAGGCGAGCGGAGATCTTCGCGTTCCCGTGGTATATAACACCTCGGGATATGAGAGAGTGGAAACGCTTCGCCGCCTCGACGGTCTTGTTGATATATATTTACCTGATTTCAAGTATTTTTCAAACGAGCTTTCCGCCCTCTATTCATCCGCTTCAGACTACAGAGAGGTAGCAACGGCGGCACTTTCCGAGATGCTTTCGCAAAGAGGAAAATACCGCTACTCAGATAGCGGTGAGCTTCTTGAGAGCGGTGTCGTCGTGCGCCACCTCGTGCTTCCCTCGCACCGCAAAGACAGCATCAGCGTGCTTAAGCATATCGCCTCTACCTTTGGCACGGACGATCTGCTACTCAGCCTTATGAGCCAATACACGCCCGACTTTGCGCTTGACACTCCCTACCCCGAGCTTCACCGCAAGGTTACCTCATTTGAATACAGCTCAGTATGTAAAGAGGCGGAGAGGCTTGGATTTGACGGTTTCTTTCAGAGCAGATCCTCGGCAAGCTCGGATTTTACCCCTGATTTCAAATGATATCCCCTTCAAGAAGCTTCCGGAAAAAGATTTTTAATTTTTTTGAAAAAACTATTTACAAATAAATAGAAGTGTGTT
>CALCTA010000132.1 GCA_937893945.1 uncultured Clostridia bacterium | reverse complement strand
TTATACATACAGAGCAAATGACTCTGCTTCGGCGAGAGTTGGCGTTCATCAAAAGCGATTATCGTAATATCGTCGTTGCCTATTACATAGAAAACAAGAGTGTTCGTGATATAGCATTGTCGCTTTCTATTTCGATAAGCGCGGTTCAGCAAAGACTTCACCGTGCAAGAATCATATTGAAAGAAGGTATGAATATGGCAAGAGAATTTGGAAAACTTAGTTATAATCCCGAAGAAATCGATTTTATCTGTAACGGACTGTTTGGTACGTACGGCGAGCCCTGGAATTATATTTCACGAATGCTGTGCAAAAATATTTTACTTGCAGCATACAGAACTCCCTCTACTGCAGAAGAATTGGCAATGGAAGTTGGTGTGGCGCTGCCGTATATGGAAGAAGAACTTCGCGGACTTGTTGATGCTACATTGATGAAAAAGAACGGAAACAAATACGAAACCAATTTCTTTATTGTTAGTGCAGATGCGCAAGAAAAAATAAATGTTCATTTGCGAGCAATTACGCCCGAGCTTACGCGAGCAGTTATATCTGCAATGGAATATGAGATTAATTGGAAAAATGAGAATTGCCCCGAATGGCATGAAGGTTATCAACCGTTTGAGGATATGAAATGGGCATTACTTATGTATCAAACAGATGTTATCAATTTTGATACCTTAGACGCTTTTAACGCAACAAGAAAAGGGTTTCCAATAGTGAATTTAGGAAAATGGGGGCATACGATCCGTCCAAATGGAGGAGAGTGGGATCTTCTTGGCATGGAAAGTTATCAAGGTGACGAACCTGCTTTTGTCGGGTTACATGGTTGTGCGACTTCACCTGCTGAAGGGAATCTTACGGAAATAGGATTTCAGCAATTCAAGTTCCAATATCAAAGAATCTCAGATAAAACGCCTATGTCAATGCCGTACTCTTATGCACAAGCTCTTGTTGCAATCGCAAAAGGCGAAACTGACAAATTGGACCAATCGATTATTGCCTATCTTGAAAAACATGGATATATCAAAAAAGATGGTGAATCATACATTCCCACGTTCTTGGTAATGTTCAAAAGCAAAAATAAAGTTATGCCGCCAAAAGATCTTGAAGCATTAGAAAATCTGCGTCGCGATGCTGTAAATATCGCTATGCGCCATTATCTGTTCTGTAGGGAACAAATTCATAAAGAAATCCCTGCATTTTTGAAGGATGATGAATATCAGATCGATCACGCATGTGCGAATGTTTTTAACCTTCGAGGCGCAATTTTAGAGGAAGCTCTACGTCAAGGTTACATTTCCTATGAAGATAACGATGAAAGAAAAATGCTTGGAACGTTTTTGAGAATTTGATAATGTGAAAAACCGCCGAGAGTAACCGTTTGGTTGCTCTCGGCGGTTTATTGCTCTGTTATTTACTTTTGAGCTTAAAGATACTTTTTAAACCATTCTATGACGGCGTTTGCTGCTTCTGCGGGCGTTTTGTCAGTTATGTCGAGCGTCTCATACTCCAGCGAGCCGAGGCTTTTGTGGGTGCGCAGATACTCGTTATATCCGACCGATCCTTCTATCCAACCGCTATCCGTAATGCCTCTGCCGACCGACATTCTGTGTCTGAGATCCTTTTCATCTACGGTCAGAACGAGAGTGTGGATGCCGCTGAAGAAACGGGTATTATAAGACGTAGGGATCATATCAAGATTGCCCGCCATTGTCCAAAGAACAGGCTTGCCGCTTTGAGAAATGTTACGTGAAAGGCTTTCAAGCGTATCTACTCTTCTTCTGTAATCCTCTTCCGTAGTAGCGTTTTGAACTCCGCAGAAAATATCAGCGTCAAGAACTACTACGTCTGTCTGCTTTTGCATTATCTCTATTGCCGTCGTGGTCTTGCCGACACCGCTGCATCCGCTGAGAATAAATAGCGGCTTTGCTATATAGCTCCAGGAGTGGTTACATTCGGGGCAGATGACCTTGCCGTCCTTGACTATCTTATCCCATTTGTGATTTCCGCATTTGACACAGGTCCCTATCATAATTTCACCTCGTTATCAATAAAATGTGGCTACCTCTTGCTTGGGCGGTACTGCAAATTCGGTGGATTCAACGTAAAGCACGGGACCCTGATTGCGATAGAGCTTGTGCGGCTCTATCTTGAGTGTTCCCTTCACGGTTACCCAATCGCGAGTCTTGAGCTTGTTTTCATCCTTGAATATGCATATCATGCCGCTGTACTGAATGTCGTCAACACAGCAGGTCATAACGTGTCTGCCGATGATGGTAGAATTCTTAGGAAGGCGCGGATCGTTTGCGATAATTCCCTTGAATTTTACCTTTTTGCCGTTATACTTGGGAAGCTCCTCGGACATATCTCTGTACCAGAGCGCGTAATCCTCGTCTGCGATGTCGATAAGTTCGGCATTAAGATCAAAAGGCAGAGGATCCTCGATCTCGTCGTATTCAACGTGTCCGTCGGGATAGTCATATACGATGGCAGTCATACGCGAGATGCCGCGGACTATCTTGTGTATCTCTTCCTTGTCAGTGCCCTCATTTGCGCGGTTGAGCACAAGCATTTCGGCGTCCTTGACCTTATCGTAAACGAGCTGACGCATATTGCTGTTGTAGGAGATAAAGGTGTTTGCATCGGCAAACATCATGCTCTGATAAATTCCCCAATTCTCAGGGAAATTATCGTAAAGCGTCTGCAAGAGCCACATTCCGTTGTATTCTATTATAATTCTGTCGATCTTCTTGCCCTTGGTATAAGAAAGCAGATTTTCCTCTGTTATCATATCCTCAGAGTCAATAGTCTCGATAGTTACGTTTTTGCCCCAGAACTTAGAAGTGTCAAGCTCCTCGATTCCCTCCTCACAAAGCAGGACGAGAGTCTTCTCACCGCTGTTGAAATTCTGATCGGCGAGCGATTCCTGAATTATAGAGGTCTTGCCGCCCTCAAGAAATCCTGTGAACAGATATACGGGAATTTTCATTTTTATACTCCAAACAAAGCCGCAATGGCTTCCTCATTGATTTTAGAACCGATAACGCAGAGCTTACCGATAGGCTCGGGACTTCCCTCTCGTACGTCAGCCTCGCCCGGCACGTAATCGAAGTATATCCACTTGCCGCACTTACACTCAACCATACCCTTAGCGCGAAGTATCATACCGTATTTCTCGCTATCCTCAAGGGCTGCGAGAATGTCAGATATCTCATCCTTGCTGAACTTCTTGACTGTTTCTCTGCCCCAGCTTGTGAATACGTCGTCGGCATGATGATGGTGGTGATGACCGTGCTCGTGCTCGTGGTGATGATGCTCATGATGATCGTGATCGTGGCATCCGCAGTCGCAGTCATCATCGTGATGATGGTGATGCTCGTGCTCATGGTGATGATGGCCACAAACGGGACACGCATCCTCGTCCATAAGCTCCTTGATGTGCTGTTCAAGAGTAGATCTCTTTTCAAGAGCGGCTACGAGAGAGCCTATCTCAAGCTTGTCCGCAGGAGTTGTGATGATGACCGCACTCGCGTTCTTTTCTCTCACGAGGGCAAGCGCCTCGGAAAGCTTTGCGTCTGTGGTCTTATCTGTGTGGCTGAAAAGTACACAGCCTGCATTTGCTATCTGATCTCCGAAGAACTCACCGAAGTTCTTCATATACATTTTGCACTTGTTGACGTCAACGACCGCAACAGAGCTGTTAAGCTCAGCGCCCTCTATCTCTGCTTGAAGAACTGCTTTAGTAACGTCAGAGAGCTTACCTACGCCCGAGGGCTCGATAAGGATTCTGTCAGGAGCGTATTCATCTACTACCTTCTTGAGTGCCTCGCTGAAATCGCCTACGAGCGAGCAACAGATGCAACCCGAATTCATTTCGGATATTTCAATTCCCGCATCCTTGAGAAATCCGCCGTCAATACCGATCTCACCGAATTCGTTTTCGATAAGAACTATCTTCTCGCCCTTATACGCCTCGTGGATCAGACGGTTTATAAGCGTAGTCTTGCCTGCACCGAGAAATCCTGAAATAATATCTATTTTTGTCACCAAAATCACCTCTGAATAATAAATTGAATAATGAAATCTTTCCTATTAACAAAGGTTGCCGCATAAGCCGCAACCCTTGTTTTAATTATTCTAAGCTCAAGCCTTGTTAACAGAGCCGAAGAGCTCCATCTTTTCCTTAACGGTAGCCTTGATAGCCTCAACGCCGGGAGCGAGAAGCTTTCTGGGGTCAAAGCCCTTACCCTGAAGGTCCTTGCCTGCCTCAACGTAGCCTCTTGTAGCAGCCGCGAATGCGAGCTGGCACTCGGTGTTAACGTTGATCTTTGCAACGCCAAGAGAGATAGCCTTCTTGATCATATCCTCGGGGATACCTGTACCGCCGTGGAGAACGAGAGGCATATCGCCTGTCTGCTGCTGAACTGCGTCAAGAGTCTCAAAGGAAAGACCCTTCCAGTTTGCGGGATACTTGCCGTGTATGTTACCGATACCTGCTGCAAGCATAGTAACGCCGAGATCAGCGATCATCTTGCACTCTGCGGGATCAGCACACTCACCGCTACCTACAACGCCGTCCTCTTCGCCGCCGATAGCGCCAACCTCAGCCTCGAGAGAGAGACCCTTCTCTGCGCATACCTTAACGAGCTCGGTGGTCTTTGCAACGTTCTCTGCTATCGGATAGTGAGAACCGTCGAACATTACGGAGGAGAAGCCTGCCTCGATGCACTTGTAGCAGCCCTCGTAAGAGCCGTGGTCAAGGTGGAGAGCAACGGGAACTGTGATTCCGAGCTCGTCGATCATACCGTTAACCATACCTACGACAGTCTTATATCCGCACATATACTTTCCTGCGCCCTCGGAAACGCCGAGGATAACGGGAGAGTTAAGCTCCTGAGCGGTCTGAAGGATAGCCTTAGTCCACTCAAGGTTATTGATATTGAACTGACCTACGGCATATTTGCCTGCTTTTGCTTTGGTAAGCATTTCTTTTGCTGAAACTAACATTCTATTAATCTCCTTAATAATTTATTCCGTTAGTATTATACACCATAACTCTATAAAAATCAAGTAGCGTAGGGAAAATTATTTTAAAAAATTAACAAAAATATATTGAATAAATTCTTGTGTGATGTTATACTTATATTTGAAGAATTATGCGGAATTATGGAGTATAGGTATTCAGATATTTTGCTTGCTTCGCATCTTTAATAAAACTAAAAGCTTCCCTTCCTAAAATGCTTGAACAGCTAAGGAGATTTATTATATGAACAATAAAAAGCCCTTGACTAAGGCAGAACTTGAGACTCTTATAGAGAGCGTTTACGCATCTCTTCGCGAAAAGGGATACAATCCTACCACACAGATCGCGGGATATATTCTTTCTGAGGATCCCGTCTATATGCCTGACTGGAACAACGCTCGAGGCGCTATACAGCAGGTTGACAGAGACGATCTCTTAAATTTAATAATAGATTATTATCTTGAAAACAGATTTGACAAGCAAAATGAAGTTAAGAATTCTTAAGGCTCTTTGCTTGCTAGGTGCGCTTGTCGCTTTCGTATCCTGCACAACGGTGAGTGTCGGTGCTTTTGAGGAGACCGACGAGCTTGATTTTGATATAGATTCCGCCGCAGGCGCGGTGTATCTTTACAGCTATGATGCGGATAGGGTCCTTCTCTGCACCGATCCGGACAAGAAAATTGCTCCTGCCTCGAGTGCGAAGATAATGACCGGTCTTGTCGTTTGCGAGCTATATTCACATAGACTTAATGAGAGCGTGAAGATAACCGAGGATATGCTTCGCGGACATACGGGCACCTCTATGAATTTACGGGTGGGCATGGAGGTTACTATAAGAGACCTTCTTTACGGAACGGTTTGCGGCGGAAATAACGATGCCGCAACCGCTCTGGCTGTAGCCTGCTCGGGCAGTGTGTCTGCATTCGTAAAAGAGATGAACTTTTTTGCAAAGCATCTGTATATGTTGAATACTAATTACAAGAATCCTACGGGACATGATGCTGACGGAGCATATACCACTCTTTCAGATACTGCCCTACTAGTTCACAAGGCGGCGAAAAATGATACGTATATGGCCGCTTCCTCGGCGTCCTATTTTGACTTTACTCCTAAGGGAGAGCAGACGGTTACCGTCAACAGCAGAAACGCTCTTGCTAACAGATTCAGCGCCGCAGGATATACAAATAAATATGCCAAGGGCATTATCTCCGGAAGCACTGACAAGGGCGGATACGTGCTTGCTACATATGCTGAGAAGGACGGAGAAAAATATCTATGTCTTATTATGGGAGCGAGTGCGGACGGTAATCATATATATTCTTATTATACCGCTAACCGCCTTCTTGATCACGTCTTTGACGAATATGCCTACGTAAAGGCGCTGAATGGTGGCGAGGAGCTTTTGCAAGTTCCTGTATCACTTTCGGTCTCTGATGGCAAACAATCGCTTCTTTCATGCGTGCTTCAAGAGGATATGTATGTTTTTGTTGACGTTGATGTGGATGTGAAAAAAGACCTTCGCTACGTTACTTATTTGCATTCGGACGAGCTTGACGCTCCGCAGTCTAAAGGAAGTGTTCTTGGCGGTGTTGACGTTTATTACGGAGATCTTCTCGTAGGTCGCGGTGCTCTGGTGGCGGGAGCGGACGTAGAGCCTAATCTTATTCTGTACGCACTTTCTGCTATGCGCAATTTCCTTGTGGGAAGAATTTTTATACTTGCCTTGATCATATTTGTTCCGCTGCTTATAGTTTATCTTTATATAGATGCGAAGCGCTCGAGGCACAAAAAGGTCGGAACACTCAGATTTAAAAGATTTTCGTAAAAAAAAGCCTCGGAGCTTTTGCTCCGAGGCGAGAATTATTATTTCTTTATCTTGGATTGGTCAATAGGTGCTTTCTTGTTGCCGATGAATGAGAAGAAACGGAAATTTTTAAGTCCGAGGAAGTACGCAAGCCAGCTTGTGAGCATTGCGGGAATGACCATCATGAAGAATGTCGGCCAGAGGCTGTTGAGCTGAACGTACTCTCCGCTTATAGGGAGGCTTACAGAGGTTATTATACCGAAATACATTCCCTGAAGCAAGGTTGCTATAAGGCGTACCACAAACGTCATATTTGATGAGTTTGCCAAGGTCGCGATAGCATATAAAAGCGCCAAAAGCAGATTAGGGATATTTGCTACCAGCGAAAGCAGGATACCGAGGTGAGGACGGTAAGGCTTTTTGCCTACGTCAACCGAGATCTTATCCTTAGAGCCTATCTCCCACGCAAGAGTGTAAATAAGGAAGAGATAGAAAACGACCGCAAAAATACTTACAATAAAGGTAAGAAGGTCAAATCCTGCCGATCCTGCATGAGCAGACGTCGTAGCAATGGTAAGCGAAAAGCCAAATATTGATATCGCGAACTGGTTAACAAACATCTTTACAATGTTGTATGAATATTCATGAAAAAAATTTTTCATTTTTCCCCCAAGGTCAAGTATTGTTTTTCAAAATTAAAGCTTTCACTAAAATTATAATTGAAGTTGCTCCATTTTGCAATATCAATTTATGAAAGTTTACATTTTGTCCAATAAATCTTTATCTTGTTAACAAATCTTTTAACTTTAAACGGAGGTTTTATGGGTTACGCCGTTCCCCTGAAGACTCTTCCCTCTCTTGTGAGGGAGTTTGCTTCATATAAAGCCGTAATGCAGAATGCGTCTGAAAAAACTATTTCCGAGTATCTTCTCGATCTTCGTACCTTCTTTCGTTATCTCAGGGCGAAAGAGCTTGATATCGACGTACATTCAGAGGAGTTTCTCAATATTGACATAAGCGGTATAGATCTTGACTATATCAAAAATATTACTACCGAGGATATATACGAGTTCTTGCTATACGCCGACAGCGACCGTGAAAATATGGCGGCGGCAAAGGCGCGCAAGCTCTCTTCCATTAAAGGCTTTTTTAAGTATTTACACACCAAACGTATGATGATAGACGAGAATCCGGCTATCAATATTGAGTCTCCTAAGCAAAAGCAGGCTCTGCCGAAGTTTTTGTCTATGGAGGAAAGCCTGATGCTTCTTGACGCAGTCAGAGGCGACCGTGAATCAAAGTCAAGAGTGCGAGACTATGCTATTATAACCCTCTTTCTCAACTGCGGAATGCGTGTGTCCGAGCTTGTAGGTATAGATATAAACGACGTTGACCGACATTTCCGCTCGCTTACCGTTACGGGAAAAGGCAATAAGCAAAGGATCGTATATCTCAATTCCGCCTGCCGCGAGGCGCTTGCCGATTATTATACCGAGAGAATGAGTGAGAAGCATATTGCCACTACCTCGCACGCTCTCTTTTTGAGCAACCGAGAACAGCGTATAAGTGTTAAAACGGTACAATGGTTGGTTTATAAGTATCTTGAAATGGCAGGACTTGAATCAAAGCATTATTCCGTACATAAGCTTCGTCATACAGCGGCTACTCTTATGTACCAGACAGGTAACGTTGACGTCAGAGTGCTTAAGGATATTCTTGGACACGAGCAGCTTAACACTACGCAGATATACACTCACGTCAGCAATCGCAGTATGGAAGAGGCTATGGAGAACAATCCCCTTTCATCTCAAAAGAGCCTTCCTCACGATAACTTCACTCCGCTTGACAAGAATGAAAGTGAAGATGGCGAAGAGAAAAATTGAATATTATTGTTCTAAAACGATATATCCTCCCGTATATTTTAATGAAAATACAACGGGAGGATTTTGTTGTGGAACATTCTATTTATAAAGATATTTCGGAGAGAACGGGCGGAGATATCTATATTGGCGTCGTTGGTCCCGTAAGAACGGGAAAATCCACCTTTATAAAGCGTTTTATGCAGAACGTGGTGCTTCCGAATATCGATGACGGATATTCCAAGGAACGCGCCCGTGATGAGATGCCGCAGTCAGCGGCAGGAAAGACGGTAATGACTACCGAGCCGAAGTTCGTTCCTGATGAGGCGGTAACCATACTCATTGACGGAAACATATCCATGCGAGTAAAGATGATAGACTGCGTTGGATTTATAGTTTCCGAGGCCCTTGGTACACTTGAGGGCGGTCAGGAAAGAATGGTCAATACGCCATGGCAGGAGGAGCCTATGCCCTTCGTTCAGGCGGCGGAGTACGGAACCGAAAAGGTAATTAAGGATCACTCTACTATCGGTATGATGATAACCACCGACGGAACTATCGGAGAGATCTCTCGCGAGAGCTATATTCCCGCTGAGGAAAGAGTTGTCGCTGAGCTCAAGGCTATTGGCAAGCCCTTTGCGATAGTTCTCAATTCGGCTGATCCTACCTCAGAGGCGGCTGTTGCGCTTGCCTACGAGCTTGAAGAAAAGTACGGCGCACCCGTAGCGCTCGTGAGCTGTCTTGATCTTGACTTTGAGGATATTTCTCGTATTCTCGAGCTTGTGCTTCACGAATTTCCCGTCAGCGAGATAGCATTTTCTGTTCCCTCTTGGATATCCACTCTTGATGCGGTCCACCCCATAAAAATGTCGCTTAAGGCATCTATTGGCGACGTGGCTTCAAGAATAAGCAAGATAGGTGATATCAGAAAGGCGCTATCTCCTTTAGATGAGAACGAATATATCAAGAATTATTCGGTAGATGAGATAAATCTCGGCAACGGCGGCGCGAGCATTTCGCTTAAATTTGCCGACGAGCTTTATTACTCGGTGATAAGCGAGCTTACGGGCTTTGACATTTCTTCTGAAAACGAGCTTATCTGTCTTTTGCGCGACCTCGCTTCAATGAAGAGTCAGTATGAGAGGGTTGCCGAAGCACTCGAGATGGCTGAGAGCAAGGGGTATGGCATAGTTATGCCATCTGCCGAGGAGTTAAAGCTTGAAGAGCCTGAGATAGTCAAGCAGAACGGAGGATATGGCGTCAGACTTTCAGCATCCGCTCAATCGATACATATGATAAGAGCGAACATTGAGACCGAGATAAACCCGATTGTCGGAACTGAGCAGCAGTCTGAGGAGCTTGTTCGGTCTATGCTTAAGGAATTTGAGTCAGAGCCATCTCGCCTTTGGAATTCAAATATGTTCGGAAAAACTCTTTACGAGCTGGTTAACGAGGGTCTTCATACAAAGCTTGAGCATATCCCCGATGAATCGCGTACAAAGCTCTCCGAGACGCTTGAAAGAATAGTCAACGAAGGCAGTAACGGACTTATCTGCATAATTCTTTAAATAAAGAAATAACGCCGTAGCTTACGGCGTTATTTCTTTTATTCTTTTAACAGCTGTTTCGGGAAGATATGCGTCAAGGCTTTCGTTTTTTCTTATCTTTTCTCTGATAAGAGTTGAACTGAGCGCCGCAAGACTGTCGTTTGCTTTGAGCAAAACGGTCTTTGCCTCGGGGTAGCGCGCCTCGTTGAATTCTGCCATCTCCTGCTCGTAGCGGAGGTCTTCTTCGTTTCGATATCCCTTTACTATGGCGCACGCGCCAAGAGACTTTGCAAGCTCCCAGAGCCAGCCTGAAGAGGATATGACCTCTACTCTGTCAATTCCCTCTACTGCGCTCTCGGCTATCATTTTTCTCTCTTCAAGCGTGAACATATATTTCTTTTTATCGTTTATCATTACCGCCACGTAAACCTTATCGTAAAGCTCGGCGGCTTTTTTGATTATATAAAGATGTCCGTTAGTTATCGGATCAAAGCTTCCCGGAACGACAGCGATCCTTTCCTGCATATTGGCGGTCCTTTCTGAAAATTAAAAATTGGGCTTAAAGACGGTTATGAAGGTCTTGCTGTAGCGTGTTTGCTTTTCAATATTGAAGAGCTCTGCAAGCTCGTTGTCTCCATCAAAGACCTGCTCTTCTCCGCTTTCGCAGATTATGAGCGTGGTGGCTTTGAGCATATCTGCCTTGAGTAGTGCTCTGAGCGCAGGAGCGTACATCTTAAGCGCATAGGGGGGATCAAGAATGACGATATCGTATTGCTTGCCTGAAAAGCGGCGGATAAAATCAAGATAGTCCGAGCGATAAACAGTACACTTGTCGGAAAGCTTGGTCTTAGCGGCGTTTTCCTTAATTATAGCGACCGCCTCTGCGGATCTATCCACGAGAGTTGCTTCCGCCGCGCCTCTGCTGAGTGCCTCAAGGCCCATCTGTCCCGAGCCTGCGAAAAGGTCAAGTACGCTTCTTTCCTCAAGATCAAACTGTATCATCGAGAAAACTGCCTCCTTAACGCGCTCTGAGGTGGGTCTTGTAGTCTCACCCTCAAGCGTTTTGAGACGAACTCCCTTTGCTTTTCCCGTAATTATCCTCATTTCTTTTCCTTCTTTCTGAAATATTCAAAAACCTTTTGCGCATCAACCTCGCTGATGCCCTTTAGAGCCTTAATTTCTTCCACAGAAGCGCTTTTAAGGGCTGACATCGTGCCGAACCCGTCCAGAAGCTTCTTTGCCTTAGAGGGCCCAATTCCGTCTATCTTTTCAAGTGAGGAATGCTTCATTGTAGAGCGCTTTGCCGACATTACCTTGCCAACCGTAAAGCGATGCACCTCTTCCTGAATTTTGTATATAAGCATAAATACCGAGCGTTCTCTTGCGATGTTTATTTCCTCGGTGTCGGTACACAGCGCTCTTGTTTTGTGAAAATCGTCCTTTACCATTCCGAACACGGCGAGGTCTATTCCCTCTTCGTCAAGAACCTCCTTGACTGCTGAGATATGCCCTTTACCGCCGTCTATGAGAATAAGATCGGGGTATTTGGCAAACGAGCCGCTCGTGTCTTCCTTAAGGTGTTTTATTCTTCGTCTTATAGCCTCTTGCATAGAAGCATAGTCATCGGTGGTGCCGACAACAGAACGCATCTTAAATAGCCTGTAATCCGCCTTACACGGCTTTCCGTCTTCATATACGACCATTCCTGCGGTGATATTCTCTTTTCCGATATTTGAAATGTCGTAAGCCTCTATTCTTTCGGGAACTGTTTCGAGCTGAAGCATTTCCGCAAGAGTGATAAGCACGCTCTCATCCTTTTGACTTTCAAGTTTTGTCTGTCTTGCTTTTTCCTCAGCGTTCTTGCATACAACAGACACAAGCTCGCGATTTACCCCTCTTTCAGGATGCTTTACGGTAACGCGATGAGTGCTTCGCTCTCCTAAAAATTCTTCGAGCATAGCTATATCCTCATCCTCAAGCGTGAATGAAAGCAAAACGGTTTTCGGGATATAATCTCTTTGCATATAATGATCCGCGACGAACGAAGCAAGCGATTCGGTGTCGGTGATGGCATCGGAGTTGAATATAAAATCCGATTTATCGCTTACCGCTCCGTTTCTTATATACATTACCGAAACACAGCTTACGAAATCATCCGAATAAAATCCGAATACGTCCATATTTGTGCTTGGAGACGCCACAACGCTCTGCTTTTGGTTGAGTTTTTCAAGTGCTTTTATTGTATCTCTGCATCTTGCTGCCGCTTCAAAGTTTTCTTGCTCTGCAAATTCCATCATCTGAGCGGAAAGAATATCTGTAGCGTCCTTGATGTTGCCCTTGAGAATATTTGCCGCGCATTGAATCAGCGCGTCGTATTCTTCCTTTGATACATCGCCTGTACAAAGACCGCAGCACTGCTTAATCTGATAATAAAGGCAAGGACGTTCTTTGCCGAAATCCTCGGGAAATTTTCTCTTGCAGCTTGGAATTCCAAGAGATTTGTAAAGTATATCAAGAATTGAATAAGCTATAGCACTACCTGAAAATGGCCCGAAATACCTGCCCTTGTCAGCTCCGCGAGTACGGGTAAAGACTATCCGAGGAAATTCACCCTCGGTTATTTTTATATACGGATAGGATTTGGCATCCTTGAGCTTTATATTGTATTTTGGAGAATGCTGCTTTATAAGCGAGTTTTCAAGCGTGAGGGCTTCGATCTCGGTCTTGCAGAGTATATATTCAAAGTCCTCTGCGGCGCTTACCATTCTGCCGGTCTTTGTGTTCTTTCTGCTGTGTTGAAAATATTGCGAAACTCTGTTTTTAAGCTTACGGGACTTGCCAACGTAAATTATTTTGCCGTTTTTGTCCCTCATTATATATACGCCCGGGCATAGAGGAAGCGTATTTGCCTTTTTTAGCAGCTCTTCAAGTCTTTTGAGTGTGGCGGGCATATCCTTCCTCCTTTTGTGAATTAAAAATAAGAGGCCGTAAACTCGGATTACAGCCTCTTTTTGCAATCTATAATATTACTCTGCTAATCCGGTCTGAACCAATTCGATCAAACCGTTAACAGCTTCGTTTTCGTCCGAGCCATCAGCGATAAGAGTAACTACCATACCCTTAGCGATGCCGAGAGAAAGAACGCCGAGCAGACTTTTTGCATTTACCTTGCGGTCATCCTTTTCTATCCATACCGAAGACTTAAAGGTGTTAGCCTTCTGTATAAAGAAGGTTGCAGGTCTTGCGTGCAATCCAATATTGTTGGTGATTGTCATTTCTCTTTTTACCATAATAAAACTCTTCTCCTGTTCATAGAGGATCGTCCGCCGCAGTCATTTTATCCGTCGGATGACCAAAACATATAAATATACACAAAATTATAATCTTACAATAATAGTATATCAAAAAAATCGTATAAAATCAATAGTTAAATATTAGTGAAAATGCATAAACTTTTTGGCGAAAAAGCTAAAAACATTCACGTTTTATACACAAAACGCTGATTTTAACAATTTATGGGGGACAGTGCGGCGAAAATTTAAGAAATAACCTCAATATCAGTTATCATTATGTTAACCGTAACCTTCTCTGTACATACGGTATAGGTCTGACCGGGAGAGATATAGGTCGTTCCGTTGAGAAGATAAGAGCCGTTTTCAGATACTGCGCAGTTACATTTTATCGTTCCGATACCGTAGATGAGAGAGCCGTCCATTCCCTGCGGATACTGAACGTCGGCGTAGGTCTTTCCGTCCTTGAAAACGGTAGATGTTGCGGGCTGCTCCTGAATAACCATGGTTATTTCTTCACTCTTTAGAGCGAGAGTTCCAAAGCTGCTTCCGTCGGATTTAAAGTAGATAGCGTCTCCGTCGTACATCTCACGGCTGACGTTTGTGGTGATCTTGTCAGTCTTGAATGTTACGTAGCACTCCTTCATGTTCTTCATACTATTAAGAGTATCAAAGAAGCTATATCTGAAGTATATGCCTGCTGCAATTGCGATGACAAGGAGTATTATAACAGCGTCAAGCACGCCGAATTTAGGAAACTTTCGCTCTTTTTGCGGCTTCTGAGAATCCTTGGCGCTATCCTGATTAATATTAGCGTTTTTCATCCTTAGCTCCTCCTTATCTTATTCGTATATCTGCGTGCAGGCACCGCTGCAGGAGTATTGCGGAAATCTCATATCAAGCATTTCGCCGATAGCAACGCGACATCCGTTTACTGAGTAGCCGATTCCTTCCTCGTATTCAGCGGTCGTAACTATCTTGACGGTAATATTATACTTTTGAGGATGCTCGGATCGGATGCAGGTCATCTCGCCCTGCTCGTTCAAAACGTAATCATAGACGTACGCTTTTTCTGTTTTAGCTATTTCCGAAACAGTTCCGAGCGAGTTCTTGTTGACCGAATTGATAACGCCGTCGCCCTTCTTAATGCTTTCAACGTAAGCAATATCAACGTCCTTTATCTCAACAAAGTAGGTTAGCTCTACCTTATTGTCAGTCCAAAGCTTTTCTATATGAGCCCAGGGAGAGAAAACATATATAAGAATACCAATGATGGCGACTACCACGAGAATTATCAGGAAGTCTATGAAATTAAATTTTCTCTTTGGCTTTTTTTGAATTACGGTAGTGTTATGAGAAGTGTTATTCATATACAAATCCTTTCTTTAAGCCTGTTCGTCTTGCTCGATGTGTCCATAGCTGTCAAGTGTACCGGCGTTTCTCTCTGTCTCGTAGTTACCTGCTCGCACGAATGCGCAGCCTATTGCTATTACTATCCAGAAAATATAGAAAACACGGTAATTGTACCAGATATAGTCAAACATACCCATCACCAACGCTCCGATGACCGAAGCGACAGTTGCGGTAACGTAAAACTTTGAAGCGGTGTTTTGAGGCTTTTTGACGTACTCAAGCGTTTTTTGGAGATAGAGGAATATCAGCGCCACAAATGTGAGCAGACCGCCTATACCCATTCCTATGAGTATCTGAAGCGGGAGGCTATGGCTATGCTCGGCAGCCTCTATTCCCGCAAAGGCATATGCAGGATATATCTTCGCAAAGGCTTCGGGACCAAAGCCGATTCCGCCAAGGAAATGATCTCCTACCATTCTCATAGAACCGATCCAGGTATATATACGATATGATATGGAGCTGTCCGAGAAGTTCAGTATGCTTAACGCTCTGTCGAGCAGATTGTCAGGCAGGATCATCGGTAATACCGGCGCTCCCAAAAGTGCAACTCCGAAAATACGGAGAGTCTTTCTGCTATATACGGTAAAGAATATCAAGAAGGTCAACACCATAGCTATCCATGCGCCACGGGACCAGGTAAATACCGTTGCCAGAACGAAGGCGGCGCATATCACGGCAGAAAGGAATTTTTCGTTTCGCTTCTTTGACAAAACATAGAAATTAAGGGCAAATGGGAAAATAAGGACAAGATATGTCGCAAGCACGTTGGGATTATCAAAAAGAGATACTACGCGAACTCTTATATTTGTAAACAGACTGACGTCAAGCCATTGATTGCTACTCTTACCAAAGAAATATTCAAGCACGCCGATCACGGCTACGATACTTCCTGAGCTTACAAGCGCAAAAACACATCGTTTGATCCATTTCTCAGTACGCATAAGGTTTACGAGAAGGAAGTATCCGAGCATCAGTGAGCAAGACACGAGTGCCGCATTAGCAGAGCCCTCTCCGCCTGCGCTGAACAGGCTTGCAAAGAATATAAGCAAAGTAAACAAAAGAACTGCTGAATCTACAAGCTCAAGCTTGAAAACACGCTTTCCGCGGATGAGCTTTATAACGTAGAAAAATGCAGTAAGCAGCACAAGACCGCAAAGCGATATCGTGGGGTTACTCATAAACGAGCAGAACGGAAGAACAAATATCGTGATGATCACGCCTATTTCGGCACTTACCGCAATGAAGCACACAAGCACGAAGAACAGGATCGCCAGAATTACAGTGAGTGGGTGAACGAAGAATGTCAGAGTTCCCGCGACAAGTCCGAGAAAGAGCATCAGGTTGCCTTTTCCTTTTCCCTTTCTAACCTCGGAGTGCTTTTTGAGCGTCTCATCGGAAATTCCGAATACTACGTCAAATACCATTCTTCCTATAATGCTTCTTCGGATGGCTGACGCCATAGAAAGACGGGAAAAAAGCAATGGAAGTGAAACTATTATTGCGGCAACACCTATAATGAGATAGTCGTTGCTCGCGGCGCTTATGCCCGAAACGAGCATTCTTACAAAATATACAACGCAGGTATAAAGACCGAAGAATGCCAGAAAATTACCGTAATAATTAAGCGGCGCAGATGAGAAGAAATGAATGAGCCGTTGACCTCTCGTTACGATAAAGCAGGTTTCAATATGGCTGGAGAGGAATTTTCTCAGCTTGCGGAAAAGTCTTTTAAATCTTTTGTCGCCAAAAACGAATTCCTTTAAGAAGCCGTTGTCAAACGAACGCTGAAGCTTTTTGTAGCTCGAAAATATTTTTCCGAAGAATCCGCCGACGAAGGTATTGTAAAGTATTTCACACAGTCTGTCAAAAAGAGCTATAAGAAAGCTTACAGAGGCCAAACCCGTAAGAGAGGTTTTTCTGAACTTAGACTTCTTTTCAATTTTCTTTTCAGCCTTTTGCGCTTTCTTTTGTGCTTTGTCTTTTATTTTTTCTTCTTTAGTCAAGCTGACTTCCTCCTTTCTTTTTAGTTTTGGGAAGTTTTTAATCCTTCTTACCGAACTTTTCGATAATATCGGGACGGTTTTGCTCTGTCAGTCGGAGTGCCTCTTGATGACGCCATTTGTCTATGTTTTCGTGATGTCCCGATATAAGCACGTCGGGAACCTTGACGCCGTGGAACTCGTAAGGACGAGTGTATTGCGGGTATTCAACGAGCCCACTTGAAATGCTTTCATTTTCATGGCACTCGGGATCTGAAAGAACGCCTTCAACAAGTCTTGCAACAGCGTCAACGAGAATACAGGCAGGGATCTCGCCGCCCGTAAGCACGAAATCACCTATGGATATCTCCTCATCAACTATTTCATCAATAATGCGTCTGTCAACGCCCTCGTAGTGTCCACAAAGGACGATAAGGCGATCGTAGTGTGATAGCTCTTCTGCTTTGCGCTGGTCAAGCACCTTGCCTGAGGGAGACATAAACACTACCCTCGTTGAAAGCTCCCTGTCCGCGCTCTCGTCAATGATGTGCTTGTAGCAGTTGTATATAGGCGGAGCCGCCATAAGCATTCCCTTGCCGCCGCCGTAGGGGGTATCGTCAACGCGGCGATGCTTATCCTCGGAGTAGTCGCGGATATTGTGGCAGTTTACCTTAATGGCACCGCTTTTCTGCGCTCTTCCGATCACGCTCTCACCGAGAACGTAGCTGACCAGATCGGGAAAGAGCGTCATAATATCAAAAATCATATTTCCTCCGCTCAGTCAAGCATTCCTTCAATAACGCGGACGAAAATTCCCTTTTCCACGTCAACAGAGATGATAAATTCGTCAACGGCAGGGATCATTCTCTCTCCGTTCTTGGTAGAGACTACGTATATATCAGACGCTCCTCTGTTGATTATCTCGGAGAGCTTGCCGTAGTTCTCGCCTGTATCTGCGTCGATAACGTCAAGACCTATCATATCGGCAAGGAAGAACTCACCTTCCTCAAGTGCGAAATCCTCGCGAAGCGCGTAGAGGGTCTTGTTTTTTAAGAGCATTGCCTTGTCCATGTCGTCAACGCCCTTGAGATCAAGCAAAACGAACTGCTTGAATATAGAGGATTTCGTTATCTTGTATTCCTCGTATTCCGAACCGCGAAGGATAAATACACGGCTAAGCTCTGCGAGGTCTTCCTCGGAGTTGCACCAGGATTCAGCCTTGACGCCGCCACGGCAGCCGTGAGTATTTATTATTTTGCCACATTCAATATAGCGCTTATCTGTCATAAAAGGTCTCCAAGCGAGTTATTTTTATCTATACATAGTCTATTATAACACAAATCTTTCATTAATTCAACAGTTTGTGTAAAATTTAATGATTTAATAAAAACTTGGAAAGCAAAAAAACAGATATACTGAGATCTCAGACTTTCTTATGCAAAAAGCAATCTTCGTCGTGCGAGTATATCACACCTATTGCTTGCAGATAGGAATATATAATAACAGAGCCTACGAATTTCATTCCTCGCGCACTCAGATCTGTCGAAATGGCATCCGAGAGGTAGTTTGTAATCTTACCTGTTTCATAAATAATTGTGTCGCCTGTAAAAGTCCTGAGGTAAGCGTGAAAAGAGCCGTATTCGTTGGCGATGCTTTTGAAAATCCTGCTGTTGTTGATGCTTGCCCTGATCTTGAGCTTGTTTCTTATTATGCCCCTGTTCTTCAACAATTCCTCTATCTTGCTGTCGTTATAGGCGATCACTTTGTCAATATCAAAGTTGTCATATGCCGCCCTGAAGCTTTCGCGCTTGTTGAGAACGCACTCCCATGACAACCCCGCCTGAAATGATTCTAAAATGAGCATTTCGTATAGATATTGATCGTCAAAATTCGGCACACACCACTCATTGTCGTGGTATTCAACATATAATTTATTTTTCGTATTGCACCAACGGCATCTTTTAGGATTCATGTCTCTTCCTCGTATTCTCTGATATATGAGAAAAGCATCCTCAAGTGAGGATGCTTTCTATTTTGGCGGAGAGAGAGGGATTCGAACCCTCGTGTGCGTTAGCACAAACTGATTTCGAGTCAGCCCCGTTATGACCACTTCGATATCTCTCCATAATTGTGATGCACAAGTGTGCATCACAATTATGGAGCTTGATTAGCTGCGGCTCAATGAGCTTGCTCATTGAATCCACTTCGCATTCGCAACTCGGAGGTCGGGGAGCTTGCTCACCAGACGTAGAGTTAGCGAATTATCGCCGTAGGCGATATATCTCTCCTTGATGCATAATTGTACATATTTAGTTGCTTGAAAACTTGCTATTTTCATTGCAACATCGGTATTATATCACATAAAAAGCAAAAAAGCAAGACCTTTTTAAATATTTTTATAATTAAATATCTATATAGCGACGAATAGTGTCGTGACATTTTGACGTGAAAGTGTTATAATATCATTACGAACGTGGGATAGGAGAATTATCATGACCTTTGGCGAAAAACTGAAAAAGCTAAGAACTGAAAATAAGCTTACACAAGACGAGCTTGCAGAAAAGCTGTACGTTACCAGAACGGCGATATCAAAGTGGGAGACCGACAAGGGATATCCAAATCTTGAATCACTTAAAGCAATAGCGCGTTTCTTTTCCATAACTGTTGATGAGCTGCTGTCTTCAGATGAGATATTAACGATAGCCGAGGAAGATCAGAAGCAAACCGAAAAGCATTTTATAGATCTGATATTTGGGCTTATTGATATTTGTATGGTTTTGCTTTTCTTTCTTCCGTTATTTGCTACCAAAAGCAATGATATAATTCAAGAATATTCTCTATTGTCTCTTTGCGGCGTTGCGGCGTATCTAAAGGTCGCGTACTTTGCAGCTGTGATAGGAACGGTAATAGTCGGCATTCTGATGCTTATATTAAAAAACTGCACGTCAACCATATGGTTAAAAAGCAAAATAAAATTATCATTGACTCTTAGTATTCTCTCTGCGATGCTGTTTATTATAAGCTTACAGCCATATGCCGCAGTATTTGCCTTTTCACTATTTATTATCAAAGTTATTTTATCGCTGAGAAAGAAGGAAAAGTTAAAATGAAAAAGAAATATCTATGTGCTTCGATATGCTCCTTTGCGACGTTTGTTTTATGGACATTGCTCGTCTGTTTTGTTGACGTTAGCGCGATAGGACCTCAAGGCTCGTCGGTTGGCTTTGCCACTTTAAATGGCTTTGTCTATGAGAGTGTAGGTGTAAATATGCACCTTTACGAGATCACTGATTGGCTTGGTCTTGTTCCTATATTTGTCGCTCTTTTCTTTGCTCTACTAGGATTTGTACAACTGATCAAGCGCAGAAGTCTTTTAAAAGTGGATCGCAGTATTCTCGCACTCGGCGTTTTTTATATTCTTGTTATGGCGGCATACGTATTTTTTGAGATAGTAGTCATAAATTACAGACCGATACTCATTGACGGATACCTTGAGGCATCCTATCCGTCATCAACCACAATGCTCGTTATGTGTGTGATGCCAACTGCGGCAATGCAGGCGAAATCTCGCATTAAAAACAAAACCTTAAGAGCGTGCGTTATAATTGCAATTATAGCTTTTGTAGCCTTTATGGTGCTTGGAAGGCTTATTTCGGGCGTGCATTGGATTTCAGATATAATCGGTGCTGCGCTGTTCAGTCTTGGTATTGTTTTGATGTATAAGAGCTTCATATAACAAGTTGCCGCTGAGGAATCTTACGAAACCTCAGCGGCGTTTTTATGTTTACCTGACTACCGAAGAA
>CALCTA010000131.1 GCA_937893945.1 uncultured Clostridia bacterium | reverse complement strand
GTGTTGCCCGAATGTCCCGTGGTGTCTCCGCCCGTGATAACGATGCGGTCCTTTTTAGACAGTCTAAGCTCTGAGGTGGCTATCTTCTTCGCAGTATAGAAAAGCACGTCTGTCGAGGTAAAGGTCTCGCACATCGCAGGGATAACTCCCCACGAAAGAGCAAGCTTACGCCACGTGTTCTCATTGGTGGTAAGTCCGATAATAGCAACGGGAGAACGGAAGCGAGATACCATTCTGGCGGTCATACCCGAGATAGAGCAAGCAACTATCGCCTTTGCGTCGATATCTATCGCCATTCCGCAGGTAGAATGTGAAATAGCGTCTGTCATATTGCGGATCTGGAAATCGGCATTGTGAAAACGCTCCTTATAATTGATATTCCCCTCGGTAGTCTCGGCGATCTTAGCCATCGTCGCTACCGCCTGTACAGGATATTTTCCTGCCGCGGTCTCGCCCGAAAGCATAATAGCGCTGGTACCGTCATATACGGCATTGGCAATATCCGAGATCTCGGCTCTCGTAGGACGGGAGTTTGTTATCATTGACTCTAACATTTCAGTCGCGGTGATCACGCGCTTGCCGAGCAGACGGCATTTGGTGATAAGCTTCTTCTGAATAGAGGGAAGATGCTCAAAGGGGATTTCCACGCCCATATCTCCACGAGCGACCATAATGCCGTCGCAGTACTCGCATATCTCCTCGATATTATCCACGCCCGACTGGTTTTCTATCTTGGCGATAAGCTCGATATCCTCCGCGCCAAGCTCGCGCATATAGTTGCGAACGTCTATAAGATCCTGCTTGCAGGAAACGAATGAGCAGGCGATATAATCCACCGAATTATCCACGCCCCACTTGATATCCTTCTTATCCTGCTCGGAAAGATAAGGCTGCTTCATCACCTTTCCGGGAAAGCTCATGCTCTTTCTGTCCGAAAGCTCTCCGCCGCAGATGACCTTGCATTCTATATCCGCTCCCTCTATTCTTTCCACGAGGAAGGTCAGAAGTCCGTTGTTTAGAAGTATCGTATCTCCGACAGACAGCTCCTCGGTAAGCCTTGAATAGCTGACCGAGACCCTCTCTACGTTTCCGACGATATCGTCGGTCGTAAAGGTAAATCTATCGCCGTCAGAGAGCAATATCTTGCCGCCCTCAAAGGTTTTTATTCTGTATTCGGGGCCCTTTGTGTCAAGCATTATCGCAATAGGGAGCTGTAATTCATCTCGCACTTCCTTTATGACGTCTATTCTTTTCTGATGATCCGCATGGGTATTGTGGGAAAAGTTCAACCTCGCCACGTTCATACCCGCCTTGCAAAGCCCCGCTATTACCTCTTTTGTCTCGCTCGTAGGACCGATCGTACATACAATTTTAGTTTTACGCAATTTTTATCACCTTTCTGATAATTATACCCTATTTTATTCAAGCTCAAACGCGCCTGTATAGAGCTGATAATACTTTCCCCTCTGGGCGATAAGATCGTCGTGGCTTCCGCGCTCGATTATTCTTCCCTGCTCCAGAACCATAATAACGTCTGAGTTACGGACGGTCGAGAGACGGTGCGCTATAACGAACACCGTTCTGCCGTGCATAAGGGCATCCATACCTCTCTGCACGATCGCCTCGGTTCTCGTATCAATAGACGAGGTCGCCTCGTCAAGTATCATTACGGGCGGATCTGCCACGGCAGCGCGGGCTATAGATATAAGCTGTCGCTGTCCTTGGGAGAGATTTGCGCCGTTTGCCGTAAGCATAGTGTTATATCCGTCGGGAAGACGGGTAATGAAATCATCGGCATTTGCGAGCTTTGCCGCGGCAATACACTCCTCGTCGGTAGCGTCAAGCTTTCCGTATCTTATATTCTCCATTACCGTTCCCGTAAAGAGATTGGTATCCTGAAGAACTATACCGAGCGAGCGGCGCAGGTCTGCCTTCTTTATCTTATTGATATTGATTCCATCGTATCTTATCTTTCCGTCGTCAATGTCGTAGAAGCGGTTGATAAGGTTAGTGATAGTAGTCTTTCCCGCACCCGTAGCGCCAACGAACGCGACCTTCTGACCCGGCTTTGCATAAAGCGTTATATCGCGAAGCACCATCTTTTCGGGAACGTAGCCGAAATCCATATCGACCATACGCACGTCGCCCTCAAGCTTGGTATAGGTAACGCTTCCGTCGCCGTGGGGATGCTTCCACGCCCACATTCCCGTGCGCGCTTCGCTCTCAACTATCTCGCCGTTCTCTTCCCTTGCGTTGACAAGAGTTACGTATCCGTCGTCTATCTCAGGCTCGTTGTCGAGAAGCTCAAACACACGTCCCGCGCCCGCCATAGCCATAACTATAGCGTTTATCTGCTGTGAGACCTGGCTTACGTTATTGGTAAACTGCTTAGATGCGTTGAGGAAAGGTACTACCACGCTGATATTTACAAGCGCGGAGACAGTTTCATCTCCCGTCAGCTTCGCAAACAGGAGCTGAAGCGAGGCATTGGGTATAGAATTGATTATAAGCAGACCGCCGACGAACGCGACAAGCACGTAGAGGATATTGCCTATATTGCCCATAATAGGCATCAGGATGTTGGCGAAGCGGTTTGCATTCGTAGCGTTCTTGCAAAGCTCCTCGTTGACCTTATCGAAATCCCTGCCGCTCTGCTCCTCGTGGCAGAACACCTTTACGACCTTTTGACCGTTCATCATCTCCTCGACAAATCCCTCTGTCTTGGCTATAGACTTCTGCATAGCGATAAAGTTCTTGGCGCTTCTGCCGCCTATCTTCTTTGCCGCGACTATCATCGCAATACTCGCGACTCCGACCACGAGCGCCATCCAAGCGCTGAGGTAGAGCATATTGAACACAAGGAAGCTGACGATAAGCGCAGACTGCATCAGATGAGGCAGAGTTGATGAGACAAGCTCGCGGATAGCGTCGATATCGTTGGTGTAATGCGACATTATGTCGCCGTGAGCGTTGGTATCAAAGTAGCGCAGAGGAAAGCTCTGCATCTTGTCAAACATCTTCTTGCGCATGCTGTGCAAGAAGCTCTGAGTTACGATCGCCATTATACGAGTGTAAGCAAAGGACGCAAGCCAACCGAGCGCGTATATGCAAAGCATAGAGAGAACGGCAACAGTTATCTTGCCGCTGACGCTGTCAAGCCCATTCTCAAGTCCCTCTCCGATATAGTTGATAAACTTGTTCATAAAGAGGCTGGCGATAGTAGATGCGAGCGACACCATCACGATGCACGCCGCCACGGCTATCATCTGAAGGCGGTACTCCTTGAAGAGTATCTTCAGTATTCTCTTGAGTACTCCTTTTTTCATAGGGGGTCTTTTATTATTCTTCATCTTCCTGCGCCCCCTTATTCTGAGATTCGTATATCTCCCTGTAGATAGGGCTCTCGGTCATAAGCTCCTCGTGCTTGCCCATACTCTCGATGCTTCCGCCGTCAAGAACTATTATCTTATCGGCATGCTCGACAGAGGACACGCGCTGAGCTATGATTATCTTGGTAGTATTGGGTATCTCCTCGGCAAACGCCTTGCGGATGAGCGCGTCGGTCTTGGTATCGACCGCGCTCGTGGAGTCGTCAAGAATGAGTATCTTCGGCTTCTTGAGAAGAGCGCGCGCAATACACAGCCTCTGCTTCTGACCGCCTGAGACGTTAGTACCGCCCTGCGTTATATGGGTATCGTATCCCTCGGGAAAGCTCTTTATAAACTCGTCCGCCTGAGCGAGCTTACATATACGCTCCATCTCCTCGTCGGTGGCGTCGGGGTCTCCCCAACGCAGATTTTCCTTTATGGTACCCGTAAAGAGCAGATTTTTCTGAAGCACGACAGACACCTGATCGCGCAGAGTCTCGATATCGTAATCACGAACGTCTATACCGCCGACCTTGACCGCTCCCTCACTTACGTCGTAAAGCCTTGAGATAAGCTGTATGAGCGTGGTCTTTCCGCTTCCCGTTCCTCCGATGATACCGACAGTCTCACCCGAGGCGATAAAGAGATTTATATCTTTGAGCGCCTTCTTCTCGGCGTTTGCCTTGTAGGAGAAGCTGACCTTGTCAAAGAGTATGCTTCCGTCGGGAACGTCGGTGATGGGACACTCGGGATTTACTATCTCGCTCTTTTCTTTGAGCACCTCGGCAATACGGTTCGCTGACTCCATAGACATAGAGAGCATAACGATTATCATAGATACCATCATAAGACTCATAAGTATCTGAGCGCCGTAGGTAAGAAGCGCGGAAAATCCGGGGATATCGAGGTCAGCACCGCTTGTGCTTATTATAAGGCGAGAGC
The DNA here is from genome assembly GCA_937893945.1 of uncultured Clostridia bacterium. Taxonomy (GTDB): domain Bacteria; phylum Bacillota; class Clostridia; order Oscillospirales; family CAG-272; genus HGM12713. Next base: position 7,091 of record CALCTA010000131.1, on the reverse strand, counting down.
CGAAGAAGCATACCATAAGCATAAGCGCGTTGAAGCAGAACTGCATAAGCGGATTGTTGAGCGCAAGTATCTTCTCTGCCTTGGTAAATCCGTCCTTTACGTCCTCAGATGCTCTTGAAAACTTCTCTCTCTCGTAGTTCTCACGCACGTAAGCCTTGACAACTCTCATTCCCGAGACGTTCTCCTGGACAGAGTTATTGAGCGCGTCGTATTTTTTGAAAACCGTCTTGAATATCGGATGGGCGTTCTTTATGATAAAGAAAAGTCCTATCGCGAGAACGGGTATTATGACCGCGAAGGCAAGCGACATCTTGGGGCTGACGCCTATAGCCATTATCAGCGCGAAAACAAGCATCAACGGGCAGCGCACAGCCGTTCTGATTATCATCATATACGCCATCTGAACGTTGCTGACGTCGGTGGTAAGTCTTGTTACGAGACCTGCCGTTGAGAATTTATCTACGTTAGAAAAGGAATATCCCTGAATAGCGTAGTAAATATCGTGGCGCAGATTCTTCGCGAATCCGCAGCCCGCGGTTGCGGCAAAGTACCCAGCAAGCGCACCGCAGGTAAGCGACAGAACGGCAAGACCTAAAAGTATCATACCGTATTTTATTATTTCATCCATTCCGCTGTTCTCTTCTATTTTCCTGACAAGTCCTGCGGTAACGAACGGAATTATACATTCCACGACCACCTCGCCTGCGATGATAAGCGGAGCGAGCACCGAGCATAGCTTATATTCTCTGATGCTTTTCATCAAGGTCTTTATCATCAAAAAACTCCTCTCATTATACATATCCTTCATATTATAGTCCATAAAAATTTCCTAAAATTCAACGTAGTGTAAACTTTAAATGAACGAAAAAGAGGCTGTCTTTTCAAGACAGCCTCTTGGGTGTTTATTTATGCTTTGATTATGCGGGAACGCTCTCGGTTACTACCTCGTTAACACCGTTTTCATCAACAGTAACCTTCATATTCATCATAGCCGCGATAGCAACTATCTGTCGCTCGGTAGCTTTCTTTGTAGCATCATCTGCATCGGCAACATATTCCCACTTCTTATTCAGAGAATCAAGAAGCTCTTTCTTCTCGGAGCTATTAAGGTTTCTGTTAGACTTCATCGGGTCAACGGTAGGCTCATCGCCCTCACCGTAAACTGTATCAACAACAGTCTTGGACATAGCCTTGGAGTCCATAATGTTGTTTACGTACTGTTCTGCCGAAAGCTGAGTATCACTGCTCTCGTCGCCGAACGTGCTACCGGAGCTGTTGCTTCCCATTGCCATCATAACGTTCATCATGTCAGCAACTGCTCGGGATTCCTTATCGTACTCCTCTGCGGGAACGTCCTTAAGGTTACCGAAGGTGTCGGAGATCATATTAGCTACGGGCTCTGCGTTATCCTCGGGAACACCGTAGTTCTGAACTACGCTGGGGGTGGTCATGGTCTGCATTACGCTTGCAGCCTCGGGGGTGAGGTTTTCAAGCATCTTGTCAACCGCTTCCTGTGTGTTTGCGTTCTTATCGGACGCTGCCTCGAGCATCTCGATAATTCCCGTCAGGGACTGCATCACAGAGGTATAGTCCTTCTTACCCGAGTTCTCAACGATAGAGTTCGCGGTATCTGTAGCCTCCATAACGCTCATACCGAGCTGATCGTGAACTGTCTTGGACTGAAGAACAGCGGTAAGAACGAGACCTGTCTTGCTCGCACCGATAGTCTCGGTCATAACGAAGGAGTCAAGCGCGGGACCAAACTGTCCTATCATATTCTTGGTGTTAAAGGAATCGCCCTTAAGATCTGCGGTCATACCGTAGAGCACCGCAAATGCGTGTGCAAGAGCGTCTGCCTCGTGGTCTCTGTTAGTGATGGGAGTAACACCCGAGGTTATCATATCACCCGAAACGATCTCGGTCTTTGCGGCGAACTCCTCTTTGTTCTTGGCAACGTGTATAAAGAGCCAGTTGGTCATATTCTCGCCCTCGAGGTTGCTCTCTGCCGCGTTGGCTATCGTCTCGGCGTCAAGTCTGATGCCGTAGTCGTCCAATACGTCAGAGTAAGCCGCCGTAAGAGCAGCTTCATCATCGCCTCTTACGCTAAGGAAGCTGTTTACGAAGGGCTCATAAAGTCCTTCTCTTGTGTCGGGAGTATGGATAGTATCAAGAAGAATACCTACACCAAAGTCAGCAACACCGTCAACCATCGGGTCAAGTCTCTCGTCGGAAAGGAATGCGGCAAAGAGAGCCGAGGTGGTCTCCTCGTTTCCAAGGATAGACATAGGATTGTTCTTAAGGTCATCTGCCGCGCCGCTCTCAAAAAGAACAGCGATAGCCTCTGTTATAGCATATATGTCCTGCTTGATGTTCTGAGCATCCGCTGTAGCGAAAACGTTGATAAGAGCAGAAGCGATAGCCTCAAAATCTCCACCAAGCTCAGGACGGGCAACTCCGTGGAAGGATTCACCCGCATCCCAAGTCTCACCTGCTGCGGAGCAGAACTCGGAGAGAAGCGTACGGGTAACTACGGATTTATTAAACGCGGGGGAGATGCTTCTTATTACCTCAGCCTTTTCCTCTGCCGTCTTGCCCTCGTCTATTACCACTACCGTAGTCTCCGCAACAGAAGCGAGGAACTTACCTTCCTTATTGAGATTTGCTATCTCACCGTTTATAATGCTGGTGGTCATAGCGCCGTAAAGTGCCTTACCGCCCATATATTTGATGGCGAGTGCGCCAACGTTATTATCAACGCCGTTCAGCGCGTCAAAAGCAAGAGCCGCGACGGTCTTTACGTCTTCGTCCTCTACTACGCCCTCAGATCCCTCGGAATCGCCAAGAAGCGTATCCGCAAACAAAGGAGCTATATCGTTGACAACGTCTATCGCGCCAACTATCGGAACGAGCAAAACGCAGAAAACAAGCAACGAGCAAAGCGCGCCGAGAGCCGAGCCGAGCGGATTGAAATAATTTGCCACGAGAGGAGCGTATCTCTTCTTATAGTGCTTTCTCTTGACTATCTTTCTACCGTTTTCATCTCTTTCGGGCTCTTCCTTGTATTCGCCCTCAGCCTCTGCGGGCTTTTCGCTCGCGTCAGAAGCTTCATCCTCTGCCTTTTCGGACTTGCCCGAGCCTATCTTAGCAAACGCCAGAGCGATCAGCTTGCCAAAGATGTTGAGTATAGGCTTGATGATGAGGAAAAGCGGAACGAAAAGCACGGGAGCTACGAACATAGAAGCAAGAGCGGTAGCAACGCCCACGCCCGTAGGAAGCTCCGCGAGTATCTTGCCGACCTCCGCAAACCAGTTGTTAGCTATAGCCATATTGAGAACTGTCTTGATCACGATATTGGATATAAGCGTTGCAAGAAGCGCGGACACTACTGCCGATATAATAACAACGATTATACGCGTCAGAGAAAGCTGCCACTTATACTTTCTGCCCTTCAATGCTCCGAAGAGTATGAAAAGTCCTGCAAAGAAGCAGAAGATTGCCGAGAATATCAGGTTAAAAAACATTGTTCCTCCTTATTCCGACCTGTTCAGTCTGTAGGTTTATTTAATATAATAGGGTACAACTATCTCCATTATATACCTTAAAAATTGCATTGTCAAGGAATTTTGAGCAAATTATGTTGCTTTTGTGAAATTTTCTCGCAATATGGCGCAAACCCCTACGGTCCTGTAGCTCCCCTTTACGAATATCTCGTCGATATGATAGCCCTCAAAGGACATTCCAAGCTTCTCCATAACTCTGAGAGACGCATCGTTGCCCTTCATAAACTTCGCCTCTATTCTGTGCAGATCGAGCGTAGAAAAGCCGAATTCCATCACGGCTCTCGCCGCCTCGGTAGCGTATCCGCGACCGCTGAATTCCGGGTTTATCACGTAGCCTATCTCGCCTGAATTATTCGCGGTATTTATACGGGTAAAGCCGCAGGTGCCTATCATTCGCCTGCTCTCGCGGTCTATTATCGCCCAATCGTAAAAATCTCCGAGAGAATATCTGTCCTGAATATAGCGAAGATAATCCTTTGTATATGAGATAGAGGTATGGGGGCTCCAGAGAAGATACTTCGTTACATCCTCGCGACTTGCGTAATCGTACATATCCTCGGCGTCAATAATATGCATCGGGCGCAAGGAGAGCCGCTCGGTCTTTATTGTCGGCATATGAGAAAACACTTTATAGACTGTCTCTTTTTTCATTTTCGCTTCTTCCTTATAAGTCATTACTTACATTATATACAAATTTTTCTCCTTTTGCAAGAGCCCTATGAGATTTTGGCGCACTTTTACAAAAAAAGAGCTAAAAAATCGCAATCCCCTTTGACAAAGGCAGACTTCTGTGCTATAATTATTGTGTATAAGAATATTTACTCGGAGGAATTATGAGCGACAGACAGGCAAGAGAGAACGCGCGCGAGTATTTCGTTCCCTACCTTTTGGGCAATACGCCGCTTTCTCACCGTATATCAGCTCGGATATTTTATAAATACGGCATCGTCTCGCTTATCTGCGACGAGGGGCGCTCACCTCTTTGCGCGCTTGACATCACCTGCAAATATCTTTCCCTCTCCCCATCAAGCGAGCCACGTATTATCGCGGAGCAGCTGATCTCCCTCTGCGAGCAGCAGCCATATACTCTGCCTATAATAATTCCCGTATCTCAAAAATATGAAAAAGCCGTCATGTCAGAGCGCACGGCTCTTGAGCATAAATTCGTGATAGCCGATAAAGCCACGCTTTTTTCAAGCTCACCTCTGGCTGACATTCCGTAATATCCAAGCAGAAAGGCGGTGAGCCCGTGTATCAGAACAAAATATGCTCAAAAGCTAAGGGCGCACCGAGATTGCTCGGCATACTTGGCGGTCTTGGACCGATGGCAAGCGTTTATTTTTGCGAGATGCTCATATCTCACACTAAGGCGCTTCGCGACTGCGACCACATAAACTTCCTGCTCTCCTCAAGAGCCGACACCCCCGACCGATCGTCATTCATTCTCGGGCAGTCGAGCGAGGACCCGACCGACACTATGATAGAGGAGGCACTCAGACTCGAGCGCGCAGGTGCGGAGGTCATCGCGATCCCCTGCAACACCGCCCACTACTTTTACGACAGTATCTGCCGCGCGCTTAGCATCCCCGTCCTCAATATCATCAGGGAGACCGCAAAATACTGCAAAAGCGCGGGAGTTACGCGCATAGCCGTCCTCGCGACAGAGGGTACTGCCGCCTCGGGCGCTTATCAGAGATTTCTCGATGAATACGGAATAGAGGTGCTGCCGCTGACGCCCGACGAGCAGAGCGTGATAACGCATATCATCTTTGATCAGATAAAGAGCGGAGCAGACCCCGATCTTATGAGCTTCCTGCGCGTTTCAAATTCGCTTATCGCGAGAGGAGCGCAGCTTATCATACTTGGCTGCACCGAGCTTTCTCTCATAAAGAAGCAAAACCCTTTACCCGAATACTTCACAGATTCCCTCGAGCTTCTCGCCCTCTCGGCTATAGTCGAATGCGGCAAGGAGCCGATAGATTTCGACGAGCCCCTTATGAATTTTTATGGCGAAGCTATGAAAAAGCGCCGGAAAGGATGTTAAAAGAGCCATGCTTTTATCCGAATTGATGAAGGTCATAGACTATACCGAAATAATCAACCGAACAGGTATCGATCCCTCTACGATAGACGTGGTATCTCTCTGCTCGGACTCGCGCAAGGTGCTTGCCGACTCGGTCTTTGTCTGCATATCCGGAACACTGAGCGACGGACACGAGTACGCCGCCAATTCCTACAACCGCAATTGCAGAGTATTCGTTGCCGAGCATAACCCCGGGCTCCCCGACGACGCTTTCGTAATAATAACCAAGAACACGAGAATAGCTCTCGCAACTCTCTCGGCGGCATTCTTTGGATACCCCGCGGACGAGCTTACGGTAATAGGCATTACGGGTACTAAGGGCAAGACTACCTCGTCTCTGCTCATATACAATATCCTCTCGGCAAACGGTATCCCTGCGGGATACATAGGCTCTAACGGTATCACCTACGGTGATTATCAGGCTGACACCGTAAACACCACGCCCGAGAGCTACGACCTACAGGAATATATGAGAAGAATGGTCGATGCGGGTGTCAAGATAGTCATTATGGAGGTCTCCTCGCAGGCGCTCAAGATGGGCAGAGTTCACGGTATCAAGTTTGATATCTGCGTATTTACCAACCTCTCTCCCGACCATATCGGAGAGTTTGAGCACGCCGATTTCGATGAGTACAAGAACTGCAAGCACTCGCTCTTTACAGATTTCGGCGCTGAATATATCGTTTATAATTACGACGATCAGTACGCGGACGAGATGATAAGCGGAAATCGTTGCCCTAAGGCAAGCATCTCGGGACTTGGCGCTCCCGACGCGGATTACTTTGCAAGCGAGGTCGCTTACTTCCGCGCCCCCGGCAAGATAGCGGTAAACTTTAACTGTACTCACGGCGACGAATGCCTTCCCGTTTCTCTCTCCTTCCCCGGAGAATTCAGCGTCTATAACGGTCTTACCGCTATCGCGGTATGCCGCCGCTTAGGTCTTGAGACGGGAGAGATAATCGAGGCGATGAAGAATATTCGCATCAAGGGAAGATTTGAGACCTACGAGCTTCCTAACGGCGCGACGGTAGTCATCGACTACGCGCATAACGGCGTAAGTCTCAAGGCGGCACTCACGGCGCTCAGAAATTACAGCCCTACAAGGCTTATCTGTCTCTTTGGATCGGTCGGCGGCAGAACGAGAATGCGCCGCGCGGAGCTTGGGCTTGTGGCTTCAAGAGACGCGGACTTCTGTATTCTCACGTCAGACAACCCCGATAGCGAGTCTCCGTGGTCTATAATCGGTGAGATAGCCTCTTACTTCACCGTAGGCACCTGCCCCTACGTCGCTATCCCCGACAGACGTAAGGCGATAGAGTACGTGCTTGAAAATTCAAAGCAAGGCGATATAATTCTCCTTGCGGGCAAGGGACACGAGACCTATCAGCTCATCTGCGGAGTGCGCGAGAGCTTCTCAGAAGCCGAGATCGTAGCAGAATTCTGCGAGA
>CALCTA010000130.1 GCA_937893945.1 uncultured Clostridia bacterium | reverse complement strand
ATCGCACTCGCTTCATCGCCCACTGGGCGCGCTCCTGCTCCAACCAAAAAGAAAAGCCCGTGGTTGTTTCGCTCTCTGCGGAGAGCGACCAAGGCGCTGCCTTTGGAAACCGCAAGCTTTTTAAAAAAAGCTTGACCAAAAACTTAACAAGGGGTGCTGTTTTAAAAAAAGCTTGAGCAAAAACTTTGCACGAATGTGCAGTTTCTACCCAAGCTTTTTCTTCATTAAAGTTTTTATGCTGCTTTTTTCAAAAAAGTAGCAAAGATCGCGTCCGCGCGTCTTTTGATCTGACTTTTATCTAACTTATACGAGCGAGTAAGCGTCCTCGTCGCAGATGACAGTTACGTCGGGGTGCAGGCAGAGGAGCGTTGCGGGGCAGGCGGTGGTGATATTGCTCTTAACGAGAGCGTTGATAGCCGCTGCCTTATTCTTGCCCGAAGCGAGAAGGAGGATCTTGCGAGCCTTGAAAACGCTATGTATGCCCATAGTGAGAGCGTGCTTCGGAACTTCGGATTCGGACGCGAAGAAGCGGGAGTTCGCCTCAATGGTATCGGGGGTAAGCTCAACGAGGTGAGTAAATCTCTCAAGCTCAGCATCGGGCTCGTTAAAGCCGATATGACCGTTTCTGCCGATACCGAGCACCTGAACGTCTGTGCCGCCAAGCGAGTCGAGATGTGCCTCGTAAGCGGAGCAGAACTCTCTTACGTTCTCGGCAGTTCCGTCGGGAACTCTTGTGTTAGCCTTGTTAATATTAACTCTGTCAAAGAGGTGCTTGTTCATAAAGTAGCGATAGCTCTGATCGTTTTCGGGAGAGATGGGGTAGTACTCGTCAAGGTTTACAGAGCGAACTGCCGAGAAGTCTATCTCTCCTGCCTCGTACTTGGCAACAAGCTCGTTATACATTCCGATAGGAGTATCTCCCGTTGCAAGACCGAGAACGCACGCAGGCTTATTCTTGATGATCTCTGCCATCAGCTCAGCTGCTTTTTTGGACATTTCGTCATAGTTTTTTGTTACAATGATCTTCATTTTTTTCGTCTCCTTGGGTTGAAAATTTTCATCATCTACATTATAGCACTTTTTTTGACTTTTGTCTCTCTTTTTTTCGTTTTTTATGAAAAAATTTTAAAAAATTACATATATTCCACCCGTATAGCAAAAACTAATTCCGAATGCTATTTTCGGGGGAAGATAATGGGCAAAATTGCGAGCGGAGAGGTCAGGATATGCGGCATGCCGCAGACGTTTGCGACTGAGGTCGCGGTTGGACGGCTGAGATTTTTCGGTAGCGGCGAGAGATCGGGCGAGAGATGTATAGTTTATTTTGGAAGTGAGAAGAGCTTGCGAGAGGCAGTCTCTCTCGGGGGAGCTTATTTCTTTAGCACGGTTGCGGCGGCGGTCTGCTCGCTTGACGTTCCCGACAGCCTGCTCGGTGCGCTCTCCGAGCTTGGAACACCGTATTTTCTGCTGCCCGAGAGCTTTTCGATCTATCACGGACTTGAGGGTAGGCTTGCCCTTCTTGACGGACGGAAGGGGGAGCTTATAATAGATCCTCAGCTTGAAACTCTCAGAGGATACACGTCGTCTTATGATGGGCGAGGTAGGATTAGCGGAGCAAAAAAGAGCCGCTTTTGTAAGGATATATCTGAATTGCGCGCCCAGGCGGGAGGCGCCTTGTGCGATTGCGATGATATCGGTCGAGGCGGTGAGCTGTTTGAGAACGCCTCGGCACTCGCCGAGGAGCTTTGCACATCTTCTTTAACGGTGCTTCTGAGCGCGCCTCGGGATAGCTCGGAGGAGGCAGAGGAGCGCTTTTGCGATTCTGCCGAGGCGCTTTTCAGAGCGGCGGTTTACGGTAATATGTCCTTGCTTATCGGCGGCATCTGCTCGCAGAACGAAGCAAGGCGCGCCTTTGAGCTTCTTCACGGCTGCTTTTGCAGATTGCTTGAGGAGGGCAGAGAGTTCAACGGATATATCGCCAAGGGTATTCTCATATCCTCGCCCGTCCTGCTGCTTGACGTCTCGCGCCTGCCACGGTGCGATCTGCTCTGCTTGGATTTTTCTCTGCTATCTGCTCGGCTTACGGGCGCGGATGATCACGGTGCGCTTATGCGCTCGCGCGAGGAGCTGCGCGGCTTTTGGGAGACTTGGAAAGCTCAAAACGATACGCTCTGTCGGTCGCGAGAGCTTCGCGCGATCTGTAGGGCGGCAGATGCAGACGCCTTCTTTTTCGATTGGGTGGATTTTATGAATATCTCCGAGGTCTATCTTGACGACAGCGATAACGGCGGCTTTTGGGAAGGAAGTGTAAAAAACTCTTGACAAGCGGCGCTAAGTAGTATATAATTATTTCATATTTATTATTTTGCCAAATCTTAATGCTTTTGGATGCAGAGGTGAGAAAATGGTTAAGAGCGTACCCGAAATGTTCGGATGTATGGTATTTAATGACGACGTTATGCGCGAGCGCTTGCCCGAGGATGTTTATGAGTCGCTGAGCAAGACTATCGCCACGGGAAAAACTATAGACGCGTCGATAGCAGGCCCTGTCGCTGCCGCTATGAAGGAGTGGGCGATAGAGAAGGGCGCTACGCATTATACTCATTGGTTCCAGCCTTTGACGGGACTTACTGCGGAAAAGCACGATTCCTTCCTTTCTCCCGACGGCGATAGCCGAGTTGTTATGGAGTTCTCGGGAAAAGAGCTTATCAAGGGTGAGTCAGACGCGTCATCCTTCCCCTCGGGTGGACTTCGCGCTACCTTTGAGGCGAGAGGCTACACCGCGTGGGATCCCGGCTCTTACGCCTTTGTAAAGGACGGAACGCTCTATATCCCTACCGCCTTTTGCTCTTATACAGGCGAGGCGCTTGACACGAAAACACCGCTTCTGCGCTCTATGGACGCTATCAGCACGCAAGGACTGAGGATCCTCAGACTTTTCGGCGACACGACTACTAAGCGTCTGAATACTACCGTCGGAGCAGAGCAGGAGTATTTTATAATCGATAAAAAGCTTTACGATAAGCGCAAGGACCTGCTCTATGCGGGAAGAACGCTCTTTGGCGCACACTCTCCTAAGGGACAGGAGCTTGAGGATCACTATTTCGGTCCGCTCAAGACTCGTATCAGCGCATATATGGCTGATCTTGACGAGGCGCTCTGGAAAATGGGCATACACTCAAAGACCAAGCACAACGAGGCAGCTCCCGCTCAGCACGAGCTCGCACCCGTTTACGTAAAGACAAACCTCGCTGTTGACAACAATCTTCTTATAATGGAATATATGAAGAAGATCGCCGAGAAGCACGGTCTTGTTTGCCTGCTTCACGAGAAGCCCTACGCGGGCGTTAACGGCTCGGGCAAGCACAACAACTGGTCGCTCTCGACCGACGGTGGCAAAAATCTTCTTCACGCGGGCAAAACACCTGCGGATAACGTGATATTCCTGCTTACGCTCGCCGCTATAGTTAAGGCGGTTGACGACTATCAGGATCTTCTGCGTATATCGGTAGCCTATGCGGGCAACGACCACCGTCTCGGCTCTGCGGAGGCGCCCCCTGCGATACTTTCTATCTTTGTGGGCGAGGAGCTTGAGCAGATAATCGACGCTATTGTCAGCGACACCGATTATAAGGGAACAAAGGCGGGAGTGATGGATCTCGGAATCCCCTCGATACCCACCTTCAGAAAGGATACGACAGACAGAAACCGTACCTCTCCCTTTGCGTTTACAGGCAACAAGTTTGAGTTCAGAATGCTCGGCTCGTCTCAGAATATCGCGCTTCCCAACGTGGTGCTTAACACCGCCGTTGCGGAAAGCTTCCGTCAGTTTGCTGACAGACTTGAGGTCGCAGAGGATTTCCAGAGCGAGCTGAAGGCTCTTATCAAGGATACCTTTACGGCTCACAAGCGCATAATCTTCGACGGTAACGGCTACTCTCACGAATGGGAGAAAGAGGCGGAAAAGCGCGGACTGCTCAATCTCAAGAACGCGGTCGATGCCTTCAAGTGCTTTGATCTTCCTAAGAACGTAAAGCTCTTTGGCGACCACGGCGTTATGAGTGAGGTCGAGATAAGGTCGAGACAGGATATATTCTTTGAGAATTACTCAAAGATAATCAATATCGAAGCTCTTACTATGATAGAAATGGCAGGGCGCGATATAATTCCCGCAGTCAACAGATATATGGGAGACGTAGCCACCGGCGCTAACGCTAAGGAAAAGCTTATTCCCGGCTCTTGCGCGGTCGAGAGAGATATAGTTCAGAAGCTCTCGGATCTTACCTACAAGGCATATCACGTTCTCGCAAAGCTTGAAGCGAGCGAGAAGCTTGCCGCCTCTATCCCCGATAACGTAGCGCGCGCGGAGGCATACAGAGACACGGTCATTCCCGCAATGAACCGCTTGCGCGGATTTGTGGATGAGATGGAACAGCTTACGTCGTCCGACTATTGGCCGCTTCCGTCCTACGGAGATATGATGTTCAAGGTTTGATAATAAAGAAGCAACGCCGCAGCTCATCTGAGTTGCGGCGTTTTTCGTTGTGTAAAGTTTTTGCTCAAGCTTTTTTCAAAAAGCTTGTCGAGAGCCGCCGGCGA
>CALCTA010000129.1 GCA_937893945.1 uncultured Clostridia bacterium | reverse complement strand
TGCCATGAAATTATCCTCCTTCCTTTCATGATAGTTTTTCCGATGAAGTATCGAACTTCATTGTTGGGCATATGGAGCCCTTTACTTCATTCTTGGGGTTATTATACCATTCTTTGATTGGCTTGTCAACCCTTTTTTGCAAAAAAACTGCTCGGATTGTGTCAATTTTTGTATTTTTGTTGTAAAATGTTTTTTGACGGGTGAATTTTTAGAGCTTTATTACATAAAAAACACCCATTATGGCGATTTATTCGCAGTCAAAAAACAGTCAAAAGGAGATCAAAAATTATGTCAAGAAAAGGTGAAAACATTTTCAGAAGAAAAGACGGGCGCTGGGAGGCGCGCTATATCCACCACTACGAGCAAGGGAAGCCGAAATATCACTATCTCTACGCTTCGAGCTACGGAGAGGCAAAGGCGAAGAAGCTCTACGCCGTCTCTCTGCTCAGCGTTGATGATATCTCGCTCCCCGAGAACGTATTTGAGCAGGTCGCGCGTCGCTGGCTCTGCGACGTACGCGTATCTGTCAAGGAATCGACCTACACGCGCTACTACAGGATCGTGGAGAAGTATCTTTTGTCAGAGTTCGGCGCGCTTGACGTTACCGAGATAGATCACTTCCGCATCAATCTCTTTACCGAGCGGCTTTTGCAGAACGGTGGTCTGCGCGGCGGGGGGCTTTCGCCCAAAAGCGTTGCGGATATTCTCTGTGTTTTGAAGGCTATTATTGAATTTGGCGAGTGCAACGGATTTGTTTTCGGAAACACCGCAGGAATACGCTTTCCGCAGAGGGCGGCGAGGTCCGCGAAAATTATTGACAAGAGTTCGAGGGTACGGCTTGAGCGCGCTCTTATGGACGCCGAGGACACCACGGGAATCGGCGTTCTTTTTGCACTGTTCGCAGGGCTCAGGATCGGTGAGATATGCGGCCTTAGGTGGTCAGACGTCGATCTGCGCCGCCGCACCGTTACTGTCGCGCGGACGGTCGAGCGGATAGCCGATCTCGATCCTGACGATATGCGGCGCACCAAGTTAATTATATGCGAGCCAAAGACAGAAAGTTCCTGCAGAATCATTCCTTTGCCAAAATTTCTTGTTGAGCGGCTCTCTCGCGTGCGCGGCGAGGACGATGATTTTATTCTGACCTCGTCGCCCCAACCCACCGAGCCGTCCTGCTTCTACAGCCGTTACAAGACGATGATGCGCCGCCACGGGCTTGAGGGATACTCCTTTCACGCCCTGCGGCACACCTTTGCCACCCGCTGCGTTGAGAAGGGGTTTGACACCAAGTCGCTCTCGGAGATACTCGGGCATGCCAATATCTCCACCACGCTCTCTTTCTACGTTCATCCCTCGCTTGAGCAGAAGCGCGTTCAGATGGAGCGGCTTGCGCCGGGCAGATGAGCTATTTGCAGTCAGGTTTTTAGTCAGGTCGGGAGCCCTTATAATAATGAAGGAAATTTTTCTTGCGATGAATTTCGATACTTCATCGGAAAAACTATCATGAAAGGAAGGAGGATAATTTCATGGCAGATAACGCAAAAAAGATCGATTGGAATGCTACTGTTAAGCCCATTATTGCATGGGGTGCTTACGGCGGAACTCTCGCATTGGCAATTGTTCTTGCCCTCATTTTCTGGCTTTGATTCGTAGAAAAGGAGGAGAAAAAAATGCTCGTCGGATTGATATTTTTACTGACCTGCGTGGCAACCACACGATATCTTGAAAAGAGAAGAATGTATATTGCAAACATTCTCTATACGGTTACCTTTGTGGTAGTCTTGATAACCGTCCTCCTATCTACAGACCAAGTCTTCCTCGCGACGGCGATGCAGAATATGCTCGGCAAGGCATATCCCTTCCTCCACGAATTCGCTCAAGACGTGATGAGCAGTCCCGTCCTCGGAGTGAATCTCTTTGGAGTGATATTGCTGTCATTTGCCGTACAGAGTGCAGCAACCGTCGTAGGTGCCGTGAACGTCGTCAAGGCAAGCTTCAGAAAGGAAGTGCTCGCGCGCAAATTCAAGAAGACCTATATTGCGCGCGTATCACACGTAATCCGTTTACGTATGAGCAGAAGCATCAACCTTCTCTATTGCCGAATGCTTGCTTGATACCTCACCCACCGCCAACAATCAAACAAAAAAACAATTTTTTAAACTTTTAAGGAGAAA
>CALCTA010000128.1 GCA_937893945.1 uncultured Clostridia bacterium | reverse complement strand
GTTTTTGCCGTATCTACCTATCGCGCCAACATCTCGCCGCTCCGCTCAGGATGACCTGCTCTGATGGGGTGCGGTTGTTATTTTGAGATTTTTGGACCGTCGAGGGTCTCGCTGCGGCTCGGTGTAATCATACCTCTGCGAGAAAAATAAAAAAATTTGAAAAAACTATTGACAAACAGATCAAAGTGTGGTAAAATAGCTTGAAAATGAAGCAGAACTCTCCGTTCTCACCGTGCCGCAAGGGCGCGTACGGTATAATATACAAGTCTTATCGCCGATACTGTCGGTGGTGTACTATGTGTGTGCGGAGTGTCTCTTCGCACAATTTTTTTTGCTTTACGCAAAATTCGGAGGTGTATTTAGTATTAGCGCAAAAGAGTTAATGATCAACGAGGAGATCAAGGCTAAGGAAGTCAGAGTTGTTGGAGTTGACGGCGAGGCGATCGGAATAATGTCGTCTGACGACGCCCTCAAGCTCGCGTACGATAAGGGCTACGATCTGGTGCTTATGGCTCCCCAGGCACAGCCGCCCGTATGTAGAATTATGGACTACGGCAAGTATCGCTTCGAGCGAGACAAGAAGGAAAAGGAAGCCAAGAAAAAGCAGCAGGTGATCGAGCTTAAGGAGATCCAGCTCTCCTGCAGGATCGACACGCACGATTTCGAGACCAAGGCAAGACACGCTCAGAAATTCCTTGAGAGCGGCAACAAGGTCAGAGTCGTTATGCGCTTTAAGGGCCGTGAGATGAGCCATATGGCTATCGGTCAGGAAATAATGAAGAAGTTTGAGGAAAGCTGCAGCCAGTTCGGAAGCGTTGATAAGGCTCCCGTGCTCGACGGAAGATTGCTCAGCATGGTGATCTCTCCCCTCAAAAAATAATTCCGCTCATAAATAGCAAAGCTATTTTTGATATAAACTTAGTATCCATTACGATAAGTATTGAGAAATAGAAAAGGAGAAAACTAAAAATGGGAAAAGTTAAGACACATAAAGCATCCGCTAAGAGATTCTCTGTTACCGGAACAGGTAAGGTAAAGATGGGACACTGCCATCACAGACACAACACAGGTCTGAAGACCGCGAAGAGAAAGAGACATCTTCGTTCCAGCGCAATACTCAGCGAGTCTATGACCGCAAACATCAGAACACTTATCCAGAAATAATTCGGAATAACAGAGGAGGAATATAAAAATGGCAAGAATCAAGGGCGCGATGATGACGCGCAAGAGAAGAAATAAAGTTTTGAAGGCTGCAAAGGGTTACTGGGGCGCAAAGTCCAAGCACTTTAAGATGGCTAAGCAAGCCGTTCTCAAGAGCGGAAACTATGCTTTCGCAGGCAGAAAGCTCAAGAAGAGAGACTTCCGCAGACTTTGGATCGCTCGTATCTCCGCACAGGCTAAGGCTTGCGGTATGAACTATTCTACATTCATGCACGGCCTTAAGAACGCAGGTATCGACCTCAACCGTAAGATGCTCTCTGAGCTCGCAGTATCCGATAAGGAAGCTTTCGCGGCTCTCGTAGAGAAGGCAAAGGCAGCACTCTGATTTTAGACATAAAACCCGGTATTTGCCGGGTTTTATTCTGTAATAGGAGAAGAAAATGTTAAAGAAAAGAGAACTGCTCAGATCTCGGCAGAACCCGACGGTCAAGCAGATATGCGCGCTTTCGGATAAAAAATACCGTCGGGAGACGGGTCTTTTTCGCTTTGACGGTGTCAAGCTTTTTGGCGAGGCGCTCTCAAATCACCTTAACATAAGGATGGTCGTAGTGCGAGAGGACGCGCTCGCGTCGCTTGAGGGCATTCTCGAGGCGGCGCAGAATGATGGAATACTTGCTGACGACGCTGTCATCCCCGTAAGCGCAGAGGTCTTTGAGAAGATCAGCGAGGAGAGAGCCCCTGAGGGAATAATCACTGTCGCTGAGCGCATGAGCGCTACGCACAGAGAGTTATCCAAAGAGGATTGCGCGAGCTATTCTTTAGGCGACGGGCGCTTGCTTATCGCTGAGGCGCTACGCGACCCGGGCAATCTCGGCACGGTCATAAGAAGCTGTGCGGCGCTCGGCATCGACCGACTGATAATCAGCGACGATTGCGCTGATATATACAATTCCAAAACTATAAGAGGCGCTATGGGCGGACTCTTCAGATTGAAGATAGACGTAGCTCCCACGGGCTCTCTGCCCGATCTTATCCGCGCGCTTTCAGGGCAGGGCAGGCGAGTTTATGCCACCGCGCTCCACTCTGATGCCGAGACGGTAGGCGAGCTTGAGCTTCGCAGGGGAGACTGCTTCGTTATAGGAAACGAGGGACACGGACTGTCGGGCGACGTTATAAGCGCCTGCGACGGCTGCGCGATAATTCCTATGAAAGAGGGCAGTGAGTCGCTCAACGCGGCTGCGGCTGCGGCTATCTGTATATGGGAGACCGTACGCGCTAAATAATTTAAGAAGAAAGGGAGGCTCTTGTGAGATGAAGGACGAGAATACTTTGTATTGGCTGTGGCTTGCGGAAAAATGCGGCGTGGCGTCAAAGCAATTCGGGCGTTTGGCGGAGAAGTATGAAAATCCGTTTGATGTTTACCGTCTCGACGAGGACGAGATAGAGCAGCTTGAGGGCATAAGCGCGCCCTTGAAGGCAAAGCTCTGCGAGAAGGGACTTGAGGCCTCCTATTCAATACTCAAATACTGTAAGGAAAACCGCGTGGATATCATATCCTACGGCGACAGGCGCTATCCGCAGAGGCTCAAGAGCATCGAGGACTCGCCGATACTTCTTTACTGTCTCGGTCATTTCCCGGATTTTAACAGCTCTCTTTGCATAGGAATGGTCGGAACGCGAAAAATGAGCGAATACGGAAAGCAGACTGCGTATAAAATAGGATACGAGCTTGCTTCTGCGGGAGCTATCGTGGTAAGCGGAATGGCGCTTGGCGTTGACGCGGCTGCGGCTTCTGGCGCATTGTCGTCGGGTGGCAGAACGGTAGCGGTGCTTGGATGTGGCATTTCGGTCGTGTATCCCAAGGAGCATAAGCGTCTTATGGACGAAATAGCTAAACGGGGAGCGGTGATAACCGAATATCCCCCGAGCGAAGCTCCGCACGGACATAATTTTCCTAAGAGAAACAGGATAATCAGCGGACTTTGTCAGGGAGTTCTCGTTGTAGAGGGCTCTGTCGGCAGTGGAGCGCTGATAACCGCAAGAAGAGCGATAGATCAGGGACGAGAGGTGTTTGCTCTGCCCGGAAAGATAAACGAGAGCAACTCCGAAGGACCCAACGAGCTTATAAAACAGGGAGCATACGCCGTTGTAAGCTCGGACGATATACTCAAGCACTACGATTTCCTCTACCGCGACGTTATCGACTATACGAGACTCTCGCGCGCGAAGCGCAAGACCGACTATTGCGATGCCGACGCCGCTCTTGCGCGATACGGCGTGTCGGTGGGCGGAGCATATCAGCCGAGAGCGAGAAAGCCCTTGACTGAGCGCGTTGAGGAGAGCTTTCCGCTTAAAGAAAAGCCTGAGGCAAGCCTTAAGGAAAAGCAAGAGGCGAGAGTACAGGCAGAGGCGACCGCCGCGGACGAGTCGGCGGCATTGCTTTCAACGCTTGACGAGACGACGAGAAAGGTATTTGAGAATATGCCCATAGATAAGGCGGTAAGCCCTGATTCGCTTTCTGCTCTCGGCATCGGTATAGGCGACGCTATCACATCGCTTACCATGCTTGAGCTTTGCGGACTTATAAGCTCTCTGCCGGGCGGACTTTATATACGAAAATGAATTTTGTTTAACGAAGAATCGAAAGGATCTTAAAATAGATGGCAAATCTGGTTATTGTGGAATCACCCTCCAAGGCATCAACGATCAAGGGATACCTTGGTTCCAACTATAAGGTAGTAGCTTCAAAGGGACACGTTCGCGATCTTCCTAAGAGCAGTCTTGGCGTTGACATTGAGAACGGCTTTGAGGCTCACTACATCAACATCAGAGGTAAGGGAGATCTCATTAAGGAGATCAAGAAGGAAGCCAAGGCGGCAAACAAGATATTCCTCGCGACCGACCCTGACCGTGAGGGAGAGGCTATCTCCTGGCACCTCGCGACAGCTCTCGGAATTCCCGTGGAGAAAACTCTCAGAGTTACCTTCAACGAGATAACCAAGACGGCTGTAAAGAGCGCGATAAAAGAGCCAAGACAGATAGATATGAATCTTGTAAACGCTCAGCAGGCGAGAAGAATTCTCGACAGAATAGTAGGCTACAAGATATCTCCGTTCCTCTGGAAGAACGTTCGCAGCGGACTTTCGGCAGGACGCGTTCAGTCTGTCGCTACGAGAATGATAGTTGAGAGAGAAGAGGAGATACGCGATTTTACACCGGTTGAATACTGGACGATAGACGCGATCCTCGCAACGGCTGACTCTCAGGAGTTTACCGTTCGCTTCTACGGAGATGAGAACGGCAGAATAAAGCTTTCCTGCGAGGCTGACGCAGAGCGTGTGCTCGGCGCGGTAAGAAAGGGAGACTTCTTTGTAAAGTCTGTAAAGAAGTCCAAGAAGAAAAAGCTTCCCGCTCCGCCCTTTACCACATCTACGATGCAGCAGGAGGCGGCAAGAAAGCTCGGATTCCAGTCGCAGAAGATAATGAAGATAGCTCAGGAGCTTTACGAGGGTATCAACGTAGGATCTGAGAACGGCGGCGTTCAGGGTCTTATCACGTATATGCGTACCGACTCGCAGAGAGTATCCGCAGACGCGCAGAGCGAGGCAAGAGCTTACATCGGTGAAAAGTACGGTAATGAGTATTATCCCGAAAGTCCGAGGCAGTACAAGGCAAAGGCAAGCGCACAGGATGCGCACGAGGCTATCAGACCTGCAAGAGTTGTTCTTGAACCTGCAAAGATAAAGAAGTATCTGACAAACGATCAGTTCAAGCTCTATAAGCTTATCTGGGAGAGATTTATCGCAAGCCAGATGGAATCGGCAGTTCTTGCTACAGTTACCGCTGATTTCGAGTCCGCGGGCTATATATTCAGAGCCAGCGGATATACAGTTGATTTCCCCGGCTATATGGCTCTTTACGAGGAGAGCGAGGAAGAGAGCAGAGCAAATGCCGACGAGGTTCGCGAGGAGAAGAACATCAAGCTTCCCTCTGTCAAGGAGGGCGAGAAGCTCAACACGCGAGATCTCGTTTCCGATAAGCACTTTACCGAGCCCCCCGCTCGCTATAACGACGCCTCTCTTATCAAGTTCCTTGAGGAAATGGGCATAGGTCGTCCCAGCACCTTTGCTACTATCATTTCTACCATAATTTCAAGAAATTACGTCAAGAGAGAGGGCAAGTCTCTCGTTCCCACCCCCACGGGAGAGGTAACTACCAAGCTTATGAAGGACAGCTTTGCTGATATCGTAAACTACAAGTTTACCGCCGAGATGGAGGATGACCTTGACCGTATCGAAAACGGCAAGCTTTCTATGGATAAGGTGCTTGCTGAGTTCTGGAAAGACTTTGAGCGTGAGCTTGAGGCGGCTAACGAGAGAATGAAGGATGCTGATTTTGAGGTTCCCGTAGAGGAGACCGACATCATCTGCGAGAAGTGCGGAAGCAAGATGGTAGTCAAGAACGGACGCTTCGGCAAGTTCGCCGCTTGTCCCAACTACCCTCAGTGCCGTAACACCAAGCCGCTCGTAAGCAAGAGCGCCGAGGAGGGCGAGAAGGAGAAAAAGACTATCGTTGCCGACTTTAAGTGTGAGCTTTGCGGCGCGGATATGGTCCAGAGAAGCGGAAGATACGGAAGCTTCTTTGCTTGCAGCCGCTTCCCCGAGTGTAGCTTTACCAAGCAGAAAACAAGAGATATAGGCGTATCTTGCCCTAAGTGCGCTTCCAAGATAGTAATGAAGAACGGCAAGAACCGAACGGTGTTCTATAGCTGTGAGAAGTATCCTCAGTGCGATTTCTCGTCCTGGGATATGCCGACTAACGAAAAATGTCCCGACTGCGGCGAGATGCTCTTCCGCAAAAAAGGTCAGGCTATGTACGTATGCCACGGCAAGACCTGCGGCTATAAGAGAGCTATCGAGGCTACAGCCGAGGATCAGGATTGATCAATAATATGACAGATAAAAGAATAACAGTTTACGGCGCGGGTCTTGCGGGAAGCGAGGCGGCGTGGCAGGCGGCGGAGCGCGGAGTTAAGGTAAGGCTTGTTGAGATGAAGCCGAAGAAGTTCACTCCCGCGCATCACGCCGAGGGCTTTGCCGAGCTTGTTTGCTCGAATTCTCTGCGCTCGGACGTTACCTCAAACGCGGTGGGACTGCTCAAAGAGGAGCTTCGCCGTATGAATTCTCTGATAATGCAGGCGGCTGACGCCACTCGCGTGCCCGCAGGCTCGGCGCTTGCCGTAGATAGAGAAAAATTCTCCGCTTTTATTACCGAAAAGCTCAAGGCTCACCCTAATATAGAGGTGGTGTATGAGGAAGCTGAGCAGATAGACAGAGAGTGCATCTCTGTCGTTGCGACAGGACCGCTTACATCCGAGCCTATGGCAAAATATATATCCGAAGCTCTTGGCTTTGGCGCGCTTCATTTCTTTGATGCCGCCGCTCCTATAGTTTCGGCTGACAGTATCAATACCGATATTGCCTTCTTTGCCTCAAGATACGACAAGGGCGACGCCGATTATATCAACTGCCCTATGAACGAGGAGCAGTATAACGCCTTCTGGCAGGCGCTTATCACGGCTGAGGAAGCGGCGCTCAAGGAGTTTGACCGCGAACAGCAGAAGGATCTTAAGGTGTTTGAGGGATGTATGCCTGTTGAGGTAATGGCTCGCAGAGGAAGAGAAACTCTTCTTTTCGGACCGCTCAAGCCCGTAGGACTTATAGATAAGCGCGTGGGCAAGGAAGCGTATGCCGTAGTACAGCTCAGAAAGGAAAACCGTGAGGGAACGATGTACAATCTCGTAGGCTTCCAGACGCATCTTACCTTCCCCGAGCAGAGAAGAGTGTTCAGAATGATCCCCGGACTTGAGAACGCCGAGTTCTTGCGCTACGGCGTGATGCACCGCAACACCTATCTCAACTCGCCCGAACGTCTTGACGAGGGCTATCGCCTTATAGACTCGGGAGAGAATGGAATATACTTTGCAGGACAGATGACGGGAGTTGAGGGATACATCGAATCGACAGGGTCAGGACTTGTGGCAGGCATAAATGCCGCGCGTGAGGCTCTTGGAGAAGAGCCCTTGCATTTCCCGAGGAAAACTATGCTTGGCGCTATGGCATCTTACGTAGCTCACGGCGGAAACTCGTCCTTCGCGCCTATGAATGCCAATTTCGGTATAATAGAGCCGTTGCCCGCAAGAGTCAAGGGCGGAAAGGCGGCAAAAAATCAAGCACTTGCCGATAGGGCGCTTGCTTGTATAGATGAAATCAAGGAGTAATGCTTATGAAAACTATAATTGTTGACGTAATGGGCGGAGATAACGCGCCTCTTGAGACAGTCAAGGGTGTTGCGCGCGCTGCCGCTGAATTTGGAGACGATATAAAGTACATCCTCGTTGGCGATACAGTTCAGATAGAGGCTGTTGCAAGAGAAAACTCTATCTCTCTTGACAGATTTGATATAGTCCACACAGAAAGCGTTATTACTATGAGCGACGAGCCTATCTCGGTAGTCAGAGGAAAGGAATATTCCTCTATGAGTATGGGACTTCGCATGCTTAAAGAGGGCAGAGGAGATGCATTCGTAAGCACGGGTAACACGGGCGCGCTCTTTACGGGAGCAAACCTTATCGTGCGCAAGATAAAGGGTGTAAAGCGCCCTGCTATCGCAACCGTCCTTCCTCTCCAGACCCCTGTTCTTCTCGTTGATTCAGGCGCAAACGTTGTTGTAACTCCCGAATATCTCGAGCAGTTTGCCATTATGGGAAGCGCTTACATGAAGAATATTATGAACGTTGATTCCCCCAGAGTAGGACTTCTCAACAACGGTGAGGAGGAGCACAAGGGAACCGAGCTTCAGATAGAGACCTACAAGCTTCTGCGCGAGAGTAAGACTGTCAACTTTGTCGGTAACATTGAGGGAAACCGCGTAATGCAGAACACCTGCGACGTTATCGTTGCTGACGGATTTACGGGAAATATCTTTTTAAAGACGCTCGAGGGACTTGGCAAGATGATGCTCAAGACCATAAAGACAGCTCTTTATTCCAAGATCAGAACCAGAGCCGCAGGACTTCTTATCAAGGGCGAAATGCAGGGCATTCGTAAGACCTTTGACGCGGGTGAGTTCGGCGGAGCGCCTATTCTCGGTATCTCCAAGCCCGTAATCAAGGCTCACGGATCGTCTAACGCAAAGGCGTTTAAGAACGCTATAAGACAGGCGATAGCTTATTGCGATACCGATATCTCGGGAGAGATAGAGAATGCTCTTAAGGTCGCTGCTGAAAAGAAGGCTGCGAGAGAAGCCGCTAAGAAGGCTGAGGAAGAAGGAAAATAAAATTTATTAAAGGGGAGAATGTATGCAGAAATCAGATATTAGCGGTCTTGAGAAAAGGATCGGCTATAGCTTCAAAAATAAGAATATTTTAAAAGAAGCGCTGACGCATTCATCCTATGCCAACGAGCTTAAAGCGCGCAAGCAGGAAGCTGTCTGCAACGAGCGACTTGAGTTCCTTGGCGACTCGGTGCTATCTGTCGTTGTAAGCGAGCATCTTTTTGAAAAATTTGCCTCGAACCCCGAGGGTGATCTTACTCAGCGCAGAGCGCTTCTCGTGCAGTCGGCTTCACTTGCCGCATATTCGCGCTCTATCGGTCTTGGTGATTATCTTTACCTTGGACACGGAGAGGAGAAAAATCTCGGCAGAGAGCGTCAATCTACGCTTGAAAATGCCTTTGAGGCACTTGTTGCCGCTATATACCTTGATGCAGGCGAGAACGGTCTTGACGAGGTGCGCCGCTTCGTGCTTCCGATAGTTGATAAGTACCTTGAGGAGAACTACGATTATAAGCACATCGACGCTAAGACCGAGCTTCAGCAGCTTATACAGCAGGCAGAGGGAGATTTCCTTGAATACGTCGTTGTCGCTGAGCGTGGCCCCGATCATAAAAAGGAATTTGAGATCGTCGCCAGACTTAACTCAAACGTTATCGGCCGCGGCAAAGGTAACTCCAAACGCGAAGCCGAGCAAAACGCCGCCAAGGAAGCACTCAGACTCTTTGGCACGATAGAGTGAAAAGGACGCGATTTTCTGCTACTTTCTTGAAAGAAAGTAGCGCAAAGAACTTCAATGAAGGGAAAGCTTGAGAAAGAACAGCACATTCGTGCAAGTTTTTGCTCAAGCTTTTTTAAAACAGCACCCCATATAAAGTTTTTGCTCAAGCTTTTTTTAAAGCAACACCCGTTCAAAGTTTTTGGTCAAGCTTTTTTTAAAAAGCTT
>CALCTA010000127.1 GCA_937893945.1 uncultured Clostridia bacterium | reverse complement strand
TGACCGAAGGGAGTGTGGATCGGCCTTTTTCATCAAGAATAACTTGAGGATTGCCATTTGCAACGACAGCGGCGCAAGTATTGGATGTTCCAAGATCAATTCCGATAACAGGCATGGTTTATTCTAGGCTTATGTTGGAGGTGAGATGATCGTATTTAATGGAATAATGCTAAATACGGCTTTTATTTTTTGAACAGATTAGAGAGGAATCCACCTTTTTTAGGTGTAGGAATGCTGGGGGCTTCTTCAACAGGACGTTCGCGGCGTCGTGCTTGGACTTTTTTCGTATCGACACCGTTCATAATGATGTCTTGTGATTTTTTTGCGTTGATATTGTTCAATTTAATGAGATCATCCAAAGATGTTTCTTCTCTTTTACGTTCGCGGCGTTCTGTGAGCAACGGATTGACAGCAGCCGTATTGACGGGATCCTGAGCATCAGAAACGACAGTATTCACAGGAGATTCGATCGGAGATGCTGCAGGTGCATCGGGATCAAAACTGAGTTTAATGCCTGTTGATTTGGGTTTCTCATCCAATTGTTCAAATAGAGGCACGGCGGTTTGAGCACTCTGCGCAATCGGCTGAATAGGGGCAATTGGCTGAGGAATTGGTGCAGGCTCAGGTGTGGCTGCAACTTCTGCTTCCGGAGTACGAAGAATGTCATCTTGCAAAGCAGCAAAAACAAGATACAGAAGATAATAAAGATATAGAATTTTCTATATCTGTCCTTCCTTTATCTTCTTTAGATGCAAGTTCTGGCAATCCTTCAAGAGCATCCTTTAAAACAAAAGCATCCCTTTTAAGTTTATAGATTTCTTCGAATATTAAAGATGGATTTATACCAATTACTAGAATGGATAATATTAAAAAGTATTTAGACAACCCACCAAAACCAAACTATTGGAAAGGATTAAAAATGAAATTTAGACGGTGGTGGTATAATAAAAAAATAAAAAGGAGTTCGTTATGAACTCCTTTTTTATTATATTTAAACCTCAGGTTCTGTAGTGGATTCGTTATATAAATCTTCAAGTGTTTTCAAACGATTTTCAAAATCGTTTATTTTTGTATTAAATTCAATAATTGTATTATCGATTTTCTGATGTAACCCAGATGCTGGAGTCACTAAATTGTTGTTCTCATCATATACAGAAGGACTACCTATTTTTGATTCCAAATCATTAATTGCTGCTGTAAGTGCTAATGTTGTATTAGCAAGCATAATTTCGATTTTACTAATAGTATGCGCTAATCAAAGAAAAAGAAATAAAACAGTCATTTAAAAGGGGATACAATGAAAAGTATAAAACCTGGAAGAGGACCCTCTTTTATAAGTGGAATAATCTGTGTTTAAAACTGGATTTTCTGAAATATTTTTACCGTTTACGGTGTACTCGTCAATAACAGTCTTGTTATCAGCAATTGCTTGTGCATTTGCTTCTATTGCACCTTGTACATCGTTAATCATTCCAACAACAGTTGTACCCTCTGCAACAGTGCCGATTGACTCAATTGTAAAGTTTAATCTATTACCAATTGATGTAATTGCACTATTAAGGTCTTCTTTATTCTGAGAGTCAACAAGTTTTAAAGATTCAATCTCTTCTGTTAAGGCGCTTTCTACATTACTAATAGTGGTTTTTGCATCCTCGATTGCTTGTGCATTCGCTTCTGTTGCACCTTGTACATCGTTAACCATTCCGACAATCGTTGAGCCTTCTGGAACCTCTCCAATAGACGCTGAAACTGTACTTAAATTTTCAGTA
The DNA here is from genome assembly GCA_937893945.1 of uncultured Clostridia bacterium. Lineage (GTDB taxonomy): Bacteria > Bacillota > Clostridia > Oscillospirales > CAG-272 > HGM12713. The sequence goes on along the minus strand of CALCTA010000127.1, from coordinate 11,792 downwards.
ACACCATTAACTGTTTCCGTAATGCCTGTTACGATACCGTCAAGAGTATTAACTGTTTCATTAATGCCCTCTATATCCTTGGTCAACGTTTCTACGACCTCATCAATATCACCACTAGGATTTTCTTTAAGTTCAGCAATTGCCTCTGTGTTTTTATTTACAGCATTCCAAATGGCAGTGTCATCATACGCTTCGCTTGAACCAGAACCACCACCTCCCGCAATTTTTCTAGGATTGCCGGTTGTGTCCATAATATAAATTGTAGGATTCTCTGGGTCGTTACATATAACGAGTTCACCTTTATTTTTTTCTTCGTCCTTAACAAATAATTCTGTTAAGACTACATCCTGAACGCTATTTATGTGTTTATTAATTATTGCTTTTGCCATATTGTATTAGTTTTTTATATAAATATCTAATATAAATAAAAACGCACCCAAATATGAGTGCGTTTCCATATATAGTGATTTTATATTACTATTAATATTCACCACCGTCAATAACCAATGCTGAAAGGTCAAGAACGTTTGCTTCAGGTTTGTAAGATATACCATTAGCGACAACTTCTTTAACGTAAGCACCTTCCACTGTTTCGAGACGCTCATCGACACCTTCTAATGCATCAGATGTAGCTAAACCTTTAGCTTCAATAGCATATGAGTAATGGTTATCCTCTTCATTTTTTGTTTCAGTAACAAAAACACCAACACCGTCAGCATTAACACCAGAGATATTAACCTTAGCAGCAGCGATTGCATCATTCATATCCTTGAAAACTCCACGCCTGTCCTGACAAAGCTCCATCAGTCCGCCCACGTATTCCACGGGTGCGATGATGCTCGCCTTTACTATCGGCTCATATGCTATCTCTATCTCGTCTGCGGTGGGGAAGTTCGAGGGGTTGTCTATCCTGATAAGATCGCCGCCCTTGCGCTTTACCTCGTAGATAACCGAGGGCGCGGTGGTGATAAGGTCAAGGTTGAACTCTCTCTCAAGTCTCTCCTCGATTATCTCCATATGGAGAAGTCCGAGGAAGCCGCATCTGAAGCCAAATCCGAGGGCTATCGAGGTCTCGGGCTCAAACACGAGCGCCGCGTCGTTGAGCTGAAGCTTCTCAAGCGCGTCGCGAAGGTCGCCGTATCTTGCGCCGTCTGCGGGGTAGATACCCGCATAGACCATAGGCTGAACCGCCTTAAAGCCGGGGAGAGCTTCGTCTGTGGGGGTGGCGGCAAGAGTAACTGTATCGCCTACTCTCGTCTCGCCAACGCTCTTGATAGAAGCGGTGATATATCCAACCTCGCCTGCCGAGAGGGTCTCGCACTTCTGAAGTCCGAAGGCTGTCATAAATCCTACGTCAACAACGTCAAAGGTGGCGTCGTTGCTCATCAGCTTTATCTTGTCTCCGCTCTTGACCTGACCGTCGAATACTCGCACGTTTACAACGACGCCGAGGTAGCTGTCGTAGTAGGAGTCGAAGATGAGCGCCTTGAGGGGCGCGTCGATATCTCCCGCGGGCGCGGGAATACCGTCAACAGCCGCAGACAGCACCTGCTCGATGTTAAGTCCGGTCTTTGCCGAGACCGCAGGGCAGTCCTCTGCGGGAATACCGATGATATCCTCGATCTCGCCTCGCACGCGCTCGATGTCGGCAGAGGGAAGGTCTATCTTATTTATAACGGGGATTATCTCAAGGTTAGCGTCAACCGCGAGATAGGCGTTTGCGAGCGTCTGCGCCTCAATTCCCTGAGTTGCGTCAACGACGAGCAGAGCGCCGTCGCAGGCGTTGAGCGAGCGCGACACCTCGTAGTTAAAGTCAACGTGGCCGGGGGTGTCGATGAGGTTGAACTGATATATCTCGCCGTCGGGAGCCTTGTAGTTCATTCGCACCGCGCGCGCCTTGATAGTGATACCTCTCTCACGCTCGAGGTCCATATTGTCGAGCAGCTGTTCCTCCATCTCACGCTTGGAAACAGTCTCGGTCGCCTCAAGAATTCTGTCGGCGAGGGTTGACTTTCCGTGGTCGATGTGCGCTATTATTGAAAAATTTCGTATTTTACTTTGCTTTTCGCTATATGACATCTTGATCTCCGTGCTTTTTCTTAATTGCAATAAATCTTCGCTCTATATTATATAATATTTTTGAGAATTTCTCAAGAGGATTTTAATATTTTTTATCTTTTTTTCGTTTTCTGTACAAACTTGCGAAAAAGTGGACAAATATTGCTTATTTAGACATATTTACTTGACATATAAGACAAAAGGTGGCAAAATATTGTTATAGAGGGGTGTTCCCCTCAAGCGAATAACTCTTTTGCATATATTACTGTGCTACAGTGAAAGGAAATTGATATGAGTACTAACAAAAAGGGTGTTGCCATAGTCGGATTTGGCGGAATGGGTAGCTGGCACAAGAGAAAGCTTCTCGCAAGCGACGTTGCTGAGCTTCGCGGTATCTGGGACATCAAGGAGTCCAGACGTCAGAAGGCACTCGAAGAAAATATACACGTTTATTCCTCGTTTGAGGATCTTCTCTCTGACGAGTCTGTTGATATAGTTACTATCGCAGTCCCCAACGAGCTGCATAAGCCGCTCTCTATTGCCGCTCTTGAGGCAGGCAAGCACGTTATCAGCGAAAAGCCCGTGTGCCTTAGCTGCAAGGAGCTTGAAGAGATCATGGCGGCTTCCTTGAGAACGGGTAAGCTCTTTACCACTCACCAGAACAGAAGATGGGACGCTGACTTTCTGCTTATGAAGCAGGTATATGAGTCGGGCGATCTTGGCGAGGTAACCAACATAGAGTCGAGAGTTCAGGGCTCTCACGGTATCCCCGGCGACTGGCGCGGAAAGAAGGAGCACGGCGGCGGAATGATACTTGACTGGGGCGTGCATCTTATCGACCAGACGCTTCAGATGGTCAAGGAAAAGAAGATAGAGAGAATATACTGCCGTTGCGACCACATCACAAACTATGTCGTTGACGACGGATTTAAGCTCGACATCTACTTCGAGGGCGGACTTACCGCAAGGATCGAGGTAGGAACGTCAAACTTCATATCTATGCCCAGACACTATATGACGGGTACGAACGGAAGCGCTATCGTGCGCGATTGGGGTAAGGACTGTGAGGTAGTCTGCTGCAAGAACTGGGAGGATAAGGACGTAGTTCCCGTAGTTACCGCCGCAGGTCTTACCAAGACTATGGCGCCCAGAAACAAGGACACTATCTCGGAATATACCATTCCTTCTCCCGCGTCCGACGTACACGACTTCTACCGCAACTACTGTCTCGCTGTTGACGGCAAGGCAGAGCAGATCGTAACGCACGCAGAGCTTATGCGCGTTATGAAGGTAATGGAAGCGGCGTTCGCATCCGACGAGGCAGGCAAGCCCGTTGAATTTAACGACAGCATCTAAAAAAGAAAGCTATCACAAAATATTATCCCCCGCATATTATGATATCGAGAGGGCAAAGCCCCCATATCTTAATCGGAGGATATATTATGAATAACTGTCTTTGTAACCTTTTCGGCGACAACAACGTTTGGTGGATCATCATCGCTCTTATCATCGTTTTCGTTTGCTGCTGCGGCTGTTAAATAAACAAAGCTCCCGTGCGCTGATGCGCACGGGAGTTTTTCTTTTATCTGATGTATCAAACGAGCTCTGCGAGGTCGTAGATAAGCTTTTCTGTCTTTGCCCAGCCGAGACAAGGGTCGGTGATAGACTTTCCATATACCGCATCGGTGGGCTTCTGTGAGCCGTCCTCGATATAGCTTTCTATCATAAAGCCCTTGAGCAAGCTCTTGATCTCGGGAGAATGTGCCGCCGAGTGAAGCACGTCCTTGCATATTCTCGACTGCTCGAGATACTTTTTGCCGGAATTTGCGTGGTTTGCGTCAACGATGAGCGCGGGATTAGCGAGGTTTCTCGCGGTGTATTCCTTATAGAGATGCGCGAGATCCTCAAAGTGATAGTTCGGGAGCGATTCGCCGTGCTTGTTGACGTATCCGCGCATAATAGCGTGGGTGAGGGGATTTCCGCTTGACTGACATTCCCATCCGCGATATAGGAAGGTATGCGAGTGCTGAGCAGCGGTGATGGAGTTGAGCATTACCGAGATGTCGCCGCCTGTGGGGTTCTTCATACCTACGGGAATGTCGATGCCGCTTGCCGTAAGTCTGTGCTGCTGGTTTTCAACCGAGCGCGCGCCGACTGCAACGTACGCGAGCAGATCCGAGAGGTAGCGGTAATTCTCGGGGTAGAGCATCTCGTCTGCGCAAAAGAGACCAGTCTCCTCGATAGCTCTGGTATGGAGACGGCGGATAGCGATTATGCCCTCGAGCATATCCTCAGCGGCGTTGGGGTCAGGCTGATGCACCATGCCCTTATATCCGTCGCCTGTGGTACGGGGCTTGTTTGTATAAATTCTCGGAATTATGAGTATTTTTTCATTTACCTTTTCCTGAACGGCAGCAAGGCGGGAGATATAATCAAGGACCGCGTCCTCGCGATCGGCAGAGCAAGGACCGATGATGAGAATGAGCCTATTTGACTTTCCCGTAAATACGTCGGCTATCTCACGGTCTCTCTCTTTTTTCTTCTGAGAGTACTCAGCCTTGAGCGGAAACTGTGCCTTGAGGTCCATAGGAATAGGAAGCTTGCGAATAAATTTGATATTGTTTTGCATAATAGCGCCTTTCGTGCGATATGGGATAGAAGTCAAGCGAAATGCTTGTACAGGTTAATTATAAAACTTTTTTTGCGATTTGTCTATATAAATCTGTTAAATTTTTAGCATTTACTTAAATTTTTTTGCTTTTTTATGCCTTTATTTTCAAAAAAGATTGACGAAACGGCGATTTTTTGCTATATTATAGTAGTAGTATGATTTTAATACATTGTAAATATTTATACAGAGGAGAAATATTATGGAAGGCTTTGTTAAGATATCTCCTAAGGAGCTTGGAAACGCAATGAAAATGATAGGCACCGATTGGATGCTTATAACCGTGAATGACGAAAAGCAGGGAAGAGCAAACGCTATGACTGCAAGCTGGGGCGCTATGGGCGTGCTTTGGAACAAGAACGTCGCTATATGCTTCGTCCGTCCTCAGCGACACACCTACAGCCTTATGGCAAACGAGGACAGACTTTCGCTCGCGTTCTTCGGAGACGGACACCGCGAGGCGCTTGCCCTCTGCGGAAAAGAGAGCGGACGCGACTGCGACAAGCTTTCTCTTTGCGGACTTTCAACCTCGGACTGCGGTGGAGTGCCCGTGATAAACGAGGCAGAGACTATCCTTATTTGCAGGAAGCTCTACGAGGACGATCTTCGCGAGGACTGCTTCCTTGACAAAGATATGCTCAAGTTCTATAAGGACGACTACCACACCTTCTACGTTTGCGAGATAGAGGAAGCTTATACGAAAAAATAAGGAGACAAAAATGGATATAAATACAGAGGTAAAGCTCCTTTGCGAGAGCGCAAAGGCGGCATCGCGCACAGTCGCGCTTGCGAGCGAGGAGCAGAAAAACGCGCTTCTCGGCAGAATAGCCGAGCTGTTGATAGAGAATGAAAAGACCATAATCGAGGCAAACGCCACAGATCTTGCGGCAGCCGAGGAAAACGGCGTGGCAAAGGCTATGCTCGACAGACTTATGATAAACAGCGATAGGATCAAGGGCATTGCAGATTCTCTCTATAACGTGATCTCTCTTGAAGATCCGATAGGCAAGGGAGATGAGTGGTCGCGCCCGTCGGGTATCACCCTGCGCCGCATCAGAGTACCCTTAGGTGTGGTGGGTATCATCTACGAGGCAAGACCTAACGTTACGGTGGATTCAGCCGCGCTTTGTCTCAAGACAGGCAACGCGGTGGTCCTTCGTGGCGGAAAGGAAGCAATAAACACAAATAAGGAATTCGTGAGAGTGATAAAGATAGCGCTTGAGGAATGCGGATTTGACCGTGGCGCAGTAGAGCTTATCACCTCTACGAGCCGTGAGAGCGCGGGCGCGCTTATGTCTATGAGAGGACTTGTTGACGTGCTTATTCCCAGAGGCGGCAAGGGTCTTATCCGCGCTTGCGTGGAGAACTCCAAGGTGCCGGTCATCGAGACGGGTGCGGGCAACTGCCACCTCTATATTGACAGAGAAGCTGATATGACCAAGGCGATAAACATTGCCGTCAACGCGAAATGCTCGCGCCCGTCTGTCTGCAACGCGATAGAGACCTTGCTCGTACATTCTGCCGTAGCGGCAGAATTTCTGCCGATGCTGAGGGGTGCTCTTGCGCCCTATAACGTTGATCTGCGCGGATGTGAGAGAAGCAGAGCGATACTTGGTGATATTTCTGCCGCAACCGACGAGGACTACGCTACCGAGTATGATGATTATATCCTCGCGCTCAAGGTAGTCGATACTCTTGACGAGGCAATAGAGCATATAAATAAATACAGCACAGGACACAGCGAAGCGATAGTAACAGAGGATAAGGACGCCGCTGACCGTTTCCAGAGAGAGATAGACTCCGTGGCACTTTACGTCAATGCATCCACGAGATTTACCGACGGCGGCGAGTTTGGCTTTGGCGCGGAGATCGGTATTTCAACGCAGAAGCTTCACGTCAGAGGGCCGATGGGGCTCTTTGCGCTCACGACCGAGAAGTATCTTATCTCGGGAAGCGGCGAGAGCGGAACGGTAAGAGGTTAAGTATGGCAAGGATACTCATAGCATCGGATATACACGGCGACGCGAGCACCGCAGAGAGACTTGTTGAGATATATAAGGCATCGGGAGCGGAAAAGCTTTTGCTTCTCGGAGATATACTCTATCACGGTCCGAGAAACGATCTGCCCGCAGGATATGCGCCAAAGAGGGTAATAGAGCTTCTTAACCCCTTGAAGAACGAGATACTCGCGGTGCGCGGAAATTGTGATACCGAGGTCGATCAGATGGTGCTCTCCTTCCCGATACTCGCGGATTACGCTTATCTCTCGTTTGACGAACTCAGGATATTCGCAACTCACGGACATAAGTTCAATATGGGTACTCTGCCGTCGCTCGCAAAAGGAGATATTCTTTTGCACGGACACACGCACGTTCCCGTAGCGATAGAGTTCGGAGAGGACAACCTATATATCAACCCCGGCTCGCTCTCAATACCTAAGGAAAGCTCTCCGAAGAGCTATATCCTTTACGAGAACGGCGTATTCTCGTTCCGCACGCTCGACGGCGAGGAATATAAGAGATATTCGGTTTGTAATAAGTAAATAAAAAGCGGCAGAGGATAATTTCCTCTGCCGTTTTTGTCTTTAATATGTATTAAGTCCTTTTGATATTCGCTCCGAGGAATTTGAGCTTCTCGACGAGGTTTTCGTATCCTCTTTCTATACACTCTATCCCTGAAATAGTCGTAACTCCGTGAGCCGCAAGCGCCGCGATGACAAGGCACGCGCCTGCGCGTAGATCTGTCGCCTTGACCTCTGCGCCGTGAAGCGCTTCCACACCGTTTATAAGAGCGGCATTGTCGACTACCTCAATGTGAGCGCCCATCTTATTAAGCTCGGGAACGTACTTGAAGCGTCCGCTGTATATACCCTCCGAGACTGTGCTCATACCCTGCGAGAGCGCGAGCAGAGCGCTGAACTGAGGGTGCATATCGGTGGGGAAGCCGGGGTAAGGGTTCGTTCTTATCTCTGTTCCGCGGAAGCTTTGCATTCCGCTGACAGTAATGCTGTTCTCGGTTATCTCAAGCGGAATACCTATCTCACGAAGCTTTGCGCTGATAGATTCCATGTGCTTGGGGACTACGTTTTTCACACATATACGTCCGCCCGTAGCCGCGGCGGCTACCATATAAGTTCCCGCCTCTATCATATCGGGGGCGAGCTCGTAGGTACAGCCGTGGAGCTTATCCACGCCCTTTATTCTTATCATGCTTGTTCCCGCGCCAGAGATCTTAGCTCCGCAGGCGTTAAGGAAGCACGCCATATCCACTATATGAGGCTCTCTCGCGGCGTTTTCTATTATGGTAGTACCCTCGGCAAATACCGCGGCAAGCATAATATTTATAGTAGCTCCAACTGAGGCTATGTCAAGATAAACGAGATTTCCGCGAAGACCGTCGGGAGCGTCGCCGTCTATCATAGCGCTGCCCGAAAAGGAAATTCTCGCGCCGAGCGCCTCAAATCCCTTGATGTGAAGATTGATGGGGCGAAGCCCGAAATCGCATCCGCCGGGGTATCCTACCTGAGCTTTGCCAAATCTGCCGAGCATAGCGCCGAGCAGATATATAGAGCCTCGCATCTTACTTACGTATTCAAGCGGGGGGCTCTTCATCCGGACGCGCCTCGTGTCGATAATAGCCGTAGAGGTATCTATAAAGCGGACGTCAGCGCCTATCATCTCAAGAGTGTCAAGCGCGAGAGCGATGTCGCTCACGTCGGGGAGATTTTTGATAGTACACACGTCGTTTGCGGCGATAGTGCCGAAAATGACGGGGAGGGCAGAATTTTTCATTCCGCTTATATATACGTCGCCACGAAGCGGCTTTCCGCCTTGAATTATAAGCTGTTTCATAATACCTCCCGTTGAATTTGCTGTGATGATTAAGGTTTACTGTGCCTTATAGTAGGCTACAGCGAGATCTACTACCATTCCGTAGCTCTTAGTACCCTCGGTACCGTTTATGGTAAGAAAGGTATCGTTGACAGTCTCGGAGACTTCCTCAATCACGTTTTCACGGTACTTGTCGAAGAATGCCGAGTACGCCGCCATTTCTCTGCGGCAGTTTGTTGGAACGCTGTAGTAGGTTTCTATATAATAATTTGTGTTTGCTGAGTAAAGAGCGTTGCGGAGATACTCGTACATATTCAGATATGCCGAATATCTTATATAGACGTCGTCGGATTCCTTACACACGAGGAAGGCGACGAAGTTTGCCTCGTCCTCGCGCGCGATACCTCTCTGGTGAGCAAGCTCGTGCGCGGCGGTGTAGGGAAGCGTGTAGTCGGGGAAATTGGTGTTTATATTCGCCTCACCCGTAAAGAAGGTGTAAATACCGCTTATATGAGTGTAGGTCATCGGCTCGCTGAGCATAATGCGCTTGACTCTGCTATGGAGCTTGGGGATAAAGTCGTACTTCTCGCAGGCAATATCGTAAGCGTCCATAAGCTTGGAGTTAAGCTCCTCGTAGCTGTACGGCATTACCGAAAATCCGTCGCTCTTAAACCCTATCTCTTTCTCAAGAGCCGTAAGCTCCTCGAGAACGGCGTAGGTGGTGTCGCGAAGCTCCTCTGCGCTGACGGGCTGCTTGTCAAGTCCCATCTTCTTATCAAGCGTTGAGCCGCGGTAGGCTGGCACGAAGCCGAGCGTGAATGTCGAGAACACGTAAGCCGCTACCGACAGTATGGTAAGCGAGAATACCGCTACGTTTCTCCAGGACGAAGAGTAGCGCTTCAATCCGATAACTGCTATGAAGGCTATCAAAAACGGCACCATAAGAAGCAGGAACTCTGAGAGAGAGAAGGGGATCCAGCCTGTAAGCGTGGCTAAAAAGCCTCTTATGATGGGCGAGACGTGTCTGTTGAATATATCCGAAAACTCGGGGAAGAGGATAAAGCAAATATAGAGAACGGCGCAGAGTGCGGCAATGGCGTATATTATCTTGCACGCGAGAGGAAGCTTCATTTTGCGTTCCTCGGGAGCGGCAGCTTCTGTAAGCTTTGCTTCTTCTGTTTCCTCTTCGGTGGGTATCTGTATATTGTTCTGATCCATTTGGCGTTGTAAAATCCTTTTCTTTTCTTCTTTTGCGGCATCAAGCCAGAAAGTCGGAATACTCGTAAAGAAGCTTCTCGGCATCCTCGCCGAAAATAGAGATAAGCGGAGCGCGCATATCCTCGGGGAGCCTTGCGCGAAGCTGAAGCTCATCGCTCGTCGTGGGGTGCGGCAGCTTCAAGGCAATAGCGTGAAGCGCCTGACGCGGAATAAGCGACGAGGGAGTGCCGTACATATCGTCGCCGAGAATGGCGCAGCCAATGCTCGCAAAATGCACTCTCAGCTGATGTGTCCGTCCCGTCTCGGGCGAGGCAAGAACTAAAGAATATCGGTCTGCGGTGGCTATAACGCGATATCTCGTAAGGGCGTAGTCTCCGCCGCCGTCAGCGTCGCAGACCTCTCGCTTGATGATACTCTGCTCTGTGCGGCGCATATAAGTCTCTATCACTCCGTCCGCGCTTTCGGGTATGCCGCAGAGAATAGCGAGATATTGCTTTTTTATTTTGCCCTCGCGCATACTCTCGGAGAGCCTTGCGGCACTTATTCTGTCTCTTGCTATAAGCGTAATTCCACTGGTATTTCTGTCGAGACGGTTGATAGGGCGAAATACAAACGGTGTCGGGTTGTCTTTGTATCTGTAGGCGAGCGCATCGGCGAGCGTGTCGCCGTGGTGGTCGTGAGAGGGATGGGTAGGCATATCGGCAGGCTTAGAGGGAACTGTAAGCGCATCGTCCTCATAGACTATCTCAAGAGGAATGTCGGTAGGCGTCAGTCTCGAGCCCTCGTGGGCGTCCTCGACGGCTACCTCAAGGGTGTCTCCGACGGCTACTTTTCTTCTCACCGTAGCCTTCTCGCCGTTAAGCATTATTCCGTTTTCAATAAATTTCAAGTGCCGCAGATGCGATACCGACACGCCGATACTGCCGAGCAGTATCTCCTTAACGGTCAGTCCGTCCTCGGCTGATGAAATGATATATCTCACAAAAACCTCTGCAAACTTCCTCCACTTAATTATAACACTTAATCGACCATATTACAATGTTTTTTTGAAAATTCCCGTGCCTTACGCAGTATTTTTTGGCGCTGATAAAAGAGACACCCGAAAAATCAAAAGCCGACGCAAGATAAGCTAAAAAGGCTGAAATCGCGATTTTTAGTATTACAAAAAGTGGTATTTTAGTTATTTTGCCCAAAGAATCGCACTAATATCTTTTCCACAATCAAGCCTTGTGGAAAAGTGCGATTCTGTGGAAAACTCTGTGGAAAGTGTGGAAAACCTTGAAAATCAAATGTTTTTTAGGGGGTAAATTTAATTTAGCCTGTGGAAAACTTTCAAAAAGCTTGTCAAGTCCTTTTTTGAAAATAAATTATTTTCCGCATTTTGCACAAAAAGAGCTTTTCCTTATTTTTTCTTCGGGTGCTTTCTCTTCTTTTTGACAGAAAATCCGAAATATCCAAGCTTTTCGCCAAGCGCGAAATACTCTCCGTGAGCGAAGGCGGCAAGTCCCGCTTTTTCAAGGCAGAGCTTTCCGTCCTTGTTGATAAGCCTCTCGTCAACGTCGACCGCAACTATGTCCGCAAGGAACATATGGTGGCTGCCAAGCTCGATAATATCGGTTACCTTGCACTCGAGCGAGAGTGGGCTCTCGGCGATAAGAGGGCAGGAGATCTCGCTCGCCTCCTCTTTAGTCAGTCCGCACTTTTCAAACTTATTGACCTTGGCACCCGTGTATATTCCGCAGTAGTCTGCCGCCTTTACGAGAGATGCGGGGGTGAGGTTTATGGCGAACTCTCGGCTCTCCTTGATCAAAGCGTAGGAGTGGCGCGAGGGGCGCACGGATATATAGGTTTTAGGCGGAACAGTGTTGACTATACCCGTCCATGCGATAGTGATAATATTTGAGTTGCCCGCCGCCTCGCTTCCGCAACTGATCATCGCGGGCGGAACGGGGGCAGTCAGAGCGCCGCCCTTCCATTTTATTTTAGCCATTTTTCTTTTCTCCTTTGAGGATTGATCT
>CALCTA010000126.1 GCA_937893945.1 uncultured Clostridia bacterium | reverse complement strand
AAAAAGATTTTTAATTTTTTTGAAAAAACTATTTACAAATAAATAGAAGTGTGTTATAATAACTGTACATGTCGTCAACTCGGTTTGCGGATACAGTATTGCGAAAAGCAATTTTTCACCCACCGTATGCTGAGTTTGCGATAAATATATTTTTGAAAGGTGAATACCAAAAATGTTGAAAGACGAAAAGCAGGCAATTATTGAGCAGTACGCTACCAAAGAGGGCGACACAGGTTCTCCCGAGGTACAGATCGCACTTCTTACCTACAGAATCAAGAACCTCACCGAGCACCTCAAGTCCAACCGTAAGGACCACCACAGCCGTCGCGGACTGCAGAAGATGGTCGGACACAGAAGAAACCTTCTCGGTTACCTTCAGAAGACCGATATCGAGCGCTACAGAGCTATCGTAGAGAAGCTCGGTCTCCGTAAGTAATTCAATAGTTGTCGGAGTGAAGAGTGGAACGGTCTCGTTTCGACTCCTCACTCCCTTACTCTTATTTTACCCTTTTTTACTATTTTGTCGGCATCTCACATCGGATTAGCAGTTAATCATTCGCCGTATTCGAGAGCGTTTTCGGCGCGTGATTAAGTGCTAACCCTGTGAGATAATTTCTAAATTATTTTTTAAGGAGGATATTATGTCCCAGATCAGCACACCTATGGAATTCAAGAATTACAAAGTATTCCGTTACACCTTTGCAGGCAGACCTCTCGTTATCGAGACCGGTAAGATGGCAGGCCTTGCAAACGGCTCTGTTCTCATCCGCTACGGTGAGACAGTTCTTCTTTGCTGCGCTACCGCGTCCGCAAAGCCCCGCGACGGTATCGACTTCCTTCCCCTTTCTGTTGACTATGACGAAAGAATGTATGCGGCAGGAAAGATCCCCGGCGGTTACCTCAAGAGAGAGGGCAAGCCCTCCGAGAAGGCAGTTCTCACCTCCAGAGTTATCGACCGTCCTATCCGTCCCCTCTTCCCCAAGGATCTCCGCAACGACGTAGCTCTTACTCTTACGGTTATGTCCGTAGATCCCGACTGCTCACCTGAGATCACCGCTATGATCGGTGCTTCTACCGCTCTCGCTATCTCGGATATCCCGTGGAACGGCCCTATCGGCGGCGTATTCATGGGTCTCGTTGACGGCAAGCTCGTTGTTAACCCCAACGAAGAGGAGCAGAAGAAGAGCGATCTTCAGTTGACCGTTGCCGCTTCTATGGAAAAGGTCGTTATGATCGAGGCAGGCGCTAACGAGGTTGACGACGACACTATGTTCAAGGCTATCATGATGGCTCACGAGGAGATCAAGGAGCTTCTCGGCTTCATCAACGCTATTATCGACGAGATCGGCAAGCCCAAGTTCGATTATCCCTCTTGCGAGCTCGACCACGAGATGTTCGATAAGGTATTCGACTTCTGCGAGAAGGATATGATGGAAGCACTTGACACCGACGATAAGAATATTCGCGACGAGAAGGTAGTTCCGATAACCGACGCTATCATCGAGAAGTTCAGCGAGGAGTATCCTGAGATCGCTTCTATCATGGACGAGCTTATCTACAAGATCCAGAAGAAGATCGTTCGCCGTTGGTTGCTCCGCGACAAGAAGAGAGTTGACGGAAGAAGAATGGATCAGATCAGACCTCTCGGAAGTGAGGTTGGCGTTCTTCCCAGAACTCACGGCTCGGGTCTCTTTACAAGAGGTCAGACTCAGGTTCTTACAGTTGCTACTCTCGGTATGCTTTCCGAGGCACAGATGCTCGACGGTATCGACAACGAGACCGAAAAGAGATATATGCACCACTACAACATGCCCGGCTTCTCTACAGGTGAGGCTAAATCCACCAGAAGCCCCGGCCGTCGTGAGATCGGACACGGCGCTCTCGCTGAGCGTTCGCTCGTTCCCGTTCTCCCCTCCCCCGAGGAATTCCCCTATGCTATCCGTCTCGTTTCTGACGTAGTTTCCTCTAACGGTTCTACCTCTCAGGGCTCTGTATGCGGTTCTACCCTTGCTCTTATGGACGCAGGTGTTCCGAT
>CALCTA010000125.1 GCA_937893945.1 uncultured Clostridia bacterium | reverse complement strand
CGCGGCGCGTTTGCTTTTTATACTGCTTTCTATTGTTGCGGATCAGTTAATAAATCATCGGGAACTACACCAACGTATCCCTCTAACAGCGCTTCTGCCATTTCAGAAGCTATTTCCTGCTTGCTCTCCGCTTCGATGCTATTCCACTCAACAAGCTTCATCTCGGCAAAGGGTATTCTTCTGTACGAATCTCTGAACTTGCCGTATTCCTCATAGTATTCCGCTTTAGAAAGAGTTTTATTCTCATTTCCCACGCTGTAAAATGCTTCTTTACCGTCCTTTCGGTTTTCTGCCTTGTGGAAAAGACTATCTGCTGCAAGATACCTTTCCCCAAATTCTGGCAATATCCGCACGAGAAAATCAAGTATACCCAGGTCTGGATCTCTGAAACAGCCCTCTGAAAGCCATATAACCTCTCCGTCAGAAGACTTGACGGGATATATGCTGCCGCTAACGGATCCATCGTAGTATCCAAGCTTCTGAGCGCTGCGAAGGTCGTATATTTGGAAGGGTCGGTTGCCCATCGAGCCTCCGCGATACGCGAGAAATATCTCGGGCACTCCGTCAAGCGTAACGTCCATAAGCCCGACGGCGTAACTTCCGACGCCTTCTTCTATCTGTTTGAGAGCTCTATTGGAAATAAAATGTTCGAGACAAGTCTTCCAGCCCTCTTTCTCTTTTCCCTCAATAAAAATGTATTGGTTTTCTTTAATCGGATATACGTCGCGCCACGCGCAGCTCTCCCAGCCAAAAGTGCGCACATCGTAATAAACGGTCGGATCTCCGAGCTTTTCGTGCGTTTCGATAAGCTCGGGGCAGTCGCCAAGAAAAATAAGCTCTATGGGCGTATTATCCTCGACAATAAACGGGTTCAAAGAAACTCTCTTTACGCTTTTTGGAATATAAATATCAGCGCCGCTGTTGAGATTAAAGTAAGGCGCGCCCGATATTTTCTCCCGTCCTTCCTCAAACACGATTGTTTTAAGCAATGGAGTACCGATAAAAGCAGGGCTGCCTGCATCCTTCATCTCAACACCGCTCGGAATAAATATTCTCTCAAGAGAGTAGCAATTTTCAAATGCCGAGCTTCCTATTTCGATAAGCGAGTCCGACAGCTCTATATTGATAAGCGACGAGCAGTTTGCAAACGCCTCGTCTCCGATCCTTGACACCGTATCGGGAAGATATACCCGCTTAACCGTGGTGCAACCGTAGAATGCTCGGTCTCCAATGCATTCAAGTGCGGAAAATTCGAGGTTACAGGTTATGATAGCCGAGCAATTTTCAAATGCGCTCTCGCCTATCTCTCTCAGCGCGTCCACGAAGTATATATGTTCGATCTCAGAACAATTTTTGAAGGCGTTTTTGCCAATAACACTCACGGTACTCGGCATACTTATGTACCGCACCGCAGAGTCCTCAAACGCGCCCTTGCTCTGTGTGCCGTTGATGGCTGTAACGGGAAGTCCCTCGATAAAATCGGGAATTCTTACGTCATCGTCTGTGCCAAGGTATCTGTTTATATATACGGCGCTTTTGTCCTCTGAAATCTCATATTCAAAATGCTCGACGGGAGTATCGGTGGGCTTCTCGATCGGCTTCTCAGTCGGCTTCTCAGTCGGCTTCTCGGTCGGCGCTTCGGTAGGCGTTTCGGCAAGAGCATACGTGGGAACCTCGGTCATCACGTTTTGATCGTCCGAATTGCAGCTCGTGAGGAGCGCAAGCAACAGTATTAAAGTCAAAAAAATTGCTATCGTTTTTCTCATTTATTTTCCCCTTTCCAGAGCTATTTTCTCTATATTGTAGCACCCCTATCCTGCGCTGTCAAGTAACCTTGCACATTCGTCGAGTAAATCTGCTCATTCGTCGTGCGAGAGGGTTAAAATTTCTCTTAATTTTTGTTATCACACCCTCAATATATCACGCCGTGAAAGGCTTGTCAATACGGTGGGGAAAAGTTCTTTTAAAAGGCATTTTTTAGTGGCAAAGTGGGGCGTGGGTGGGGGTAAAGCAAAAAAGCGCCGCCCACTTGGGCGGCGTTTCTTTATTTCTTAAGCTCGTGCTCAAACCAAACGAGTCCGAGGCTGAATGCCTCAAAAAGTCCCTGTTTGGTTCCCTGACGGAATATCTTATTCTGATTCTTGGGATCTACCACCTGAATGATGATATTATCGGGAAGATCCTTTCCGTCAACCTTCTTATAAGACATTATCTCAAGGATAAGTATGCACTTGCCCTCCATATCGCCGTAGCAAATAGTGTCGCCCTCACGAACGAGCGGCAATCCCTTATATTCAAGGTACTTTCCGCTTACCAGCTCTCTTACGTCTGCCATATCTATATATCTCCTCTCTCTATGTATCGCTTTTTATCTTATATATTATACCACCCTTAAAATGAAAAGTCAACATCTTTTTTGTGAGAGCAGCAAAAAAGCGTTTCTATTCTATATACGCTCCGCGTTTCATATACTCACCGCTACAGTTCGGCTGCATTTTTGCAAGCGTGAATATCGCGTCAAGGCGATGCGCGGCAAGAGTTTGCGCGCTCTCGGCGGGCATGTCGGCAGGCTTTGTAACTACCGCCATTCCACCGCTCTTACGATTTGCCGCGAGCAGCTCTCTGCCCCTTGAATTTGCGGCGAGCAGCGTGGTGTATTCGGGAAGACTTCCGAGAAGCTCGCGCCTTACCTCTGTCATCGAGAAAAGCAGCGCGCGGCGCAGCTTTGCGTCGGTATATCTCTTTGTCGAAAGCTTCTCTTCAAGCTCCTCAAGGCTTGAGCATTCGTGGGCGAGCGCGCAAATGCGATTTGCGATGCCGCCCTCGTTCTCGGCAAAGTCCGAAAGATCACTTGGCGAGCGAAGTCTGAAATAGGTCAGAATCGCGCGTGAGAGCTGATAAACGTCGCACATCTCGCCCTCAAAATAAGCCCTCTCATATACCTTGTAAGCCTCAGGCGGAATATACTTTGCGCTGTCCTCAAAGCCAAACTCCTGCCACATTTTTCGGATAGCAGTTGCCGACGGGTACTGCGAGAAGCCAAGCTCTGTATCATTATAATCCGCTCCCTCTCGTTTGATGGTATGCATCTCCAAAGACGCGCCGAGATCGCACGCGGCGCGGATATATTCTATTCCGAGTATATCGTTTGAGGAAAACTCGGGGCAACCTCTCTCCTTAAGCATTGAGAAGTAGCAGCCTGCCGCCCTCTCGCCGCTCTCTATCCGTCTGCGGTACTCCTCGCGGAAGTCCTCACTCCTTGCCAAAGAAGCGGCGTTCTTCAGCGCGTCTATATCTCCGCACTCCGAGCCGAATATCAGATCGGTGCAGAACCCTGATGCAATAGACACGCCCGCACGGGCAAAATACTCCGCGCTTGCCGCGCTCCACGGGAACGGAAGCTCAAGCACGAGATCGACTCCCGCTCTTGTCGCCGCCTCGGCTCTTAAGTACTTATCAAGCACCGCAAGCTCGCCTCTCTGAACGGCGTTTCCGCTCATTATCGCCACCACGGCGTCAGCACCGCTCTCACGAGCCGCCGCAACTATGCGCGCGTGCCCCGTATGAAAGGGATTAAATTCACTTATTATTCCGTAAATCTTCATTCTGTTTTTCCTTTTTTGCCGAATATTATTAAATATTATTGAAAATCCTATTGAAAAATTTGAAAAATTGTTGTATAATTTTACTTGTAATATTTTATTCTATGGAGGATTTTGAAAAATGAATATACTTGTTGTAAATGCAGGTTCAAGCTCACTCAAGTATCAGCTTATCGACACCGAGACCGAGGTCGTATCCGCTAAGGGCGTTTGCGAGAGAATCGGCGGCGAGGGCTCAAGCATCACTCACAAGCAGCTCCTTAAGGACATCAAGGTAGTTAAGGAAGCTCCCATGAAGGACCACTCCGCAGCTATGCAGCTCGTAGTTGACGCACTTACCGACAAGGAGATCGGCTGCATCTCGGATATGAACGAGATCCAGGCTATCGGACACCGCGTTGTCCACGGCGGCGCTTACTTCTCCGAGTCTATCCTTATGACAGACGACGTTCTCGCTAAGCTCGAGAAGTGCAAGGCATTCGCACCTCTTCACACAGTTGCTCACCTTATGGGTATCAAGGGCTGTCTTGAGATCATGCCCGGCAAGCCCCAGGTTCTCGTGTTTGACACCGCATTCCATCAGACAATGGCTCCCGAGGCTTACGTTTATCCCCTGCCCTATGAGTACTACGAGAAGTACGGCATCCGTCGCTACGGCGCACACGGAACATCCCACCGCTTTGTAAGCGCAGAGATGGCAAAGGTTCTCGGCAAGCCTGTTGAGGAGACCAAGATAGTTACCTGCCATATCGGTAACGGCTCTTCTATATCCGCAGTTAAGGGTGGAAAGGTTATGGACACTTCCATGGGCTTCACTCCCCTTGCAGGCGTTGAGATGGGAACCCGTTGCGGAGACATCGACCCCGCTATCGTAACTTATATCATGGAAGCAGAGGGACTTACCACTGCTGAAATGGACAACCTTATGAACAAGAAGTCGGGCTTCCTCGGCGTTTCGGGCTTCTCCTCTGACTCCCGCGACCTTGAGAACGCTATCGCAGCAGGTCCTTCCGATCCCAACTACGAGAGAGCTAACCTCGCGGTTAACATACTCACCCACGGTATCAAGAAGTACATCGGCGCTTACGCGGCTGTTATGAACGGCGTTGACGCGGTAGTATTCACCGCAGGTATCGGCGAGAACAATCCTCACCTCCGTGAGCTCGTTTGCGAGAACATGGAATACCTCGGAATCAAGTTTGACAAGGCTGCAAACGATGCCGCTCCTCACGTTTCCGAGAACACCAAGATCTCTGCTGACGATTCCGCAGTAGCAGTTTACGTGCTTCCCACCAACGAGGAGCTGGTTATTGCAAGAGACACCGCCGCTATCGTTGCTGCTCTTTGATCTTTATTTAATTGTATCACAACTTAGGTCTAATTGCAAGAAATAAGGAGTAATTTATTATGAGAGAAATCAAATTTGCTCTTCTTGGATTCGGCGGAATAGCGCAGTCGCATAAGCACGGCTACGACATTCTTACGAATGAAGGCTTCCCCATAAAGCTCGTCGCTATCTGCGATATCGACGAAAAGCAGTTCCACGCAAAGCAAGAGATCAACCTCGGCGCATCGGTAAGAAGCGATCTTGAGGGTATAAATCTCTACACCGATCTTGACGAGATGCTCGAAAAAGAGGATTTCGACGTGGTTGACATCTGCCTTCCCTCTTATATGCACAAGGAATACGCTATCAAGCTTATGCGCGCAGGCAAGCACGTTCAGTCTGAGAAGCCTATGTCTCTTTCGTATGCCGACTGTCAAGAGATGCTCGCGGTAGCTGACGAATGCGATAAGAAGCTCATGATAGGTCAGTGTCTGCACTTCGAGGCAGGATACGAATACCTCAAGAAGTGCATAGACGAGGGTACCTTCGGCAAGCTTCGCACTCTCTCATTTGAACGCCTCGGAGGACTTCCTGACTGGGGATTTGAGCTTTGGTATCAGGATATAAACAAGAGCGGCGGTTGTCCGTTTGACCTTCATATCCACGACGTCGATATGGCAAATTACCTTCTCGGTCTCCCTAAGACAGTTTCGTCCGTGGCACAGACGGCACAGATGCCTCTCCAGTATGTAAATACGCGTATGACCTACGACGACGGAGCTCTCGTATTCGCTACTGCTTCCTGGGATGAAGCAAGCAACACCGGCTTTAGAATGGCATACAGAGCGCGCTTTGAGAAAGCTTCTCTCATTTACAACGGCGGATCTGTAAAGGTCTGCCGCGACGACGGAACAGAGCCCTATGAGGCGGAAGGCACTCGCTCGGGCGAACGCAAGGACAGAATGGCTGAGGAGATCCGCGCAATAGCTCTTGCTGTTGGAGACCCCGATTTCGTCAACACCGTAAACGACCCGAGATGCGCCGCAGGCTCTATTTATCTCACCGAGAAGATCATCGAGAGCGCACGTAAGAACGGCGAGACCGTAGTTCTTTAATATAGGAGAGAAATATGATCAACAGAATAGGCGCAATGGTCGGATATGACACCGACGTTGATATACTTGAAAAGTTCCGTAAAAATCAGGAGCTTGGCATAAACTCCTGCCAGATATGCATCTGGAACGTGGATATCTTTAAGAGCGACGAGCACGCTGAGAAGATCAAGGCGGCTATCGCCGAGACCGGCATCAACGTTTCTTCGCTCTGGGCAGGTTGGACAGGTCCTTGCGAGTGGAATTTCACCGCAGGCCCCGACACCATCGGCCTCGTTCCCGTAGCCTACAGATTTACCCGTCTTAGCGAGCTTAAGAGCGCATCTGATTTTGCCGAGAAGATCGGTGTAAAGCAGGTGGTAACTCACGTTGGCTTTATCCCCGAGAATCCGAGCGCGACAGAGTTCAACGGAACTGTAGCCGCACTCCGCAATCTCTGCGGATATATGAAGAAAAAGGGACAGTATTTCCTCTTTGAAACAGGACAGGAGACTCCCATTACCCTGCTTCGCACTATTGAGGCTATCGGCACGGGAAATCTCGGCGTAAACCTTGACACCGCCAACCCCATTCTCTACGGTAAGGCAAACCCCGTTGACGCGCTTGACGTTTTCGGCAAGTACGTTATGGATACACACATCAAGGACGGATTTTATCCCACGAACGGAATGTATCTCGGACACGAAGCACGCGCAGGCGACGGCAAGGCTAACATCCCCGAAGTCGTAAGAAAGCTTATAGTTGAATACAACTACGAGGGTCCCTTCACCATCGAACGCGAGATCTCGGGCGAACAGCAGACCGCTGATATAATCCACGCAAAGAAGCTCCTCGAGGACGCTATGGCGAACATATAACACAAAAACGGCAAACCTGAGTTTCAGGTTTGCCGTTTTATTATTGTAAATCAAAGCACTCTGTAGATCGCTGTTGCGTTGATCTTTCTTGCCTCAGTCTCGCTGATGGGAAAGGTGAAGTAAGCCGACTTTCCGTCGAGAGTCGCAAGCGCGTTATCGCACTCGCCGTCAACGATAACAAGTCTCGGGCAAACGTAATCGTCAAGAGGCGCGATATCGCTCGCCTCGGCTTTAACCCAGCCGACAGGTGTGGGGGGAACGTCGCGCTTGGCGATAACGTCAACTATATCCGCAACTACTGCGCTCGCGGTGGGAAGCTTGCCAGCCCCCGGACCGTAGAACATTACGTCGCCGACCATATTCGCGTTGACAAGTATTCCGTTAAACACGCCGTCTATGCGCGCAAGAGGATTTGCCTCGGGCACTGCCATAGGAGACACGAACGCGAGAAGCTTTCCGTCTCTGTCCTCAGCGTGTCCGATAAGCTTTATGGAATATCCGAGCGCCTGCGCAAGCTCAACGTCGCAAAGTGAGATCTTCGTGATGCCCTCAGTTGAGATAGCCTCGGGAGACACAAGCTTGCCGCTTGCGATAGCGCCGAGAATTACAGTCTTTCTCGCCGCGTCCTTACCCTCAACGTCAGCCGCGGGATTTGCCTCGGCATATCCGAGCCTCTGCGCCTCACAAAGCGCGTCTGCGAAGCTCTTGCCGTCGTCGCGCATAGCTGTGAGTATATAGTTGGTAGTCCCGTTGAGTATTCCGTTGATGCTGTTGATCTTATTTGAAGCAAGGTCTGTCATCATAGGTCTTATGATCGGTATTCCGCCGCCTACGCTCGCTTCAAACATATATCTGACGCCGTGAGATGCCGCGATCTCGCAAAGCTCAACGCCGAAGCTTGCAACCACCTCTTTATTGGAGGTTACCACGCTCTTCCCTGCCTCAAGGCACGCCTTGGTGAAATCATATGCGGGGTGCGAGCCGCCCATCATCTCGGCAACTACGCTGACCTCATCGTCCTCAAGGATCTTCTTGAAATCGTGTACCACGAGATCGCCAAAGGGACTGTCGGGAAAATCGCGGAGATCAAGAATGTATTTTATCTTATATTCGCAGCCAAGTCTGCTCTCGATAAGTTTTTTGTTCTCTGTAAGTACCTCGGCAGTGCCGCTTCCGACGCATCCGAAGCCAAGTAATGCAATAGAAATCATGGTTTTTTCCTTCCTTAGCGGATATGATAGGTCTATTATATCATATTTTTCTGAGAATTACAAATACTTATTGAAATTTTTTTAAAAATATGTTAGAATATTATAGCAAGTTAAAAAATTCCCCCTAAAGAAAGGATTTTCTTATGAGCTCCAACATCGGAAGTATGCGGAACGTTAAGATCTTCGTGCTTTATCTTCTTGAGAATATAAATTACCCGCTTGATTTCAGCACTATCAACGATATCGTTATGCAGACAGACTACGTGATGTATCTCGATTTTGCCGAGGGCTTTCACGAGATGGTCGATATGCACCTTATTGATAAGTTTGAGGAGGACGGCAAGGAGCTTTATCTCATCACCGACCGCGGCAGAGTGGTAGCGCGTGAGCTTAAGAGCGATCTGCTTGCGAGCGTACTTGACAAGGCGCTGACTCAGGCACTGCGCTATCTTGACTTCAAAAAGCGCAAGATAGTCGCTAAATGCACTGTCGAAAAGACTGATGACGGAAGATATCTGGTTACCTGCTCCTTCACCGAAAAAGGCTTGCCGATATTCTCACAGAGCCTTGTTGTAGATACCGAAAACCGCGCCGAGAGAATGAGGAACAACTTCTACGAGCGCCCCGAGGCAATTTACCGAGGCGTAGTAGCGCTGATGGCAGGAAACGTGAATTATCTGTTCGATTAAAACAAATTCACCAGAGTTCTGTTCGTAAAATTACCGCTTTTTGACATTCAAACGGCACTCGCATTTCAAAAGCACACTTATTCAAAAGCATAGCCTAGCATACTTGGCTATGCTTTTGTGTATTTATAACCAAATAAAGCGAGTTTTGTTTGTATATTTTGCCATACTGCGACAATTTTCGTGAAAATTTACAAAAATATTTTTAAAAACCCCCTTGACATTATACATTTTAATGATATAATAGATATTGGTGAGGTGTATGTAAGGGAAACTCTACCCATTTTCCTTTTGCATATATTAAAGCTTTAAGGGTTGGTATCGGTATGAATGTTAAAAAATCAAAAAGGGATGTTAGGACCTTGATCCTTGCTGTAAGAGATGGCGACCAGAACGCCTTTGATGCCCTTCTTGATCAGTACCGCCCCTTGATCGATGCGTCTGTCGCGCGCTTCTCTACCGACGAGACCTTCTCTCTTTACTGCGAGGATCTCAAGCAAGAGGCATCGGTCGTGTTTTATAATTCAATATTAGCTTATGACTTGGAACAAAACGAGGTCGAGTTTGGACTCTTTGCTAAGATCTGTATATACAACGCCCTCGTGTCTTTCCTCCGCGCGATGAAGCGGCGCTCTGCCGAGCCTGTGGCAGAAATACCGCATAATCTTATTACCGTTCAGGATTTTGAAGACCCTTCGGCAAGAATGCTGGAGCAGGAACGCCTCAAATCACTTTACGCCGTCATAAGAAAAAACCTTTCGGAGCTTGAGTACAAGGTCTGGCAGCTGTATATCTCGGGGCGTTCTGCCTCTGAGATCGCCACTCTCCTTTCTACCAACGAGAAATCCATCAATAATGCGATATACCGCATCCGAAAGAAGCTGAGAGAAGTTCTCAGGTAAATTTGAATGATCAGGGTAACCTGTCAGATAGCCCACCGCAGAGTGTCATTACCTGACGGCACAGGGCAAAACAATTCCATCTTACAAAGTGAGGTAAAATCATGAACGAAGAAGTAGTAATGGCCGGAGTAGATGCAGGCGCAGAAGAGTTTGTTGACGAAACTCTGGTATGCAAGGAATGCGGAAATGAATTTGTATTCACCGCAGGAGAGCAGAAATTCTACAAAGAAAAGGGCTTCATGAACAAGCCCAAGAGCTGCAAGCCTTGCCGCGACGCAAAGAAGAACGCAGGAAAAGCTCCGCGCGAATACTTCGAAACAACTTGTGCAAATTGCGGTGGCGTAGCTAAGGTTATCTTCCAGCCTTCCAACGACAGACCTGTATATTGCAGCGCTTGTTTTGAGTCTATGAAGAAGAACGCTCAGTAATCATTCCTGAGACGCTCAAAAGAAAACGGAACGTATAAAAATACGTTCCGTTTTCTTTTTATGTTATTTGCTCATACCGCAGATGATGAATGAAGTCTGCGATACTCCTCGCAAGCACTTATGGGCGCGAGCAGCTCTACTCCGCCGCCGCATCTGAATATCCACGAATAAAGCTCGCCGTCAGCCTTCGCCTTTACCGAAAATTCAAAATCCGTATCTCGATTTGAAATAATAGTTATACCCGTTCCGAATCTGTCTATCACCTTATCTGAGAGAGAATTATCGGCACGCATACGAAGCATAATAGGCGCAGATCTTTCAAGCAATGCCACAAGTCCTTCCTCACGGCTCAGCGCAAGGAATTCGCTCTCGCCATCTCTTCCGTCCGAAAGCAGCTCAAGGTCTATAAATCTGTCAGGTCGCAGCGCGACAAGCTCACGCTCGGAATGAAGATAAACTACTACCATAGGCTCTTCACCGCTAAGATCGATATACCAAGGACTGAACTTTATCCGCTCGCCGTCAAACTGCATTATTCTCTGCTTCCTTGAATTCCACTTAAAATAGCGACCTCGCATTTTCTTGTTTTCAAGAATCGCTTTGCAGAAAAGCTCTATCTGCCCCAAAGCAGAAGTCTGACGATCGTGAGTGTGATCCTCCACCGTCTTAAAGAGCGCTGTAGCTGCTCTTCCGCTCTGCGAGCAAATACGGTGCAAAAGCGCTTCTCTTTCCTTAGCGGAAAGCAAGGATGAGGAATTCACTGCGTCTCCTATAAGCTTAAGCTCGGAGTAAGTCAGGTCGCGGCTTCCGACGTAATACCTCACGTGTCGGTCGCGCTTCACGCGAACATCAAGTCCAAACAGCCTTAGCATCTCAATATCGTCGTAAAGCGTTTTTCTCTCTGCGGTTATACCGTAGTTAAGAAGCTCCGCAGAAATTTCAGAAAGAGTAAGCCCATAGCTTTCGTCGGTAGCTTCAAGCATTATTCTATAAAGATATAAAAGCTTCAGCTTTTGATTAGAACGCTTTGCCATAGTCCCTCCTTCATATCAGCGGTCTCCGCTTATCAAATATATTCTACCACAATTTACTGCGGAAATCAAGCATAAACTTTGGCAGGCGCGCTCATATAAAAAATCATATTAACCGCAGATAAGACCGTAAACTACGATGCCAATGCAAAGCAGGATGCTTCCCGCAACCGATGCCATAGTATATACCGAGCAGTTGCACTCCTTGCACGCTACGTTCTCGCTGCTTACCTTATCTGTCATCTGTACTGTTTCTATTACCTGTCTGAGTTCTCTTGTCATTTTAAATCTCCTTTTCGGCGGATATTTTTCCTGCACTTTTCAAGAATTCTCTTCCGCTTCGGTGAACACATTATATCACATTATATGTGTCATAAAACGGACAATGATAATATTTTTTGAATTATTTTTCTCTTTTTGAGCGTTTTTTTAAATTATTTATTCCGTTTATTGCGTTTTTTATTCTTGTTTCGGAAATAACGCAGATTTCGAGCAAATCTAAGGGCATTTTCGATAATTGTGCAATATGAACAAAATTTATATTTTTTATAAAAATTCTTTGTTGCCTATTTACAATCGCGCATATATATGGTATAATAGCATTGGGGAGATATAGATCCCCTAAAAACGAAACTCAAGGAGGAACAACTATGAAGGTCAACATCATTGGCAGACAGATGAACGTATGGGATGATATGAAGAATATCATCGAATCAAAGCTGAAGAAATTCGACAAATATTTCGGCGACGAATGCTCAGCAACAGCCACACTCAGCTGCAAGCATAACCAGAAATGCCTTGAAATCACCATAGTCGCCTCCGGCACTATTTTCCGGAGCGAGGTTGAGGATGAGACCTTCCGCAACGCGCTTGACAGAGCAGTATATCTGATAGAGCGTCAGATCCGCAAGAACAAGACCCGTCTTGAGCGCAGGCTCAGAAGCGGCGCCTTTGAGGGCGGCATAATCGAAACGGGCGAGGATTTTGAGGAGGAGGCTGAGTTCAATATCAGACGTAAGAGCTTCTCTATTAAGCCGATGTCGGTGGAAGAGGCAATCATGCAGATGAATCTTCTCGGACACGAGTTCTTTGTTTTCAGAGATGCGAAGAGCGAGGAGATATGTGTGGTCTATAAGAGACACGGAAACACCTACGGACTTATTGAGGATAAGCCTGAATAAGTCCCGAATATAAATAAAAACGGTTGCTTCGGCAACCGTTTTTTTACTTGACATAAGAGCGCTTTAGATGTATAATATATCTGTATTCTACGTATCATAAAGGAGCCCTATATGAAGACCCTGATAATATATGCATCTAAAAACGGCGCTTCGGCCGAGGCGTGCGAAATGCTTCGCGAGAGGCTATGCGCATTCTCAGAGGTTGACGTCTGCGACGTTCACTCATCTCCCCCCTCCCCCGACGGCTACGATGCCCTTGTGGTCGGTGGCTCTATCAGAATGAACAAGCTTGACAAGGCGCTGAAAAAATATATATCCGCAAATGCAGAAACGCTCTCGTCTATGCCTAGCGCGGCATTTATCTGCTGCGGTCTTACAGACGATTTTGACGACTACGTTACCACAGAGATACCGAGAAGCGCAAAGTTCTCGCTCGGCATTCATTGCTTTGGAGGTCAGCTCAAGCCCGACAGAGCCAAAGGACTTGACAAGCCGATAATATTTATGATGCGCCAGAGCATTCTCTCGCAGGATCCTGACAAATCCGACGGGGAGCGCCGCGAGCTGCCTGAGCTTTTCCCCGATACGATCTACGCTCTTGCGGAAAAGATCAAGAGTCTGAGAACCATTTAGTCATTTTGCACAAAAAATTCCTTTTGAAATCTATCTTAATTTTTTCACCTTCAAAAAAATTTTGCTTGACAAACTACGATTTGTGTGATATTATATATGGGTAGGCTAAAAAAGGAATACGACCCACTAGCTCAGATGGTAGAGCACTTGACTTTTAATCAAGGGGTCCGGAGTTCGAGTCTCCGGTGGGTCACCAAAACTTCCGAACACAGTTCGGGAGTTTTTTGTTTATGTAATTTACTCTTCTATAGTAGGTATCACGGAAGAATTTCCGAAAACGACTATCTTGCCAAAGCGCACACAGTAGCCCTTGTCGCCGTATTTAGCGGCAACAAATCCGCTGCGGTCTTCCTCGTAAGCCTTTGCGTCATCTTCAAGTGAAAGCTCATAAACGTATCTTCGAGCATAATTCTGATATTACCGACTTACCGTAAAAGTATTTGCTAAAAATTTTATTATATTTTGTAGGGACCGGCGTCCTCGACGGTCCAAGCCTTCTCCAGCGGGAGAAGGCTCTTGGTAACTTTGTGTCGAAAACGGACATTCGAGGACGCCTGTCCCTACAACAAAGATTCATGTTTATCGGCGCGGTCTGCCACTATCGCGTGGTTTTCGTTTTACAAAAGAAAAATCCCACGCTTTCGCGTGGGATTTTTGGAGCTGGTAATCAGAATCGAACTGATGACCTCGTCATTACCAATGACGTGCTCTACCGACTGAGCCATACCAGCATCGTTCTTAACGACTTGTTTATTATACCACAAGCTCTTTCGTTTGTCAATACCTTTTTAAATTTTTTATTTTTATTTTTTGCATTTTTATTTTGCTTTTTATAAATATAAAGCCTTACAGTTCAGAGCGAACTGTAAGGCTTATTTTTAATTACTTAAGCTTAGCAAGTGCCGCAAGAACACCGTCGAGGTTCTCACGGTATTTAGCAAGCTTTGCCTTCTCTCCCTCAACTACTGCCGCGGGAGCTTTAGCAACGAAGCCCTCGTTAGAAAGCTTCTTCTCAATTCTCTCTATCTCGCCTGCGAGCTTCTTCTGCTCGCCCTCAAGTCTTGCTCTCTCCTTCTCTGTATCTACTATATCGGACAGAGGCAGGAAGACCGTAGCCGAGTCGGTAACTATTCTTACCGCATCGTCTGCCGAGAATACAGAATCAAAGCTCTCGCCTATTTCTACCTCGGAAGCAGACGCGAGACGGCTGAAGAATACCGCACTGCTTTCGTTAAACGCATCGGTGTACTTGGTTGCGATATATACTTTTGCCTTGCGAGAGGGCGGAACGTTCATCTCGTTACGTCTTGCTCTGATAGCCTTGATCGCGGTGATGACCTTATTCATCTTTTCCGCATCAGCCTCAAATACGAGAGAGGCATCTGCTGCAGGATAAGACGAGATCATAATGCTCTCAACGTCGTGAGGAAGTGCCTGATAGATCTCCTCTGTTATGAAGGGCATAAAGGGATGGAGCAGCTTGAGAATGCCCGTAAGAACGTAAGCGAGTACGTTCTGAGCAACGAGGTTGCCCTCGCTCTCCTTGTCGTTGAGTCTGATCTTGCAAAGCTCGATGTACCAGTCGCAGAATACGTCCCAGGTAAAGTCGTAAATAGAGGAAAGCGCAACGCCCACCTCAAACTTATCAAGAGATGCGGGAACGCTTGCGGCAAGCTTATTGAACTCGTGGAGTATCCACTTATCCTCTGATGCGAGCTTGTCAGCCTCGGGAAGCTTGATCTCATCAATAGTGAGGTTCATACGAACAAATCTTGAAGCGTTCCAGAGCTTGTTAGCAAAGTTTCTCGCCGCCTCGATCTTCTCGTCAGAGAATCTCATATCGTTTCCGGGGCTGTTACCCGTAGCAAGCGCGAATCTGAGCGCGTCTGCGCCGTACTTTTCGATGATTTCTTCTATGATGGATGGCATGCTGGTCGTTACAGACAACAGGAACAATTGGTCTATACAATTGTCATAAACGATCTTCATGTCGTTGTCATATGCCCATTCCATGCACTCCCAAAGGGTTGCCTTTTTCTTGGCCCAATCGCCCAATTCACCATATAAAGGAGCAAGATTAAGCAATGTGTAGTGCATATATGCCTCTTTGCCGGCCTTCTTATAGTATTCATAAGCTTTATTAAAGTATTCTATGGCTGCCTCATAATTGAAGTAATCATAATTGAGGTGGCCAAACTGTGCGTGCAGAAGACCGATATAGAGGTTATCACTGATCTTATCCGATATATCCAAAGCTTTTGAATATATCATCATTGATTCGTTGTGCCTGTCTGCATTATGATATATTCGTCCGAGGTAGTAATATGCCTTGAAGAGATGGTCGTAATCTTTGGTCCCTTCGTAATATTTGACAACCGGTGCAATCAGACTGTCCGATGTGAGGTCAATGAAATTCTTGTCAAGAGCCATAGACAGCAACAGACCATGTCTTGCCTTGAGTTCTTTGTTGTTCAGATTCGACTTATCTATTCCTTCGAGAACGGACAATGCGCTATCCGGCCTTTCCTGAATGAATGATTCCACATTATCAAGAATCTTTCTGGCATCCTTGATCTCACGTGCACCGCATGATAAAAACAGTACAGCGGCAAACAGTATATATATCGTTCCTTTCATC